>NZ_DATJWR010000001.1:0-39492 GCF_035501035.1 Paraburkholderia sp.
ACGGCCACATGGGCTGGACGATGTCGTGCGGCACCGCAAAACTGCTCGCCGACATCATGGCCAACCGCGAGCCCGAACTCGACATGACGGGATTGACACTGAGATGACTACGACCGCGCCCCAACAGAATCCACCGGACACGTACACGAAACTCGATTTCGCGCTCGACGACGGCATCGCCCGCCGCGCGGCGATCGGGCTCGTCGTGCTGGCGACCGACCATACGATCGAATACGAATGGCGCGATCTGTTTCGCCAGGAGGACGTGGCGTTCTACGAATGCCGCCTCGAAAACTCGCCGGATATCACCCCGCCGCGCCTCGCGGAAATCGAGGCGCGTATCGCACCCGCCGTGAGCCTGCTGCTGCCCGGCGAGCGGCTCGACGTCGTGGCGTTCGGCTGTACCTCGGCCTCGATGGTGATAGGCGAAGCGAGGGTGGGCGCGCGCATTCGCGAGGCGCGGCCCGAGATTGCATTCACCACGCCGATCACGGCGGCGCTCGCCGCGCTCGACGCGCTCGGCGTGCGGCGCGTGGCCCTGCTCACGCCGTACGTGCGCACCATCAACGACTTCATGCGCGACTATATCGAGGCGCGCGGCGTGGCGGTCACGCGCATGGCCTCGTTCGAGCATGCGGACGACAACGAAGTGGCGCGCATCGATTCCCGTTCGATTCGCAGTGCGATAGAAGCGCTCGCGCGGCACGACGACGCCGATGCGGTATTCGTGTCGTGCACGAGCCTGCGCGTGGCCGCACTCGTACCGGAACTCGAAGCCCGAATCGGCAAGCCCGTGCTGTCGAGCAACTATGCGATGGCATGGCATGCGCTGCGGCTCGCGGGCGTGAATGACAGCGAGCCGCAGCTTGGGCGAGTGTTTGCGCGCTAGGTCCCGTCAGCGCGCCAAGATACGCGGCCGAATATAAGGATTCCGAAAGTAATCCGGGAATCGGGGCCCAAGGCGGCGGAGCGTTTGAACGCCGTCGCGCGCCCCGGCGCATGCATCGAACGAGATCACGTGTAGATCGGCCTGCCCGCCAGCGCGCTGCGAATCGCGCCCGCAAGGTCGCCCGCGGCGAATTTCGCCACGTAGCCACTCGCGCCCGCGTTCTTCACGTGCGCTTCGTTCGCGGTGCCCGTGAGCGACGAGTGGATCACCACCGGAATATCCACCGTGCGCGGGTCCGCCTTGATCTTGCGCGTCAACGTGAAGCCGTCCATCTCGGGCATTTCGAGGTCGGTCAGCACGAGCGCGATGCAGTCCTTCGCGCGTTTGCCTTCGCGCTCCGCGCTCGTCGCGATCGCGTCGAGCTGCTTCCACGCTTCGAGGCCCGTTTTCGCCATCGTGTATTCCACGCCGAGCGCCTTGAGACTCTGGCCAATGAGTTCGCGCGCGAAGCCCGAGTCGTCGGCGGCAAGCACCTTGGCCCCCGGCGGAATCACCGCGCGCGCGCCCACCTCCTCCGGCATCACGGCGCGATGCTGCGCCGGGAACACGTCGCGCAGCACCTGCTCGACGTCCACCACCTGCACGAGCTTCTTGCTCTCGGGATCGTTGCCGAGCCGTGCGATGCTCGTCACGCGGTTGCCCATCGTGACGTCGGCGGTGAGCACCTGGCTCCATTCGAGCCGCACGATCTCGTCCACGCTCTCGAGCGCGAAGCCTTGCGTGGAGCGCGCGAATTCCGTGACGAGCAGGATGTTCAGGCCCGTGGCCGGCTCGCAGCCCATCAGCTTGGGCAGGTCGATCACGGGCATCACCTGGCCCCGGATGTTCGCCGCGCCGAGCACGTATTCGGACGATGCCGCGATCGGCGTGATCGCCGGCATGCTCAGGATTTCCCGCACCTTGAAGACGTTGATGCCGAAGACTTCGCCAACTTCGCTGCCCGGCGCCGCGCCGAGCCGGAAAAGCAAGAGTTCGAACTGGTTCGTGCTCGTCAGGCGGGTTCGTTCGTCGATTGCGAAGCCGCTTTCCATGGTTTCCTCATGTCGTTTTCATGTGAACAGGCCCTGCTCCCTGTGCCATCGTCTACGGCCTGCCGCGAGAAATCTTGAGGCTGCCGCGCGGGCATCGCGGCGCCCGGTCGGGTTTGCCTCATGCATCCGAGCGCACGCGCCCGGCGGCATGCTCGCGCAGGAGCGCCGCGCAGGCCTGTGCGCTCACCGGCCTGCCGTACAGGTAGCCCTGCTGCCGCTCGCACGCGAGCGAGCGCAGGAACGAGGCCTGCTCGGGCGTCTCCACGCCCTCCGCCGTCACGCGCATGCCGAGCGAGTGCGCCATCGCCACGACGGCCTGGGTGATCGCCACGGAGTCGCGGTTGTCGGGCAGGCCCGCCACGAAGGTGCGATCGACCTTCAGATGGTGCAGCGGAAAGCGCTTCAGGTACGAGAGCGACGAATAGCCAGTGCCGAAGTCGTCCACCGAGATGCGCACGCCAATGTCGTTCAGCGCACGCAGGATCGGTAGCACGCTCTGGCTGTCGCTCATCAGAATGCCCTCGGTGATCTCCACTTCGAGGCCGTCGGGCGCGAGGCCCGTCTTCGCGAGGCAGCTCACGACCTGCTCGACCAGGCCCTCGGCGATCTGGCGCGGCGAGAAGTTCACGGCCATCACGAAGTCGGGCGCGAAGAGGCGCCGCCATTGCGCAGCCTGCCGGCACGCATGTTCGAGCACCCACTCGCCGATCGGGATGATCATGCCGGTGTCCTCGGCCACGGGAATGAACTCCACCGGCGAGACCTGGCCCAGCTCCTCACTATCCCAGCGCAGCAGCGCCTCCGCGCCGATCATGAGGCCGCTCGCGCCGTCCACGATCGACTGGTAGACGAGGCGCAGCTCGCCCGAAGCGAGCGCCCGGCGCAGCCCGCGCTCGAGCTGGAAGCGGCGCTGCAGCCGCTGGCGCAGCTCGGTCGTGAAGAACTGGAACTGGTTCGTGCCGCGCTGCTTGGCCGAGTACATCGCCGAGTCGGCGTTGCGGATCAGCGAGGCGGCCGTGCGGCCATCGTCGGGATAGAGACTGATGCCGATCGAAGCGCCCAGGTAGTACTCGTTGCCGGCCACGGCGAACGGCGCGGCGATGGCGTCGAGCACGCGCTGCGCGAGCGCGGCGAGTTCGTCCACGTCGTCGTAGCGGCGTACCGCGATCACGAACTCGTCGCCGCCCACGCGCGCGAGCGTATGCGCCTCGCTCACGCACGCGGTGAGGCGCCGCCCCACGTCGCGCAGCAGCATGTCTCCCGCCTCGTGGCCGCCCGTGTCGTTGACCTTCTTGAAGCCGTCGAGGTCGACGAATAGCAGCGCGGGCCTCGCCACGCCGTTCGCGCTTTCGAGCAGCGCACGCATGCGCTCGGCGAGGAACGTGCGGTTATAGAGGCCCGTGAGCGCGTCGCGCGTCGCGAGATAGCGCAGTTGCTGCTGCGCCTCGCGCACCGGCCCGATGTCCGTGAACGACACCACCACCGAAATCGGCTCGCTCTCGCCGGGCCGGAAGATAGGCAGCACGTTCTCGCTCACCCAGACAATCTCGCCCTGCGCAAGCTCCAGGCCGACCGTCGCGCCGATCAGGGGCTCGCCGGTTTCGAGCGCTCGCATGCTCGGGCGTTGCGAGGTGGGCAACGGCGCGCCGTTCTCGTCGAGCACGCGCGGAATCACGTCCATGATGCTGCGGCCGATGGCGTCGTCGGGCAGGCGCAGCAGGCGCCGCGCGCTGCGGTTGCAGGCGAGCACGGTGTCGTCACGCGCCTGCATCACGATGCCTTCGTTGAGGTGGTCCACGACGAGCCGGTGGTGCTCCTCGCTCTGCGCGAGCCGTTCGGCGATGGACTGCTGGGTCAGCATGGCCGCGACGCTGCGGGCGATGTCGCACAGCAGCGCCTCCTCGGCCGCACTGGGCCGCCAGCGCCGGCGCTGGTAGACGGCGAGCGCGCCCAGCAAGCCGCCGTCGTCGTCTTCGAGCGGCATCGTCCAGCCCGCGCGCAGGCCGCTTTCGAGCGCGATGCGCCGGTACTCGCCCCACTCGAGCGCGGTTTCGTAGTCTTCGACGCAAACCGTGCGCTTCTCGTGGATGGCCATCCCCGACGCGCTCGCGCCTGGGCCCACCGGCGTGCCGTCGAACGTGGCGTGATAGTGCGCCGGCAGCGAGGGCGCGCTGCCGATGCGCAGGCGCCGCCCGTCGCTGTCGAGCCTTAGGATCGAACAGCACGCGCCCTCTCCGAGGAGCCGCTCGGCGCGGCGGCACAGCTCCGCCAGCAGCTCCGGCAGCGGCATGCTGCGCGACACCAGCCGCAATACGCTGCGCTCCGATGCGAGCGCCGCATCCGTTCCGTTCGTTTCTCCGGACACCCCCGACTGACCGCCCCGTGGTCCCGCTGCGCCGAACTCGCCGGCCGCTTCGGAATAGACCATACCCTCGTCCCCTCTTGTTGCCGCGGCGCGCCATGCGCCCGTGGTCGGTTCGATCTCGCGTGTGCTGCGCGGCACACCGCCTGCCGCCAGGCGAGCGACGGGGCCGCCCCTGCGTTAACGGCAGCGGCTCAGGCATCTTGAAGCGTGGGAGGGCAACGGCGCGGGGCCGAAAATGACGGGGTGTGGACGGCGAGGCGCGCACGGCGTGCGCTTGGGCGGGCGTGCGCGCCGCACGATGGCGCTCGCGAGCGCACACGACTACGAGCGCCATCGCGAAAGGCTTGGGACGTTATGCGTCTTTCTTGTCGCTCTTCTCGTCCTTGTGGAACACGCGTTTGGTCGCGCGCTTCGTGGCCTCGTAACCTTCGCGCGACACATGCGCGATGCCGTGGCCCACAGCTTTCGCCGCGCTTGCGGTGGCGTGGCCGAAGTCGCGCGCGGCGTGGCCGGTTTTCACGGCCGCTTCCTTCGAATCGCGCTTGATGTTCTCTTTTACTTCGTGCAGGTCCGCGTGCGCCATCGAGCTGGCCATGCCGAGCACGAGCGCGGCAAGTATGAACCGCTTACCTTTCATTTTCAGGCTTCCTTGTCAGTTTTCATCGTATGACGGCGGACGCGTCGAGCACGACCGCCGCGCGTCCCGTGAGCAGCACGTGTTCGTCACAGCGCACGGTGAAGCCGTAGAGAATCGAGTTGCCGTCTCCGCTCACGCGCTCGGCTTCGATCACGAGCGCCGCGTCGAGCGTATCGAGCCGCGCGATGCGCGCCTCCACGTTGCGCACGCTGGCAAGATAGCCTACGCGCGGACGCCCGGCCAGCGCGCCGTCGCGCACGGCATGCAGCGCGCCATGCACGGCCATCGCCTGCGCCGCGTACTCGATGCCGCTAACGGCCGCGATCCGGCCGCGCGAACGCAGCGGATTGCGTGGATCGCGATGGCTCGTCGCGCTGCAGCGTATGCGCGCTTCGTCCCACGCCTCGACCGTATCGAGCAGGCACATCGCACCGCTGTGGGGAATGTGCGCGGCGATCCATGCACGGTCGAGCGGCGCGCGCAGCGGCGTGGCAGGCGTGGCCGTGTCGGTGGCCGCCATGGCCGCCACGCTCGCAGTGTCGAGCACGTTGGCGAGCGCGTCCGGCAGATCGGCCTCGATCGTCATGACGGTTCTCCGAATCTTTCAGGCATGGTCACGTCGATTTGCACGCGCGTCTCAGGCAGATAGTCGATGACCACGCGCCCCGGTCGGCGCGCCGCGAGCGCTTCGAGCAAAGGCAGCGCGCGCGCGGCGGGATTGTTCGTGCGCAGCGCCTCAAGCTCGGGGGTAGCGAGCGGCGTGGCGTTCGCATCCGTGAGCGTCACGTCGAGCCGCGCGAGCGCCGCCGCGCTCGCCTGCGGCGCGAGCACGAGCGCCACGCCGAACGCATCGTCGATGGGCCGGACCGCGTGAAGCGGCTCGGGATAGTCGGTGTCGTAAGCGATCAGCAAGGTCGGCACGCCGTCCACGGCCACCTGGCACACGCTTTCGAGCAGGCCCGCCGCGAAGCTGCCGTCGTGCGCGCACAGCACATTCGACGTGGCACGCGCGCGCGCCGCGATGCTCCAGTAGCCCGCGGGCGCGTTGTGCACGGAGTTGTGAAAGCGCGTGGGCGAGAGCTGGCGATCGTCGCCGGCAAGCGTCTCGCAGATTGCATGGCAGTTCTGACCATCGCCGCCGGAGGCCGCGAACACGGCGGCGAGCGTGGTGGCGTCACGTCCGCTCGCCGCCACGGCCTCATGGCCCACGGCGAGCGCGGTCCTGACGACGGGGCCGGTGCGGCGGCGCTCGGCGCTCGGCAAACCGGCCGGTGGCGGCAGCACCGTGCGCGCGCTCGCGTAAGGCATGCGTGCCGCGAGGACATCGGCGGTGTGCGCCCAGCCGGTCAGACCGGGGCCGATCACGCCGACGCTTTCGATGAAGGCGGAAAGTCTCATGACGAATATCCCGAATGCCCGTGGCGTACGCGGCCCGCGCGAGCGAGCACGAGGCTGCAGTTCGTGCCACCGAACCCGAACGAATTGCTGAGCACGGTGTCCACGCGCGCCGCGCGGCTTTCCATCACATAGTCGAGGCCGAGCGCGGGGTCCGGCTGTGTGGTGTTGATGCCGGCCGGCACGAAGCGATGGCGCAGCGTGAGTGCCGCGACCACGGCTTCGAGCGCGCCCGCCGCGCCGAGCGTATGACCGGTCGCGCCCTTGGTCGAGCTGCACGGCGTGCGCTCGAAGAGCGCGCCCACCGCGCGGCTTTCGGCCGCGTCGTTGCTCGGCGTGGCCGTGCCGTGCAGGTTGATGTAATCGATCTCGCTCGCGGCCACGCCCGCCATCGAGAGCGCCTGCTCCATCGCGACGCGCGCGCCGAGCCCTTCCGGATGCGGCGACGACATGTGATGCGCGTCGCTCGATTCGCCCACGCCGAGCAGCAGGATCGCGTCGTCATCGAGCGAGTCGAGCGCATCGTGGCCATCGTGACCATCGGGCCCGGTGGGCGCGCGCTCGACGAGCGCAAAGGCCGCAGCCTCGCCGATCGAAATGCCATTGCGGTTCACGTCGAACGGGCGGCAAGGTTCGCGCGAAAGCAGTTCGAGCGAGTTGAAGCCGTACAGCGTCGTCAAGCACAACGAATCGACGCCGCCCACCACGGCCGCGTCGATCAGGCCCGCCTCGATCATGCGGCGCGCCGAGCCGAACACCTTCGCGCCCGAGGAGCACGCGGACGAAATCGAAGTTGCCGGGCCGAACAGGCCGAAGTACGCGCGCACGAATGCGGCTAGCGAATACGGGTTGTGGGTCTGCGCGTAGCGAAAGCCGGGCTCCAGCGCGCCGCTTTGCGCATCGCGCCGCTGATACGCGTATTCGGTTTCGAGGATGCCCGAGGTGCTGGTGCCGACGAACACGCCCACGCGCGCCGCCCCATAACGCGCGACAGCGGCTTCGACATGGCCCGCGAAGCCGTCCTGTGTGAGGCCGAGTTGCGCGAGGCGGTTGTTGCGGCACGCGTAGTCCGCGAGATCGGCACGTATGGGCTCGGCGTCGACGCCGGCCACGGCGCCGATCCACGTGTCGAGTTCCGCGCGCTCGAAGTCGCAGCGCGCGAGGCCGCCGCGCTGGCCACGCAGCGCGTCGAGCGTCGCGTCGAGCCCGCGGCCGAGGCAGCTGGTGGCGGTGAAATGCGAAAGGATGAGGGGTTTCACGTGAGTCGTGTCCGTTGGCGCATCGGGGGAATCAGGGTTGGTCGTCGAGGCACGCGCGCAGCGTCGTCCACTGCAGTTGCGCAGCGGCTGCGGCCCGCAAGAGCGCCGGCAGCACGTCGAGCACGAGCGGCTCGCCGTGCAGGTCGCGTGCCGCGTGGCCGTCGTGCACGAGCAGGATGTCGCGCGGCGCGAGGCCATCGAGCAGACGGCGCGTGACCGTGCCGGCTTCGCCCGCGCGGGTGTCGAAGCCGCGCCGCGTCCAGCTCGCGAGATGGAGGCCGAGGCCGCACAGCACCGGTTCGAGGAATGGATTGCGCAAGCCCGCCGGTGCGCGGAAAAAACGCGGCGGCACGCCCGCGATTTCGGTGAGCGTGCGCTGCGCTTGCGCGATCTCGCGCCGGAGCGTGCGCGGCCCCGAGAGCGAGAACGTGTGGCGATGGCGCTGGCTATGGTTTTCGACCGCATGGCCGCGCGCCACGATCGCCTCGACCCACTGCGGGTACTGGCGCGCCCGCTCGCCGATACAGAAGAACGTTGCGCGCGCCTCGAAGCGATCGAGCAGATCGAGCACGCGCGGTGTCACTTCGGGGTCCGGACCATCGTCGATGGTCAGCGCGATGCGCCGTCCCGCATGCTCCGGCAGGCGCGTCCAGTTCGGGCCGAGCAGCGCACTGCGCGGCCACAGCCCGGCCGCCGTGAGCGCGAGGTGCGAGGCGACCACGCCACCCGCTGCCCACGGCCAGGCCCCCGGCTGCGCGGCGAGCGCGGCGGCCGCGCCGACGTGCAACGCCGCCGCGCCACAGATCAACGGCGCGGGCTTCCAGCGTCGCGCCGTGGCGGCCGCGGGCGTGAAGGGCGCAGACGGTGCAGCGGACGCGGAGCGTGTCGAAGGTGCCGATGGTGAACTCACGCGCGGCCTCCATGCGAATAGCTCATGTGGGCGCGCTCGGCGTACGCGTGTGCGCTTTGCCGCTGCGCGGACTCACGGGCGGCAACGCTCGCCCCGGTGCTGCCTCGCGCGGGCGGCGGCGCGAGAATCGCCGCAAACACGAGCGCGAGCATCGCGCCGGGCCCGACCGTCAGCCCGAACGTTTCGAGCAGCGGCACATGAGAAAGCGCGAGCAGCCCGAAACCGGCCACGGTCGCGAGATTGGCGACGAGCAGCGAGACGAGCGTGCGCGCCGTGACGGGCTGCGCATCGTCTTGCTTGCAGAAGAACAGCGCGTAGTTCGAGCCCACCGCGACGATGAGCAGCATGCCCACCAGATGCAGGATGTTGAGCGGCACGCCCGCCAGCGCGAACCCGGCGGCCACGACCAGCACCGCCGCGACGAGCGGCGCGAGCGCGCGCGCCGCCCGCGAAGGCGAGCGCAGCGCGAGCGCCAGCAGCACGGTGATGGCGGCGAAGCCGGCAAGCGAAAGACGAATGTCCTCGCGCACGTAATCCACGTAGAGGCGGTCTGCCTCGGCCTTCATGTCGACGAAGAGCGCGCCGGGCACGTTCGCTCGTAAAACGGCGTCGCGCACGGGCGTGGCGTCGAGACTCGGCGCGCTTTCGGCCTGATTCGCCGCCTGCGCGCCCGGCGGCGCACGCAGCGCCAGCATCGCGCTCCATTGGCCATCGCGCCGGGTCAGCAGCGCATCGACGGCAAGCGCCATCGACGTGCCCGCGAGGTCCGCACGCGTGACCAGCGGCTGCGTACGCGCCGCTTCGACATCGGCCAGGAAGGGCGCGAAGGCGTCGGGCCTCACGCTCACCGGCTGATCCTTGATCGCCTCGCGCAGGTTCGCGGCGAGCACATTCGCGTCTGGCACGCTCGCGAGCCGCGCACGCTGCATCGCGTCGCTCGGCAGGTAGCGCGCCGGACTTTCGAAGCCACCCAGCACGCCGCGCTCGACGAGCGGCTGCAATTGCGCGCCGACCTTTTCCGCGCCTTCGAGCGCGGCCTGCTCGCTCGCGGCCGGAATCACCACGAGATAGCGCACGTCGGGCGCGCCCACGTCCGCGCGCAGGCGTGCATCGAGCGCCTGGCTCGCGGCAGGCACCGGGCTCAGCGCGGAGAGCTCGCGGCTCCAGAGGCCGTCGCGATGCAGCCAGAGCGCCGCCACGGCGGCGAGCACCAGCGCCGCGAGTGGCCAGCGCATGCGCGGCGCGGCCTGCGCGAGGCGTGCGAGCACCGCGCCGATACGCGAGACATCGCGAATGGCGAGCGCGCCGCCGCAAAGCCTGGGCAGCACGAAGCGCGTGACGAGCGCGGCGCTTGTGAGCCCGGCGATCGAATACAGCCCCAGTTGCACGAGGCCGGGAAAGCCCGAGAACAGCATCGAAGCGAAGCCGCACACCGAGGTGAGCACGCCAAGGCGAATGGTCGGCCAGTAAGCGCCGAGCCACGCGCGCATCGTGTCCCTCGTTCGAGCCGCATCTCGCTGCGTACCCTGGGACGACTGCACGAACAGGTAGATCGAGTAATCGACCGCCTCGCCGATCAGCGTGGTGCCGAAGCCAAGCGTCAAGCCATGCACCGTGCCGAACGCGAGCGCGACGACCGCGATGCCGGCCGCCACGCCCGAAAGCACCGGCAGCAGGCCGAGCACGAGCGTGCGCGGCGAGCGGTAGAGCGTGAGCAGCAGCGCCACGATCAGCAGAAGGCTCAGCGTCGAGAGGCGTTCGACGTCATGGCGGATCGCGTCGCGTGTTTCGACCGAGAATACGCCCGGCCCGGTCATGGATACCTGGTAGGCCGAAGCATTCGGCAAGGTACGCGCGGCGGCGCCAAAGGCGCTGCGCACGGCGTCGATCGCGCGGGCCTGCGCGTCGGTGTCGGAGCCGGCCGCGACCGTTTGCGCAACGAGCACGGCACGCCGGCCGTCGCGTGACGCCCACACGCCCGCGCGGCTCGCGGGCTGCGCGGCGCTGTCGAGCTGCCCGACGAGCGCCGCCACTTCCCCGGTGGGGTCGCGCGGCAGCAGGTCCTTTGCGACGAGCCCCGCCGACGAGGTCAACAGATCGAGGCTCTCGCCGAGCGCCTCGTGCAATCCTTGCTCCGTGAAGCGTTGCGGCGTGACTGCTGGGCTCAGCACGTAGCGGTGCGCAAAGATGAACTGCGCGTCGCGCGCGTCGTTCTCACCCGAGCCGTCGTGGACCGCCGCGAACTGCCGGTCGGCGCGCAGTGCCGCCGCCACGCGGCGCGAAAGCATGGCGCGCGTATCCGCGTACCCGCCTTCGATGCCGATGAGGATCAGCCGGGAAGTGAGGCCGTCGCGCAACTGGTCGACGAGCACGCGCTGCGCGGCGTCTGGGGAGCGCGGCAGGAACGCGGAGAGGTCGGCGCTGAAATTCGCGCGGCCGACCGCGACGGCGCACGCAACGAGGCACAGCAGCCACACCATGACGGCGCGGCGCTGCAGCGCTTCGATGCTGCGTGCCAAGATCGGGCGCTCGCGCGGGCCCATCAGTTCGTATCCGCGGCGAGGGCGTGCAGGCGCATGAGCGAATGGTCGCCGTCGGCCTGCTGGATCGCGACGCGCCGCAATGCGTCGCGCGTGCCGTCGATCGTGATCGCGCTCACCACCCGGCGCATGCGCGAATCGAGCGGCGTGAGCGTGAGCGTCCAGTCGTCGCCCTCACCCGCGAGCGCGACCTTGTACACCTGCTCCAGCGCAAAGCGGTTGCCCGCCAGCGTCGCGCGAATGCTCTCGATGAACGCGCCCAGCTCCGGGTAGCGCGCGAGCGCGAGCGTGTATGTGTGGCTCTCGCGCTGCACGGTCAGCATGTCGCCGTCGACCACGAGGTGCTCGGGCTTCGGGCTGCGCGTGATTTTCTCCAGATGATCGGGCGCGACGAACACGAGATCGCCCGACGACTCCAGGGGCTGCGTGGCGATCGAAACGTATTTCGTCTCGGTGAAGCTCGCGCGGCCCGACTTGTGCTGCGCGAGCGTCGACATCAGGCGGTCGAGCGTCCAGGCGGGCGGGCCGGCCGGGATGGGTTGGGCCGCTTCAGCGGCGCGGGCCTGCACGACGGGCACCGCCATCAGCACGAGGAAGGCGGCGCTCGCCATCGCGTGCAGGCAGCGCCCGCGCAAGGAAGCACTTTGGCGTGTCGCGCTCATGCGTCGGTTACCTCATGCACGGTCAGCTCGGCGTGGGCACGCGCATCGCGGCGGCGCGCGGGAGCCGGTGCGGGCGCGGCCGTCGGTGCGGTTGCGGATGTCGGCGCGCTTGCGCGAACGCTCACGGCCTTTCTGCCGCCCTGCCAGAAGTCGAAATAGTTGAACCAGTTGTACGGCGCCGCACGGCAATAACGGTCGAGCAGCGCAACATAGCGCACGAGCGCCGCGTCGATGGCGCGCTGGCGAGCTTCGCGCGGCACCTCCGTGAAGTCGGCGAGCGTTTCGAAGTGGATGTCGTAGCGGTTGCCGCCGCGGTAGAGGCCCGTCATGAACAGCACCGGGCGCTTGAGCATCGCGGCCATGTAGAGCGGCCCAAGCGGAAACGCCGCCGGCTCACCGAGGAAGGCCATGCGCCGCATCGTGGCCGCGTCGTTCGCGCACAGCGTGCGGTCCGCGAGCATGCCGACCATGCAGTTCTCGTCGAGACGCTCGTGCACCTTCAGCATCGAGCCGACCTGGCCGAGCCCGATCACTTCGGGTGTCGCCGCGGGATTCACGGCGGCCAGCGTCGCGTTGATCTTCTGCGCGTTCTGCTCATACATCGTCACGACCACGCGCAAATCGGGCCGCGTGCGGCCGAGCGCGCGCACCACCTCGAAGCTGCCGAGATGCGCGCCCATCAGGAACGCGCCCCGCCCCTTCGCGAGTGTTTCCTCCACGAGCGCATGGCCTTGCGGGCGGATGTCGAACAGGTCGAAGCGCGCGTTCATCAGGTAGATGCGGTCGTGGATCGTCGCGGCGAACGTGAACACATGGCGGTAGACGTCGCGCCAGCGCGCGGGACGGCCCAGCACGCGGCGCAGATAGTCGCGCGAGGCCGCGCATGCCCGCGGCGAAAACAGCACGAAATACGCAGCGACCAGGTGCAGCACTGCACGCCCCACACGGCGGCCGAGGCGCAGCGAGATCCACGTCATGATGCGCAACAGCAGCGCGTTGCTGCGCTCCTGCTGCTTCGCCCAGGCGGTGCGCTTCGTCATGGCCGCGCTCCGTCGTGTGCGTCGTGTGCGTCGTGTGCGAGCGGCCCGGCGCCTGATATGGCGCCCGCTTCGCCACCGCTAAGCACGCCGCTCGCGACATCGCGCCCGCTCGCGCGCAGCGTGAAGCGAATCGCGCCGCTTGCCGTCTCGTCCCAGGTCAGGTCGAGTGTTTCGCCGGGCGCGGCAGGACTCAGGAATTTTGCAGAACTGATCTTCCACGTATCGCACGGCCGGTTCAGGGCCACGCCGATCGCGTCGATGGCGTGATCGAGCAGCACGACGCCGGGCACGACCGGATGGCCGGGAAAGTGGCCCGGCAGCGCGGGGTGATCCGCGGGAATCGCGAATGAGTGCGAGATCGCCGGCTTTTTGTTTTCGTCCGGCGCGCCGCCTGTCACCGTGGCGGCCGCGCCGCGTACGTGCAGCGCAACGAGCGCGGCGAGCACGTCGTGCGGCAGCTTGCCCGTGTCGTTGCGCGGCAATGCGTCGACGAACACGAGCGGACGCGGCAGAAACGCGGGATCGACACGTTCGCGCAAGGCGCGCTGCAGATCGGCAAGCGCGAGCGTGGGCGCGACCACGAGCGCGACGAGGCGCTTCACGCCTTCGTGCTCCGCGCGCTCGTCGTGCTCGGGCATGAAGAACACGCCGTCAACCACGCCTGGAATCGCGTTGAGCTGATGATTGAGATAGGCGAGCGAAGTCCGCTTGCCCGCAATGTTGATGAGGTCCGCCTTGCGCCCGTGCAGCAGGAAGCGCTCGGCGTCGAGCAGTTCGAGCGCGTCGCCCATCGGCACCGGCTGCTCCACGTGGCCGCCCGAGACCCACACCGTCGGGCCGCGGTCGTCTGCGTCCTTGTCTTCTTGCGCCTCGCTCGCGCGCGCTTCGAGGCGAATCTGCGGGAACAGTGTCCAAGTCGCGCCCTGCGCGGTGCGGCGCGTCGCGATCTGGCCGGTTTCGGTGCTGCCGTAGATTTCGATGAGCGGCGCCCTCAGCCGCGCCTCGGCCTCGCTCGCAAGCTTCTCCGCGAGCGGCGCGGTGGCGGAAAGCACGAGCTCGGCCGGCGGCAACGCGCCATCAGCGGCGAGCAACGCGCGCAGATGGATAGGCGAGCTCACGAGCACGCGCGGCTGCGGCACCGCTTCGAGTTCGTTGCGGATATCGACGGGATAGAACGGCAGACGATTGCTGAACGCGAGGCCGCCGATCAACGCGAGCAGCACCGTCGACTCGAAACCGTACATGTGCTGCGGGGGCACGGTGCCGACGATCGTGCAGTCGCTCGCGTCGAGCAGGCCGAGACGCTCGGCCGCCGCGCGCACGTTGGCGACGAGAAAGCCCCACGTCTTGCGGTGCGGCACCGGCGCGCCGGTCGAGCCGGACGTGAACACGTAGGCCATGATGCGCGAGGCGTCGATCATCGGGACGACGAACGATTCTTGCCTATCCGCTTCGGCACCTGCGTCGGCTTGCGCCGGTTCTGGATACGCGAAGCGCGGCAGGTCGATCGCACAATCCGGCGTGTCATGCAGGCAGAACGCGTCCGGGGCGAACGAGGCGAGCTGGCGCACGGTTTCCGGCGTGTGCGTCGAGGGCAACAGGCTGATGCGCCCGGACACGAGCGCCGCGCACAGGCTCACGGTGAAACGGTAGCGGTCGCGGCAGACGTTGAACACGTGGCCGCCCGCCGGCAACGCCGCGGCCACGCGCGCGACATCGGCGAGGAAGGTGCGCACGGTAACGGGCGCGCCGTCGCGCCAGGCGATCGCCTGGTCCGGCGACGAGTGAAATACGAGCGGATGAGTCGGCATAACTTCAGTCGAGACGAATTCCTGGGTTGGCGAGGCGGCATCCATCAATCAGGAATGCTTCGCATGCGCCTGGGTGGCCTGCCGGTACGCGCGAATCGCGTCGAGCATGCCGGCGCGCGGTTCGTCGGGCAGCGCGAAACGCCGGCACGCGTGCTCGGCGACGAACATCACTGCAACGAGCGGCAGCGCCAGATAGTTGGCGAACGTCGACCACGCGACGATCGGCGCAAACGCGAACATCAGCGTTGAAACGCCCGCTATCGCGAGGAAGAACAGCGTCCACGCGAGCGTGATCTCGCGCGTGTAGCGCGCGACGGCCGGCGTGGGCGTGCCGCCGTGGATCATCGCCGCGAACTGCGTGCACAACGGCACGCGCCTCACAGCGAGCGTGCGCCCGAACAGCAGCGCCATCGCGAGGTTGAAGCTCACATGCTCCAGATACAGCCCCCATTCGAAATGGTGAGCAAGCGGCGCACGAGCGAGCCACAGTGCGAGCGCAATGAGCGCCCACAGCGGCAGCAGCCACGCCCGGCGCGGCGAGCGCGCGGCGGCGGCCAGCGCGATGAGCAGCGGCGGCACGAGCGCCATGGCAAGGCCGAAACCGTGCGCGCCCGGCGTCGCCACCGCGAAGTGCGCGCCAATCTGCCAGGCGGCCACTGCCGCCACGGCAAGCGTGACGCGCGCCGCGGCCGCCGCGCCGCTCATCGTCGGCCTCCACGCGGGCTTCGCCCGCCGTCGCACTCGGGCAGACCAGCGCGCCTCGCGGGCGGCGTCGAACGGCGCGGCAGGCGAGCAGCTTCGGTGCGGATCGGCGCGCAACGCAGGGGCAGGATGGGCAGGTAAGGCATGTAGGCAAACGTTGAAAGGATCGAGAGAGAGCACTTCGCGCGCCGTCAATCGTCATAGGAAACGCGATTGTCGGGCCGGCTTCTTGCTGGCTCGTTCGGGACGCACATTTTAAGATTGGCCGACGAGGATCATCGGAACCCAAGGCAGGACGTTTGTAACTGAATGTATGAAACCGCGCCGGGCGACGCTCGCGCCCAATCAGGGCGTGCACAAAGCCGCGCAAGCGTCTCGCGCGTTCCGGTCCCAAAATGCGCGCCGTCACGTACCGACCCTCTGTAACCCTTTCGCCGGCAAGCACGCTATACGCACCCGTACCCATCGACTAGAATCCGCGTGACCTTCACATCAAGCGAACCCTAAAATCGGGCGGCCGGCGCTACGGCCAACAGGCCCGAATAGCCCCCGCATCATGAACGCACTGGAAAAAGAACTCGCCACGCTGATCGTGAGCGAGCTGAATCTCGAGGATGTCTCGCTCGACGAGGTAAACGCCGAGACCCCGCTCTATGGCGAAGGCTTCGGGCTCGACTCCATCGACATTCTGGAAATCGCGCTGCTGATCTCGAAGAAGTACGGCTTCGAGCTTCGCTCGGATAATCCGGACAACGAAAAGATTTTCGCGACGCTCGGTGCGCTGGCCTCGTATGTCGCGGCGCACCGCGTACGCTGATCGACTGGCTCAGGTGAGCGCGCTCAGGTCGCCACTGAAAGGAGAAAACGCATGCGCGCACTCGTGACAGGCGGCAGCGGCGCGATCGGGCAAGCCATCAGCGAAGCGCTCGCGCAGGCGGGCCACGAAGTGTGGGTGCACGCGAACCGTCACGCGGCAGACGCCGAGGCCGTCGCGCAGCGCATCGTGGTTGCGGGCGGCAGTGCGCGCGCCATCGCCTTCGACGTGACCGACGCCGACGCCACCGAAGCCGCGCTCAAGCAGCTCGTCGAGGACGCGCCCGTGCAGATCCTCGTGAACAACGCGGGCATTCATGACGACGCGCCGCTCGTCGGCATGACGCGCGAGCAATGGCGCCGCGTGATCGACGTCTCGCTCAATGGCTTCTTCAACGTGACGCAGCCGCTGCTGATGCCGATGATCCGCACACGGCACGGGCGCATCGTCAACATCGCCTCGCTCGCGGGCGTGATGGGCAACCGCGGTCAGGCGAACTACGCGGCCGCGAAGGCCGGTCTGATCGGGGCGACGAAGTCGCTCTCGCTGGAGCTGGCCTCGCGCGGCATCACCGTGAACGCCGTGGCGCCCGGCATCATCGCTTCGCCCATGGCCGAGCAGGCGTTTCCCGCCGAGCGCATCAAGCAGCTCGTGCCCGCGCAGCGCGCCGGCCAGCCCGCGGAAGTGGCGGGCATGGTCGCCTACCTGGTGTCCGACGCGGCCGCCTATGTAACGGGGCAAGTGCTCTCGATCAACGGCGGCATGGCCTGAGCGCGTCGCGGCAACCTCCAGAGGAAATACGAGTGTCTGTGCAACCCTTCGACGCAAAGCGGCAGTCGCGCTCCGCGCCCGGTGCGGGTGCGCGCATGAGCACACGTGCGGGCGGCGAAGCATCCTGTTACGAATTGCCCTCGCGCGACGACGCGTGCGCGCGCGTAGCGCGCGATCGCGCCCACGCGCGCGCGGCGGCGCGGCCTAAAATCTCGTCAGCGTCTCCCGCTTCGCAAGCGGCCGTTGCCATGTCCACGCCCAGCGCCTCGTCCACCCATCTCGTGCTGATCCCGAGCTACAACCCGGGTGCCAAGCTCGACGAGACCGTGCGCGGCGCCCGCGCGCAATGGAACCCCGTGTGGGTGGTCGTGGACGGCAGCACGGACGGCAGCGCCGACCGCCTGCAAGCGATGGCCGAAGCGGACCCCGGCCTGCATCTGATCGTGCTGCCCGCCAATCGCGGCAAGGGCGGCGCGGTGCTCGCGGGGCTCGAAGCCGCCGCCGCGCGAGGCTTCACGCACGTGCTGACGATGGACTCCGACGGCCAGCACCCCGCCGCGCTGATTCCCCAATTCATGACCGCCTCGCAGGCGGCGCCCGATGCAATGGTGCTGGGCCTGCCGAAGTTCGACGCCGACGCGCCGCAACTGCGCGTGCAGGGTCGCCGCGTCTCGAACTTCTTCGCCGACTTCGAAACGCTGTGGGCCGGTATCGGCGACTCGCTCTATGGCTTTCGCGTCTACCCGATCGCGCCGCTCGCGGCGATCATGCACCGGCAAACGTGGATGCGCCGCTTCGATTTCGACCCCGAAGCCGCCGTGCGTTTGTCCTGGGCGGGTGTACGGCCCATCAAAATTGAAGCGCCCGTGCGCTACTTCAGCGCCAACGAGGGCGGCGTCTCCCATTTCAACTACGCGCGCGACAATCTGCTGCTCACGTGGATGCATCTGCGGCTCGTCGCCGGGTTCGTGCTGCGCCTGCCGCGTTTGATCGTCAGGCGCTGGATGCGGCGCGGGCAGGAATCCGCCTGACGCCGCGTCGATGCCTTCCTGCTGTCATGCCGTGGCGCGCAAGGCGCCGGGCATGCGGTAGTCCTGCAGCAAACGCTCCCGCTTCTTCTCAACCGCGGCGAGATTGCGCGCCTTGACGTGGCCGAAGCCGCGAATCTCGTCGGGCAGCGCGGCCAGTTGCAGCGCGGCGCTCAGGCGTTGCGCGTCGAGGCTCGCGCAGAATTCATCGACGAGCGCAACGTATTCGACGATCAACCCGCGCTCGTCGCGACGCTCTTCAGTCTTGCCGAACACGTCGAACGGCGTGCCGCGCAGCCCCTTCATGCGCGCAACGACGCGCAACACCGGCAGCATCCACGCGCCGAAGCGTCGCTTCACGAGATGGCCGTGCTCGTCGCGCTTCGCGAACAGCGGCGGCGCGAGCCAGAAGTTCAGCTGATAGTCGCGCCCCGGCTCGCCTTCGAACTGCTCGCGCAGCTTCTGCAGATACGCCGGGTCGGCATAAAGGCGCGCGACCTCGTATTCATCCTTGTAAGCCATGAGCTTCGCGAGATTCACGGCGACTGCGCGCGTGAGCGGCAGCTTCGCATCGCCGCCAAGCTGCGTTTCCTTCACACGAATGCGATCGACCACACGACGATACTGCTGCGCATAGGCCGCGTTCTGATACGCCATGAGCAGCGCCTCGCGGGCCGCGATCACCTTGTCGAGAGACTCGGGCATTTGCAGCACGATGGCCTGTGCCTCGGCCGCCGGCTTCGCGAACGTGCGCACGGCGGCCTCGCCATGATGCGCGACGTAGCGCCCCCAATTGAACGCCTGCCGGTTCTTCTCCACCGCAACGCCGTTGAGTTCGATCGCGCGCTGCAGGTGCGCCAGCTCGAGCGGCAGCCAGCCCTTCTGCCACGCGAAGCCCAGCAGCAGCGGGTTGCTGTAGATCGTGTCGCCGAGCAAGCTGAGCGCGAGCGCATTGGCATCGACGAACGCGCAGCCATCGCCGATGCTCTCGCGCAGTTCCGCTTCGGTTTGCGTACCCGGGAACGTCCACTTTGGATTCCTGACGAACTCGGCAGTGGGCGTCGCGCCGCTGTTGATCGCAGCCGCCGTCACGCCATGTTGGGTGCGCGAAAGCACCTCGCCCGAAGCCGAGACGATCGCGTCACAGCCGATCACGAGGCGCGCCTCGCCCGTGGCGATACGCGTGGCATGCAAGGCGCCCGGTGTAGCCGCCACCTGGACATGGCTCAGCACGGCGCCGCCCTTCTGCGCGAGGCCGGCCATGTCGAGCACGGTCACGCCCTTGCCCGCCAGATGCGCGGCCATGCCGATCAGCCCGCCTATCGTCACCACGCCCGTGCCGCCCACGCCGGTGACGAGAATGCCGTAAGGCTTCGCGAGACCCGGCAGCGCAGGGAGCGGCAACGCGTCGAAATCGATGGACGAAGCGCTCCCCCCATGCGCGGCGCGCGGCTTGCGCAACTGTGCGCCCTCGGCCGTCACGAAGCTCGGACAAAAGCCCTTCACGCACGAGAAGTCCTTGTTGCACGAGGACTGGTTGATCTTGCGCTTCGTGCCGAGCGGCGTGTCGAGCGGCTCGACGGAAAGGCAGTTCGACTGCACCGAGCAGTCGCCGCAGCCCTCGCATACCGCGTCGTTGATAAAGGCGCGGCGTGCCGGATCGGGATACGTGCCGCGCTTGCGTCGGCGGCGCTTCTCGGTCGCGCAGGTCTGGTCGTAGATCAGCACGGTGGTGCCGGCGACATCACGCAAGGTGCGCTGCACGGTATCGAGCTGGTCGCGATGATGGACATCGACACCGGCGGGCAGCACGATGCCGGCGTCGTACTTCTGTGGCTCGTCGGTCACGATGGCGATGCGCTTCGCCCCTTCCGCATGAACCTGGTGCGCGATCTGCGGCACGGTGAGCACGCCGTCCACGGGCTGGCCGCCCGTCATCGCCACGGCGTCGTTGTACAGAATCTTGTAGGTGACGTTGGCGTTCGCTGCAATGGCCGCGCGTATTGCCAGTAGTCCTGAGTGAAAGTACGTGCCGTCGCCCAGATTCACGAACACGTGCTTGTCGCCGGAAAAGTGCATCTGGCCGAGCCACGCCACGCCCTCGCCGCCCATCTGGCTGAACGTTTCGGTTCGGCGGTCCATCCACATCGACATGTAGTGGCAGCCGATGCCGGCCAGCGCACGCGAGCCTTCAGGCACGTTGGTTGAGGTGTTGTGCGGGCAGCCCGAGCAGAACCACGGCTTGCGCTCGACGGTCACGCGCGGCTTCGCCGCCTCGCGCTCCTTCGCCTCGATGATCGCCACGCGCGCCAGCATGCGCGCGCGTACCTCCTCGGGCACGTCGGCGCGCGCGAGGCGTCGTGCGATAGCCTTCGCGATCAGCGCCGGCGAGAGTTCGTAGTGCGCGGGCAGCAACCAGTTGCCGCGCGGCACCGACCATTCGCCGCCTTCGTTGTCGCGCTCGTCGAACTTGCCGTAGATCTTCGGGCGCACGTCCTCGCGCCAGTTGTACAGCTCTTCCTTGAGCGCGTATTCGAGAATCTGGCGCTTTTCCTCCACGACGAGAATTTCTTCGAGGCCGGTGGCGAACGCGCGCGCGTCCTGCGCGTCGAGCGGCCAGACGCAGCCCACCTTCAGCACCCGCACGCCGATTCGCGCGCAGGTTTCGTCGTCGAGCCCGAGATCGCTGAGCGCCTGGCGCACGTCGAGATAGGCCTTGCCAGCGGTGAGGATACCGAAGCGTGCGCGCGGCGAATCGATGACCACGCGGTTCAGGCGGTTCGCGCGAACATAGGCGAGCGCCGCGTACCACTTCTCGTCGAGCAGGCGCGCTTCCTGTGCGAGCGGCGTGTCGGGCCAACGGATGTTGAGGCCGCCTGGTGGCATCGTGTAGTCGGGGGGCGTGACGATTTCTACGCGATCCGGGTCGAGATCGATAGACGCGGTGGACTCGATCACGTCGGTCACGCACTTCATCGCGACCCACAGGCCCGAGTAGCGGCTCATGGCCCAGCCGTGCAAGCCGTAGTCCAGATATTCCTGCACATCCGCGGGATACAGCACAGGAATGCCGGCCGCGATCAGCGCGTGCTCGGACTGGTGCGCGACCGACGACGACTTCGCCGCGTGGTCGTCGCCCGCGAGCACGAGCACGCCGCCGCGCGCGTCGGTGCCCGCCGAGTTCGCGTGCTTGAAAACGTCGCCGGTGCGGTCGACGCCGGGGCCCTTGCCGTACCACATGCCGAACACGCCGTCGCGCTGCGCGCCGGGCCACAGATTGATCTGCTGCGTGCCCCACACGGCGGTGGCGGCGAGATCTTCGTTCACGCCGGGCTGGAACACGATGTCGTGCGCCTGCAAATGCGCCTTCGCCTTCCAGAGCGACTGATCCAGCGCGCCGAGCGGTGAGCCGCGATAGCCGGAGACGAAGCCCGCCGTATTCAGGCCGGCCTTGCGGTCGCGCGCCTTTTGCAGCATGGGCAGGCGGACCAGCGCCTGCGTGCCGCTGATGTAGACGCGACCTCGTTCGAGTGTGTATTTGTCGTCGAGAGAAACGGACGCGGCGTGCGATGCGGCTTCCATGGCGGAACGATCGGGGGCGTTCATGGCGAGGCTGTCTCCGGATTCGGTGCGAAATCTGTACGCAATCTGTACGCTTTGCGGCCGAGTATAGGAAGCCGATATGCCATCGTAAAATCACAAATTGGCAACTCTGCTATGTGAAAATCGGATGGCGCGGTGACTGTGGAGGCAGGCCTCGCCGGACGTTTATCTCAAGGCGCCCGAGCATTTGCCGTTAACAGACGGGACCGCCAACCACTCATTCCGGAGTCCCGCTTGAACGCGAAACCACGCGCTCTCCCAACCGCATTTGCCCTGACCGGGACCCTGCTCGGAACCTTGCTCGTTTCCGGCTGCGTCACGGACGCCCGCGTTGCCGCCGGCCCAGTGCACGCCACGGCCGTAGTCGCCGCCCCGCCGCCGCCAGCCGTCATCGCGCAACCCGTTTATGTGCCACAACCGTACGACGCGTATGTTTCGGTTGTGCTCGACCGCGATGTCGTCTACGTGGGCGGCAGCACGTATATCTGGGTCGTGGGGCCGGACGGCCACCGCCATCGCCACTACTACGGCCGCGGCGACCTGCGCGGCGAGGTTCTGCACCGCCGCGGCGAGCTGCGCGCGGTCATGGCACACAACGACGGCCATCTGCCGATGCAGCGGGCGCACATGGCCGAGCCGCCCGAGCGCGTGAGGATGACGATGCAACCGCACGCCGCGCCCCCGCACGGCTATCGGCCGGCGCCTGGCGGGCACCCGCCAGCGCACGTGGTGCACCAGCCGCCGCCCGCGCCGGGCCGCAATGCCAATGCCAATGCCAATGCCAACGGCGCCTCGCACCATCGCGCGGACGGTCATCCCAACGCCGCGCCTTCGTCACGCTTCGCGGGCCAGCCACCGCATGCCGGCTGATACCCGCTGATACTGGCGCGAACCGCCAGCCGGTGTTGGCCAGCCAGGCTGTAACGCGTCGCCGCCCGCTGCGGCGGCGCCTTCGCCTCTTCGCCTCTACACCTTTGGCTCTCCCCTTCCGCCTCTTCGCCTCTTCGCCTCTTCGCCTCCTACCCCCGCCTCGCCGAGCGCCGGCCAGCTGCCATAGCGCCCCAAAACTCCCGCGCCAACCTGCCCCATCGTCGCAACGCACCGCGACGAACTGTCGCGATATATATCACATTGCGATACAATCTCCATTCTTCCGGCGGCGTGCAGCCGTCCGCCGAGGCCCGCCCGCGGGCTTCCTGGTTTCGTATTTACCCAACGCACCCGCGCGCCCAACCGTGTCACGCTTCAAAGTCCTCCGCTGGCTCACCCGTTTCGCCCCGCCCAGGGTCGCCGTCAAATGGCGCGAGCGTTTGCGCGCCGGCTTCGGCGCACTCTTTGGCATCGCCGTGACCGGCGCAGTGGCGCACCGGATGCTCGGCAGCGATCCGGGCGTGCCGTACCTGATCGCCCCCATGGGCGCTTCCGCCGTGCTGCTCTTCGGCGTGGGCGCCAGCCCGCTTGCGCAACCCTGGTCGATCATTGGCGGCAACCTCGTTTCCGCCACCGTGGGCGTGACCGCCGCCATGTGGATAGCGGACCCCATACCGGCGGCCGCCGTCGCCATCGGTGTGGCGATCTGTGCGATGTTCACGCTGCGTTGCGTGCATCCGCCTTCTGGAGCGGTCGCGCTCACCGCCGTGCTGGGCGGCCCGGCCGTGCATGCGCTCGGCTATGAATTCGTGGTCGCGCCCGTCGCGCTGCAATCGTTCCTGCTGCTCGGCAGCGCGCTCGTCTATCACGCCGCCACCGGGCATCGCTACCCGCACGCCGCCCGCCCCGCGAAGACCGTGGGCCCTGTGTCCCCCCAGGCCGGTTTCTCGCGTGCCGATCTCGAAGCCGTGCTGCGCGATCGCGACGAACTGCTCGACATCGATACCGACGACCTGGAAACGATCCTGCGCGACGCCGAAATCCACGCCTATGCGCGCAGTTTCGGCGAGCTGACCTGCGCCGACGTCATGTCGCGCAACGTGGTGAGCATCACGCCGGCGACGACCGTGGGCGAAGCACGCACGCTGCTCAAGCGGCATGACGTGAAAGCGCTGCCCGTGGTGGACGCGCAGCGCCACGTGAAGGGCATCGTCACGCGCGCCGACCTCGCCGACGACGGCCACGAGCGGCATGCGCTGCGTCTGCTACTGTATGCGATCGCGCGCGCGTTGCGTCCGCACGCCGATGCGGGCCAGCACGTCGCCACGCTGATGACCACGCACGTTCTGACCGTCACGGCCACGACGCCGATCGTCGAGCTCGTGCGCATCTTCGCGGGTCGCGGGCATCATCACGTGCCTGTTGTCGATTCGGAACGGCGGCTCGCGGGCATCATCACGCAGGCCGACCTGATCTCGGGCCTTTATCAGCAGGCGCAAACGCCACAACGCACCGCTGCCTGACCGGCTTCGCGCTCATACACTTGACCAGGACACCCGCCACGCGGACAGTTTCGGCCATAAATATCACGTTATGATATATTAGGAGACTGAAACGATCCATGGATTCCCGATGAAAAAAAGCACGCGCGAGCTGAACAAGGTCGACTTCGAACAGCTCTCCGAATTTCGCTACCAGATGCGCCGCTTCGAGCGCTTTTCCGAACAGGCTGCGCAGGGCGAAGGCATCACGCCGCTGCAATATCTGTTGCTGTTGCACGTCAAGGGCTATCCGGGCCGCGCGTGGGCGACCATCGGCGAGCTGGCCGAGCGACTGCAGGCGCAGCATCACGGCGTGGTCGCACTCGTTTCGCGCTGCGAAGCAATCGAACTGGTCGAGCGCCGCGTGAGCGAGCGCGATCGCCGCCAGGTCGAAGTTCATTTGCTCGCGGCCGGCGAAAAGCTGCTCGCGCGTCTGGCCGAACTGCATCGCGCCGAGCTGAGGTCGCTCAGCGGCGCATTCACCATTCCGCAAATCGATCTTTGAAGACCATGCATTCCGACGACTCCCACAAGCGCGACTTTTCCGCGAACGCACGCCTTCCCGGCATCGGCGCGCTCGCCGCCGTGATCGGCGCGCTGGCCACGCTCGCGGCGTTCGTGCTGCTGAGCCTGATTCACTGGTTCACGAACCTGTTCTTCTTTGGCCAGTTCTCGTTCTCCGACCGCTCGCCTGCGCTCAATACGCTGGGACCGTGGGTGATCGTCGTGCCGGTGCTGGGTGGGCTGGTCGTCGGAATGATGGCGCGCTTTGGCTCCGAGAAGATTCGCGGCCACGGCATTCCCGAAGCCATCGAGGCCATCCTGTTCGGCAAGAGCAAGATGTCGCCGAAGGTGGCCATCCTCAAGCCGCTCTCTTCGGGCATCGTGATTGGCAGCGGCGGCCCGTTCGGCGCGGAAGGCCCGATCATCATGACGGGCGGCGCGATCGGCTCGCTCATCGCGCAATGCGTGCGCCTCACCTCCGCCGAACGCAAGACGCTGCTCGTCGCGGGCGCGACGGCCGGCATGACGGCCGTGTTCGGCACGCCGGTCGCGGCCGTGCTGCTCGCCGTCGAACTGCTGCTGTTCGAATGGCGTCCGCGCAGCTTCCTGCCCGTGGCGCTCGCCTGCGCCGTGGCGGGCTTCGCGCGCACCGCTTTCTTCGGCACGGGGCCGCTGTTCCCCGTGCAGACCCTGCCGCCGCATGCCATGGCGCTGTTCTCGTGCCTGATCGCCGGGCTGCTTGCGGGCGCGCTCGCGTCCGGGCTTTCGGCCGCGCTCTACAAGGTCGAAGACCTGTTCGGCCATCTGCCGCTGCACTGGTCGTGGTGGCCCGCCATAGGCGGCCTCGTGGTGGGCATCGGCGGCTTCATCGAGCCGCGCGCGCTCGGCGTGGGCTATGACGTGATCGGCGACCTGCTCCACCAGCACATCATCCTGCAGATCGCCATTTCGATTCTCGTGGTGAAGGCCGTGATCTGGGTCGTCGCGCTCGGCTCGGGCACCTCGGGCGGCGTGCTCGCGCCGCTGCTCATGCTCGGCGCCGGGCTCGGCGTGGTGTTGAGCCACGTGCTGCCCGGCAGCGACCCCACGCTGTGGCCGCTCGTGTGCATGGCGGCGACGCTCGGCGCCACGCTCGGCGCACCGCTCACTGCCATCGTGTTCGCGTTCGGCCTCACGCACGACACCAATGCGCTGCTCCCGCTGCTTACAGCCACGCTCGTCGCGCATGGCTTCGCGACGGTCGTCATGAAACGCTCGATCATGACCGAGAAGATCGCGCGTCGCGGCTATCACATCTATCGCGAGTATGGCGTCGACCCGCTCGAGCGCCATTATGTCGACGAGGTGATGACGTGTAACGTCGATACCATTGAAGCGGGCGTCACCGTGCGCGATGCCCTCGCCCGCTACTTCGGCCCCGACCAGCAGCGCCGCGCATGGCCGGTGCTGCGCGACGGCGCGGTGCTCGGCGTGGTGGACCGCGCGATGCTCGAAGCCGTGCGCGCGAGCGACGCGACCGAAGCGCTCGACACGACGCTCGGCTCGTTGCTCGCGCAACGTTCCCCCGACGTGGCGCTGCCCGAGGAGACCTGCCGCCAGGTCACCACGCGCCTTGCGATTCACGGCCTCGAGCGCCTGCCCGTGGTGGCCGACCGCGAATCGCTACGGCTCGTGGGCATCGTCTCGCGCAGCGATCTGGTCAAGCTCTCGCTCTCGCACTTCGAGGAAGAGCACAAGAAGGAGCGTTTCCGGCGACTGCCGATTGGCAGCGCCAAGCGGCGCTTTCCGCCGGTACGCAAGGCCGGATGATTAGCGAGCATCGGCGCGCCTGTGGGGCGCGCCTTGCGGTGCTAGCGGTGCTGGCGTCGCTTGCATGACCTACGTTGCTTGCCGCTAATTTGCGCGCGTCAGCCTCAGGACGCGGCGGCCTCGTGCAGGTGCCGAAGCTTCTCCGGATTGCGCATGACATAAATGGCGACGACTTTGCCGTCCTCGATTTCGAGCGCCGTGGTTTGCAGCTCTCCATCGGACTCGCGCGTGACGAACCCCGGCAGCCCATTGATGAAGCCCGCGCGCACGAGCGTCGAGCCGTTCCTGCGGAACACATGCGCAAGTTGCGCTTGCAACTTCATCACGTTCTCGAAGCCGAACACCGGGCGGCCAATCGCCGCTCGCTTGCCGCCACCGTCGGCATGCAGGCTCACGTCGGCGGCGAGCATGGCGCCGAGCGCGCTCATGTCGCCGCTGCGCGAGGCGGCGAAGAACGCCTTCGCGAGTTCGAGGCCGCGCGCCTTCTCCACGTGAAAGCGCGGTCGCGCCTGCCTCACGTGCGTGCGCGCCCGCGCCGCCAGCTGGCGGCACGCGGCGCTCTCGCGCTGGATCGTCGCCGCGACCTCGTCGAATTCGAGTCCGAATACGTCGTGCAGCAGGAACGCCGCACGCTCGAGCGGCGAAAGACGTTCGAGCGCGAGCATCAGCGGCAGCGTGACATCCTCCACTTCGTCCTCTTCGACGACAGGATCGGGCAGCCACGGCCCGATATAGGTTTCGCGCTGATGCCGCGCCGACTTCAAGTGGTCGAGGCACATGCGCATCACCATGCGGCGCAAGAACGCCTCGGGCACGCGCACCTCGGCGCGATCCACGTCCGCCCAGCGGATGAACGCGTCCTGCACGATGTCTTCGGCGTCCGCGACCGAGCCGAGCATGCGGTACGCGACGCGGATCAGCTTGCGCCGCAGCGGGTCGAAACTCGCCGCGGCTTCGTCGAGGCCGGCGTCCGTCATGCGGCGACCGCCTTGGTCATGGCCTTCGCCGCAGCCGGCTCGATCCACAGGCCGAAGCCGACCGCAAGGCGGTTCCAGCCGTTGATCACGTTGATCACCAGCGTGAGCTTCACCTGCTCCTCCTCGGTAAAGTGGGCGTTGAGCGCCTCGCGCGCGCGCTCGAGCGCATGGCCTTCGGAAAGGCGCGTGAGCGCCTCGGTCCACGCGAGCGCCGCGCGTTCGCGATCCGTATAGCACGGCGCGTCTCGCCACGCGCAAAGCACGTCGAGACGCTGCTCCGTCTCACCGCTCGCGCGCGCGTTGGCGGTATGCATGTTAAGGCAATTCGCGCAGCCGTTGATTTGCGACGCGCGAATCTTGACGAGCGACACGAGGCCCGGTTCGAGACTCGCCGCCGCGGCGAGCGATGTGCCCATCCAGGACTTCATCAGGGTCGGAGCGACGGCGAACGGGTCGAGCTTGGCAGTCATGGTTTCATCTCCTTTCAGTGGGTTGCCATGACATGACGAGCCAGCGTGCGCCGAATGTGACATCGGCGCGAAAAATTTTTCCGGGGCCACGCGCGGCCCCTCCTCGGATCCTTTCAGGAAAGACGCGTATCGGCGTCCTACAATGTTGCGGTACAGGCGCACGCCCACCGCATACCGGCGGGATTGCGAATTGCCGGGCCGGTCCATCCGCGTGCGGCGTGCGAGGCACACGCACAGTTCTTCCCCTTCCAAGGAGCAGACGATGCGAAAGATGCAGGCAGTGCAGGTAGCGGAGCCGGGCGGCCCGCTGGAGCTGGTCGAACGGGACGTCCCCGAGCCGCCTGAAGGACATGTCCTCGTCAAGGTGCAGGCCTGCGGGATTTGCCACAGCGATTCGCTCACGAAGGAAGGGCATTGGCCGGGCCTGCAGTATCCGCGCGTGCCTGGTCACGAGATTGCGGGTGTCGTGGAGACGCTCGGTGCGCGCGTGGAAGAGTGGAAGGTCGGGCAGCGTGTGGGCGTGGGCTGGCACGGCGGCCACTGCGGCCATTGCGAACACTGCCGGCATGGCGACTTCGTGCTCTGCAAGAACGCTCTCATACCCGGCATCAGTTACGACGGCGGCTATGCGCAATACATGGTCGCGCCGCAGGAAGCGCTCGCGCGCATGCCCGACGACCTCTCCGACGTCGACGCCGCGCCGCTATTGTGCGCGGGCATCACCACCTTCAACGCGTTGCGCAACAGCGGAGCGCGGGCCGGCGATGTCGTGGCGATTCTCGGCATCGGCGGCCTGGGCCATCTCGGCGTGCAGTACGCGCGAAAAATGGGCTTCGTCACCGTGGCCATCGCGCGCGGGCAGGACAAGGCCCCGCTCGCGAAGCAGCTCGGCGCCCATCATTACATCGACAGCGCATCGCAGGACGTTGCGCAAGCGTTGCTCGCGCTCGGCGGCGCGCGCGTGATCCTCGCGACGGCCACGAGCGGCAAGGCCATGAGCGCCGCATTAGGCGGCCTCGGGCTGAACGGCAAGATGATCATGGTCGGCGTTTCGCAGGAGCCCGTGGAGGTGCCGATCACGCAGTTCATCATGGGCCGGCATTCGGTGCAGGGCTGGCCCTCGGGCACCGCGGCGGATTCGCAGGAAACGCTGGCATTCAGCGCGCTTTCAGGCGTGAAGCCGATGATCGAGGAATACCCGCTTTCGCGCGCGGCCGAGGCCTACGACCGGATGATGAGCGGCAAGGCGCGCTTTCGGGTCGTGCTCAAGCCCGGTGGTTGACGCCACAGCACGATGAGGCGAGGTGCGAGGCCCCTCGCACTTGCGCTTCATCGACTCCCCTCGGGCGGCCACGCTGCGTCCTCGTCGAGGCCGGCTTCGTCGACATATCGATCGACAGCACTGCTTACGGTAGGATCGAAGCGATCGGCGCCGAACAGATCGAGGAGATCGAAGCGCCTGAGCTTGTCGCGAACCGGGTCTTTCAGTTCCGCGAAATGCAGCGCGATCCCGCGCTCGCCCAGCGCCTGGGTCAGCTCACGCAGCATGTCGGCCGACGTGACATCGACGCTCGTCACGGGTTCCGCCGCCACCACGACCCTGCGCACCGGCGTGGGAGAAGCCTCGATCGCCTCCAACAGGCGCTGCTGAAACAGCTCGGCATTCGCGAAGAACAAAGGCGCATCCCAGCGAAACAGCACGAGCCCCGGAACGCGCGCGGCTTGCGGATAGCGCTTGATATCGTGATAGCCGCGCAAGCCTGCCACGCGGCCGAGCACCGCGAAATGCGGCCGCCAGCCGTCCCAGAGGAATTCGATCACGGCGATCAGCACGGCAAGGCCGATGCCCGGAATCGCCCCGAACACCGCGACGGCCACGAAGCACCCGATCGACAGCCAGAACTCCCACTGCTGAATGCGATAGATGCGCTTGAGGTCCGCGATTTCGAACAGCCCGAGAGCGGCCGCGATGACCACGGCCGCGAGCGCACTGTTGGGCAGATAACGCAGCAGATTGGGCGCGAACATCAGCAGCGCCGCCACGGCAAGCGCGCCCACCACGCCCGTGAGCTGCGTGCGCGCGCCCGCCGCCTCGGCAACCGGCGTGCGCGACGCGCTGCTGCTGATCGGAAAGCCCTGAAAGAAGCCGGCCGCGAGGTTGGCCACGCCCAAACCCACCATTTCCTGGTTCGGGTCGACACGGGCATGAAAGCGCGCCGCGTAGGTTCGCGAGAGCACGCTCGTGTCGGCGAAGGCGATCAGCGCGACGGCCGAGCCGCCAAGGACGATCTTGACCAGATCCACATTGTCGACCCACGGCACCGTAAGCGCCGGCAAGCCTTGTGGGATCGTGCCGAGTACTTTCACACCGTAGCTGTCCAGGTGGAAGAGGCTGACCGATACGGTCGCCACGATCACCGCGATCAGGATGCCGGGCACCTTCTCGAAGCGCTTGAGCAGCAGGATCAGCACGAGGCTTCCCGCGCCTACCGCAAAGCTGTAGCCGTTGGCTTCGCCGCGCGCGATGGCCTGACCGAGGTTCAGCACATCTCTGAGCGGTCCTCCCTCGTCGATCTTGATCGCAAAGAGCTTTGGCAACTGGCTGATGAGCACGGCCAGCGCGATGCCGTTCATGTAGCCGTATCGAATGGGCTTGGACAGCAGTTCCGTGATGAAGCCAAGGCGCAACAGCCCCATGACGACGCAGACGAAACCGGAGACGATCGCCATCATGCTCGCCACGCCGATGGCGCGCGCAGGGTCCGTGCCTGCGACCTGCACGACCACGGCGAGAATGGGCGCGGCGAGCGCGGAGTCGGGGCCGAGCACGAGAATGCGGCTCGGCCCGAAAACGGCATACGCCAGCAGCGGAATGATCGTCGCATAGAGACCGTAGACGCCTGGCACGCCGGAGGCCGCTGCGTACGCAATGCCGACCGGTACGAGCATCGTGGTCAGCACCAGCCCGGCTGCCAGATCTTTCGGCAGCCAGCCGGGCTGATACGTCTTGAGCATCGCGACGCCGGGCAGCCAACGCAGCCAGCGCTGGCTCGTGCCCGCGGGGTCTCCGTGAGCGGGGGCAGGTCTATCCGTTTCCATTGGCCGATTATTCGTCGTCAGATTGATGCCGTCGGGATCGTGGAGCCGACAGGTTGCGAAAGGCAGAATAGTTGAAATATGTTCGTCACAATAGCGGATATTCGGGACATAGGGGCGTGGTGTGACGACCACCCCAATGGTCCCGCTTTCTTGCGCACGGCACGGCGAGACGTTTCAATTCATTTCATTCGGCATACTGAATTTATCGTCTGGCCGCGGCGCGGCCGGCGATCGTCTGCGCGGAGTGAACCACGCGCAAAATGTGGGGCCGCTACCGGTCTCGGTCGCCTCTTCGTCGGCGCGGTCGCCAAATCGTCCAGCTTCGAGGGAATCGTTCGCGAGTCCTCGCTCTGAAGCGCCCTCACGCTTTTCATCCCGCACTTTTTCGGGCATCGAACGCGACCATTGCGCCAGTTGAGTGCGGCGCAAGCGTTGCCGCACTGCTGCGGTGCACCACGCGCTGTGGGCCGCGCTGCCTCGCGCCGCGCCGAAAACCCCATCCGTCAAGGACTTCCCGCCTGCCTGCAAACTGGCACGTACCTTGCTGAAACCTTTTACGTGTCCCGCAATGGCGCGCAATGCACCGGACAGCGGCATGCTGCCGCCCAGCCGGGCGCCGATACCCGGCCCGGCCGCAAAGAACCGATCAACCGTCGAAGACTTCATGCCGACGACCACCGAATCCCCATGCTGCGTGTACTGCTCGTAACCGACACCGACAAGCCCATCGGCGACCTGCGCGACGCGCTCGCACGGCTCGGCTACGACATGCTCGCCGAACCTGCCACGCCGCAGGCGCTGCATCGCGTCGTCGAGCGCGAGCGGCCGGACGTCATCATCATCGACACCGAATCGCCCTCGCGCGACACGCTCGAACAGCTCGCGGTGATGAACGCCGCCGCGCCGCGCCCCGTGCTGATGTTCAGCCCCGACGCCAACCAGCAGTTGATCCGCTCGGCGGTGAACGCGGGCGTGACTGCGTATCTCGTGGAGGGGCTGGCGAGTGAGCGCATCGCGCCGATCCTCGAAGTCGCGCTCGCGCGCTTCGCGCAGGAAGCGCAGTTGCGCGAGCGCCTCACGCAGGCCGAAAACGAGCTGGCCGAGCGCAAGCTGATCGACCGCGCGAAGCGCCTGCTGATGGAGCAGCAGAAGATATCCGAGCCCGCCGCCTATGCGATGCTGCGCAAGCGCGCGATGAACCAGAGCTTGAAGCTCGCCGAAGTTGCCCGCCAGATCGTCGAAGCGACGCAGGCGCCGCGACGACACGAATGAGACGAACGACCGCGCCCTCGCACGACCGGTCGCGATTGAGCCCGAACGGGCAGGAACGATGCGCCGCCCATGAACACCACCACCACTCTCGCCGCGCCTGAGAAGACCCATCTGAAGATAGGCTTCGTGCCGCTTGCCGACGCCGCGCCGCTCGTCGCCGCGAAGCTGCTCGAATTCGGCCACGCGCACGGCCTCACGCTCGAACTCTCGCGCCAGCCCTCGTGGGCCGCGCTGCGCGACAAGCTGCTTTCCGGCGAGCTCGACGCCGCGCATTCGCTCTATGGGCTCGTGTATGGCGTGCAACTCGGCCTGGGTGGCCCGCAAACCGACATGGCCGTGCTGATGGTGCTCAACCGCAACGGCCAGGCCATTTCGCTCTCGAATCGCCTCGCCGATGCGCTCGCCACGCACGGCACGCTGCCACGCGCGCTCGCGACGCTCGAGCGCAAGCCCGTGTTCGCCCAGACCTTCCCAACCGGCACGCACGCGATGTGGCTGTATTACTGGCTCGCCTCACAAGGCGTGCATCCGCTGCGCGACATCGAGAGCGTGGTGATACCGCCGCCGCAGATGGTGAGCGCGCTCGCGCAGGACCGTCTCGACGGCCTGTGCGTGGGCGAACCGTGGCCCGGTCTCGCGGAGCGGCGCGGCGTGGGGCGCACGATCATTCGCAGCGGCGAGATCTGGCCGGATCACCCCGAGAAGGTGCTCGCCTGCCGGCGCGATTTCGTGGCGCGCCATCCGAATACGGCGCGCGCGCTCGTACAGACGATGCTCGAAGCGTGCCGCTGGCTCGACGGCGAGGGAAATCGCAGGGAAATTGCGCAATGGCTCGCGCGGCCCGAGATGCTCGACGTGGATGGGGAGCTGATCGCCGAGCGGCTCGAAGCCGATGCGGCGGCGAGCGCACCGGGGATGAAGTTTTTCGAGGAAGGCCGGGTGAATTATCCGCGCGAATCGGAAGGCGTATGGTTTCTTACGCAGTTCGAACGATGGGGCATGTTAGCGCGGCGCGGTGACTACAGTGAGATTGCGCAGGGGTTGAACCAGACGGCGTTGTATCGGGAGGCAGCGGAGGCGATGGGGGTTGAGGTTCCTCGCGAGTTCGCCGATCCGGTTTTCGTGGACGGGCGGACGTGGGACGGTTTGGATGCTGCGGGGTATGTCGAGGCATTTGCGATCAAGGCCGACCGCGAGCGAACTTGACGCCTATGCAACGCCGACGAGCGATGTGCGAACGGACAAGCGGACATGGAGGACAGGCTGCGTGCGTTATCGTTATGGCTCTCGTATCTGGCCTCGCATCGCAGCCTGGTCGCACTCAGCGTGTTATTTCACGACGACCTGCGTATGGCCCACTGCAGGCGGCTTCTCGAAGTACGGCCCGACGAGCCGGCGCCACTCCTCGAAGTCCGCCGATTCGCGAAAGTGCACCATGTGATCCTCGACGGTATCCCATTGCACCACGAGCACATACTGGTTCGGCTCTTCCACGCTGCGCTGCAGTTCTACGCCGCGGCAGCCGCGCGCGCGGTGAAAGAGCGGCAGCGCTTCCTTGACGCCTGCTTCGAATTGGGCGTTCTTGCCCGCGCTCACCGTGATATGCGCCATTTCGTAGACCATCGTGTTCTCCTTTTGATCCTGTAGATCCTTCAAATCCTGCGTTCAGTTCCCGTTCAGGCGTTCGATCACTTCGTCCGCGATCGCGAGCGAAGCGGTCAGCCCCGGCGACTCGATGCCGTAGAGGTTCACTAGCCCGCTCACGCCATGCTCGTGCGCGTCCTGGATCACGAAGTCGCCGCCGCCGTGCCCGCCGTGGTGCGAACCACCGCCAGCGAGCTTCGGGCGGATGCCAGCATACCCCGGTTGCAGCGCGCCGTCAGGCAGCGCGGGCCAATATGTGCGAATCGCGTCGTAGAATTTCGCCGCGCGGGCCGGGTCGACGGTGTAGTCGATCGTGTCGATCCACTCCACGTCGGGACCGAAGCGCGCCTGGTGACCGAGGTCGATCGTCAGATGCACGCCCAAGCCGCCCTCCTCGGGAATCGGGTAGATGAGGCGCGAAAACGGCGCCGCGCCGGTAAGCGAGTAGTAATTGCCCTTCGCGTAGCGCCCTGCCGGAATCGACGCAGCCGGTATGCCGTCAATCGAGGCCGCCACCTTCTGCGCGAAGAGGCCCGCGCTGTTCACCACACGCTTCGCGGCCAGTGCCATTGGCTCCGCGCCGCCCACCTCGAGCAGGATCTCGCCCGGCCGCACCGTGCCGCCCGTCACCGGCGAGCAGAACGCGAGCATGCCGCCCGCCGCTTCGAAGTCGCCCAGCAGCGCGAGCATCAAGCCGTGGCTGTCGACGATGCCCGTGGAGGGCGACTCGAGCGCCGCCACACAGTTGAGCGCCGGCTCCCGTGCGCGCGCCTCGTCGCGCTCCAGCCAGCGCAAGTCGTTCACGCCGTTGGCCGCTGCCGCGGCGCGAATCGCGCGCAGTGCGTCGAGCTGCCCCTCGTGCGTCGCGACGATGAACTTGCCGCAGCGGCTGTACTCCACGCCCTTCTCGTCGCAGTACGCATAGAGGCGTTGCTTGCCCTCCACGCACAGGCGCGCCTTGAGCGAGCCCTGCGGATAATAGATGCCAGCGTGGATCACCTCGCTGTTACGCGAGCTGGTGCCGGTGCCGACGGCGTTCTCCGCCTCCACGAGCACGGTCTCCCAGCCCTGCTGCGCGCACGCGCGCGCAACCGCGAGACCGACCACGCCCGCGCCGATCACAACGCAATCGACCGTGTCCGTCATCAAATTTCCTTTCTCGTCGCGCGAGTGCTATTTCGATTGGCGTCATTTTGCCCAATTCGCGTGCCCGCTGTGCCTTTTCTGACTCATGACGCCACGCGGGCCGCTTTCATCTGCGTAGCAAAACCGGCCGCCTGAGTACAGAAGCGCTTGCGGTGGCAGGAAGCGAATCCTTGCCCGCAACCGCGATCTGCGAATGCAGCAAACAAAAACGCCGCCCGATTGAGGCGGCGTTGCACGACAGCGAGGAAAGCGTCGATCAGAAGCGCGTATGCAAGCCCACGCGCGCGACAGCCTGGGTCTGCCCGCTCGAAGCGCCATCGGACGAGTTCATGCCGTTGATCTGCGCAAAGCCGCCGGAGCTGGCGCGCTGATACACGCCGAGCACGTACACGCTCGTGCGCTTGGAAAGCAAATAATCGACGTTTGCCGCGAGCTGGTGCGCGTGATTGTTGTCGACCACGTCGTTGCCCTTCATGTACATGTACGACGCGCCGGCGCTGAGCGCGGGCGTGAAGTAGTAGTGCGCGCCCACCGACCCCTGATACACCGAGCCGCCATTGGCCGAGTTGTGCACCGTGGTGAAGAGCGCATTGGTGATCCAGTCGCCGAAACGGTAGTGCGCGCCAATACCCCAGTTGCGCACGCTCACGTCGCCCTCGCCGGTCACCACGGTCTTGAGGTTCGTATAGGCGGCATTCACGCCGAAGTCATGCGCCGCATAGTTCAGCGCGAAGCTCGAGCCGTTGCCCGTGCCGATCGACCCGGCCACTCCGCCGAAGCTGTACATGGCGCCAGCGCTGAAGCCGCCGATGGTGGGCGTTTGATACTTAACGGAGTTGTTGACGGTCTCGCCGGCCATGCGGTCCCAGTCGAACGCGCCGGTCGGGTTGTTCGGCAGCGCGAGCTTCTGGAACGGGCCCGCGCGGAAATCGTAGAAGTGGCCCGACAGCTCCGCCGGGTCATTGCCGGCAAAATAGAGCGAGTCGGTCATGAAGTCGTACTGATTACCGAGCGTGAGCTTGCCGAACGTGGTGTTGCTCAGGCCCACGATCGAGGTGCGGCTAAAGAGGCTCTTGTTCGGCATGAAGGCGCCGTTGTCCAGCTGGAACTGGTTGACGAGCTGGAAGAAGGCCTTCGTACCGCCGCCCAGGTCTTCCGTGCCGAGCATGCCCCAGAGGTTCGGGCCGTTCACGCCATCGTCCATCTTGACGTTGTGACTGCCGCCCTGGTTGCTCACGTAGGTAATGCCCGTGTCCATCATGCCGTAGAGCGTCACGCTGCTCTGCGCGAACGCACTCCCCGCGCAAACCATGGCGCCGATCGCGCCTGTAATCGCCATCGCCATTCTTTTGTACTGCTTATTGTTTTGCATTCTCCAAGCCTCCTGTTTTGAGCAAACCTGTTTTTCGAGCATCTAAGGTTATCCGGCTCACCGCCCCGAGATCCGGCGAGCCGCAAGCACCCGCGCGACGCGCGGGGTCGTACGCGCACGAAAGGGCTCGCTCCCGCTCGTGCGCAAAAGGGGATCAGGACATCAAGTGTCCCAGGGGTCCGCGACAGGCGCTCACACCGCGTCGGGCACCCTGCGTGTCTTCAGGAACGCTTCGAGGGTTTCGCCGCGCATGCTCGCGTACATGCCGAGGTTCGTGATCTTCACGACGCGCGCGAACTTCTCCAGCACAAAGAAGCACACGCCGTATTGAATGAGGCCGAGCCAGTCCGTTGCGTCCACGAGCGCGCGCTCTTCGGCCGTGAGCGCCGCCGCGTCGTATGCGGCCTTGCGGTCGCCCAACCACAGATCGCGCGCCTGCGGTTCGCGCATCTGCCAGAAGAAGCGGTTCAGACGCATGGCCTTCATGCTCTGGCGAATGTCGAACGCATAGGTGCCGGTCAGCTCCTCGATGCCCACCAGTTGCGGATTCATGGCTGGCCCTCCTCTTCGTAGACCGTGACGGCCATCGCCGTGCTGGTCGCGAGATAGTAGTTGCGATGGATTTCGCGAACCTTCGGCCCGAGCGCGCCTCGCATGGCGAGCCACATGATCGTCTCCACGCTTTCCGCGCCGCCAAGGCGCACATAATCCACGTGCTTCATGCTCGCGAGCCGCTGGGGATCGTTCACGATCAGATCGAGAAACTCCATGTCCCATTCGATGTTGTTGAAGCCGCTGCGCTCGCCGTGCACCTGGTGTGAAAGGCCGCCCGTGCCGACCACCACGACGTCGAGATCCTGCTCGAACGATTCAATCGCGCGGCGCAGCGCCTGGCCAAGCCGGTAGCAACGTTTCGCGGTCGGCAGCGGGTACTGCAGCACGTTCACCTGGATCGGCACCAGCGCCGCGGGCCAGCCGCCTTCGTGAGGCAGCATCAGCGAGAGCGGCGAGTTGCAGCCGTGGTCGAGCGGCTTGCCCTGGAAGATCGTGAGGTCGAACTCGTCGTTCACGAGCTGCTCGGCAATATGGATCGCCAGATCGGGGTGACCCGCGATATCGGGCAGGGGGCGCTTGCCCGCGCCTTCGTCGGCGAACTCGTGGCGCGCGGAAACGCCCAGTGCGAACGTCGGATAACAGTCGAAGAAAAAGCTGTTGGCGTGATCGTTGTAGAACATCACGAGCGCATCCGGCTTGCGCTCAGCGAGCCACTGCGCCACCGGTTCATACCCCTGGAACAGCGGCGCCCACGCGGGCTCGTTCTGCTTGCCCTTGTCATACGCCATGCCTATCGTCGGCACGTGCGATGTGCCGATGCCGCCCACTATTCTTGCCATGATCATGCCCTCTGCTGCTGTTCATGCGGCGCACGCGCGCCGCGCTGGACCGGATAGGTCGACAGATGCCATCCGTCCATCAATTGGGATACGAAATTACAAAAGCGCCGCGCAAACCGTAAGTAAGGGTTAACCACCAATTTTTCGCTTTCCCCTAAGAATTCAGGGCTTGCAGGCATTTTCCCGCGCTGGCGCGATCGCTCAAACCCGCGCGCCGCAATGGTTTTTGGTATCCTGAACCGGGATCGCGAGTAGCGCAGCAGATCCGCTCCGGCAACCATCCCATAAACGAAATAGATATCAAAAGAACGAACTCGCAAGGACCGCGTGGAGCCGCTGGCGCGGCCAGCGCGCTGCGTTTTCAGGCATGACATGAACGGAACGACCCAGCAGACCATTGTGCAGGCGCTGCGCACGCGCATTCTCTCCGGCGAGCTCGCTCCGGGCGAGCGGCTCGTCGAGGCCCAGCTCGCCGAACGCCTCGGCATTTCGCGCACGCCGCTGCGCTATGCATTGAGCGTGCTCGCCACCGAAGGCCTCGTCGAGCGCTCGGGCGCGCGTGGCTATACCGTGCGGCGCTTCAGCGTGACCGATGTGCTCAATGCCATCGACGTGCGCGGTGTGCTCGAAGGGCTCGCCGCGCGCTCGGTGGCGGAGCGCGGCGTGGATGCGGCGCTCGCGCACGCGCTAGAAGAATGCCTGTGCGAGGGTGACGCGATCTTCGCAGCCGGCGTGCTCGATAGCGTTGCGGAAACGCGCTACGCGTCGATGAATGGCCGCTTCCACGCACTAATCGTCGAAGCGGCGCACAATCTTGCGGTGACGGCGGCGCTCGGGCTCAACGACAAGATTCCGTTCGTCTCGCCGGGCACGGTGGTGTTCGACAAAGCCGCGCGCGAGCGCCAGTTCATGATGCTCTCGTACGCGCACCGCCAGCACCACGCCATCGTGGGCGCGCTCGTGAACCGCGAAGGTGCGCGCGTCGAAGCGCTGATGAAGGAGCACACGCATATTTCGAAGGAGAGCCTCAATCTCTCGGCCGACCGCCTGCATCTGATTGCCGGCGCCGCGTGAGACACAGCGCGTTTTCCATCCCAGAACGACACCATCGAGCCGTGAGCCAGCCCGAACTCCTGAACCTCGCGCATCTGCGCGCTTTCCGCCTCGTCGCCGACACCGGCAGCGCCACGCGCGCCGCCTCGGCCCTCTATCGCGCACAATCGGCCGTCACGCGCTCGGTGCAGGAGCTGGAAACGGCGCTCGGCGCGCCGCTCTTCGAGCGCAAGCCCTCGGGCATGCTGCCCACGGCCGTAGGCCACGTCGTACTCGAGCGCTGTGCGCGCATTTTCGGCGAGCTCGAAGAACTCGCGCAGTGGTGCGCCGCGCGCCAGGCGCGGCGGCGCGCGCTCAGCGAAGGCGCGCTACCCGCCTATCTGCTCAATACCCGACGGCTTCAGCTCTTCGTCGCGCTCGCGCGGCACCGGCACATGCCGAGCACGGCCAATGCATTCGGCATCAGCCAGCCCGCGGTGAGCAGCGCGATGCGCGTGCTCGAAAGCGGTTCGGGCGTGACGCTGTTCCATCGCGGCCCGCGCGGCGTGCTGCTGACGACCGAGGGCGAAACCTTCCTGCTGCACGTGCGGCGCGCGCTCAACGAACTGCGCCACGTACCCGACGATATCGCGGCGCTGCACGGCAACATCCAGGGGGCCGTGACCGTGGGCGCATTGCCGCTTGGCCGCACGCTGATCCTGCCGGCGGCCATCGCGCGGCTTTCCGCGCAGCATCCTGGCGTGCGCGTCGTGACCGACGAAAGCGCCTACGACCTGCTGGTGGCGGGCCTGCGCGCGGGCGACGTGGACTTCGTGCTGGGCGCG
>NZ_DATJWR010000002.1:0-33701 GCF_035501035.1 Paraburkholderia sp.
CGAATTCATCAGGCAGGTCAAGGACAAGAATTCGGGCGTGAAGCTGATGGGCTTCGGCCACCGCGTGTACAAGAACTACGACCCGCGCGCGAAGCTCATGCGCGAGACGTGCTACGAAGTGCTGAACGAACTGGGCCTGCATGACGACCCGCTGTTCAAGCTCGCCATGCAGCTCGAAAAGATCGCGCTGGAAGACGAATATTTCGTGTCGCGCAAGCTGTACCCGAACGTCGACTTCTACTCGGGCATCGTGCAGCGCGCGCTGGGCATCCCGACCGCGATGTTCACCTGCATCTTCGCGATGGCGCGTACGGTGGGCTGGATTGCGCAGTGGAACGAAATGATTGCCGACCCCGAGCAGAAGATCGGCCGTCCGCGTCAGCTCTTCATCGGCGAAACGCCGCGTGTAGCAAAACCGATCGCACAACGCTGATTCACGCTGCGCGCCGCGCGCCGGCGCGCATCCTGTGCATGGTCTGGTTTGCCGAAGCGTTGGCAAACCCTCGCCAGATCGTTCATAGAACGCGGGCGCCCGCACGTTCCACCGTGCAGGCGCCCGTAATTTTTTCCGCGCACGTTCCTTGCGTGTGCCTGCAGAAAGCCGCGCATTCATTCCCTCCACGTTCGCCGAAGCCACTACAATCAAGCGGAAGCGAACCGTAGACTGGAGGCATGCAATGCAGGATCCTGAAGCACTCGGTGGCGTAACGCGCTCAAGCGGCGTGGATCATCCCGATCACGAAGCTGACGGCGCATTCATCGCGCCCGAAACGCCAGAGCTTGCAAGCGCCGACCAGCACGTGTTGAAATCGGGCGACACGTTCATCGTCAACGATCCTCTCGGCGACCTGACCGGCATCGACGACGGCCTCTTCGTCAACGACACGCGCATGCTCTCGTCGCTGCGCCTCACCTTCGGCGGGCGCGTGCCGTCGCTGCTCTCGGGCAGTGTGAGCAGCGACAACACCGAGTTCACGGCTCACCTCACCAATCGTCCGCTGCCGCCGCTCGGCGGCTCGACTACGCCCGAAGGCGTGATTCACGTCGAGCGCGAGCGCGTGCTCTCGGGCACGATGATGACCGAGGCCATCGAACTCACGAACTACGGCACCGAAGAAGCCGTGGTGCCGCTTTCCATCTCGTTCGCGAGCGACTTTCGCGACATGTTCGAGGTGCGCGGCCTGAAGCGCGAAAAACGCGGCACGCTCATGCCGCCGCGCGTCGAGGACGGCGAGGTGCGGCTCGAGTACATTGGCCTCGACAAGGTCGCGCGGCGCGTGCGCATCGAATTCTCGCCCGCGCCGAACAAGCTCTTCGCCGATCGCGCCGATTTCACGGTGGACCTGCCGCCGCAGGCCTGCGTCTCCATCTACCTATCCGTGGCGATCGAAGTCGAGGCGCTGCCCGGCGCCGCGCCCGGCACGCAGAGCGCGCGCATCATCCAGCCCGCCCATTGCCTCATGAATTCGAAGGAGCAGCGCGTGGGCCGCGCCGCCGTTCGTGCCGCACTGGTCGACTCGCATATCGTGATGCGAGAGCGCCGCCGCGCGACGGCGGGCCTGCGTTCGAGCAATCCGCTCTTCAACGCGTGGATCAACCGCTCGATTGCCGATCTGGGTCTCCTCACCACCGACCTGCCGACCGGCCCCTATCCGTATGCGGGCATTCCGTGGTTCTCGACGCCGTTCGGCCGCGACGCGATCATCACGTCGCTGCAAACGCTGTGGCTCACGCCCGCGCTCGCGCGTGGCGTGCTGCGGTTTCTCGCCGAGCATCAGGCGCGCGAGGACTCGGCGTTTCGCGACGCGGCGGTCGGCAAGATCATGCACGAGATGCGCAAGAGCGAGATGGCCGCAACGGGCGAAGTGCCGTTCGCGCTCTACTACGGCGGCGTGGACACCACACCGCTATTCGTCGTGCTGGCGGGCGCGTACGTGGAGCGCACGGGCGACCTCTCGCTGATCGACGAATTGTGGCCGGCGCTCGAGCGCGCGGCGGCGTGGGTGGCAGGTGTGTGCGACCGCAACAAACTCGGCTTGCTCGATTACCGGCGCGAATCGGAAGGCGGCCTCGCGAACCAGGGCTGGAAGGACAGCCACGACTCGGTGTTCCATGCCGACGGGCGCTTTCCCGATGGCCCGATCGCGCTCGTCGAAGTGCAGGCCTATGCGAGCGCGGCGTTCGACACGATGGCGCGCTTCGCGATGCATCGCGGCCTTGTCGAGGATGCCGCGCGCTATGCCGCGCGCGCCGCGAAGATTCGCCTTTGCGTGGAAGAGAAGTTCTGGATGCCAGAGTCGGAGTTCTATGGCATCGCGCTGGACGGCCACGGCGAGCTGTGCCGCGTGCTGGCTTCGAATGCGGGGCATCTGCTCGCGTTCGGGCTGCCCGAGCAGGAGCGCGGCCGCGCCGTGGCGGAGGTCCTCGAATCGGCGCTGTTCCATACGGGCTGGGGTGTACGCACGCTCGCGGCCGGCCAGGCGCGCTTCAATCCCATGGCGTATCACAACGGATCGGTCTGGCCGCACGACAATGCGCTATGCGCGCGCGGCCTCGCGCGCTATGGCCGCAAGGCGGCGGCGGTGCGCTTGTTGCAGGCAATGTTCGAGGCGGCGGTCACGTTTGACATGCGCTTGCCCGAGCTGTTCTGCGGCTTTCCGCGGCGCCGCGGCGAGCCGCCCACCGCGTATCCGGTCGCCTGCCTGCCGCAGGCCTGGGCCGCGGGATCGCCGTTCATGATGCTCGAAGCGTGCCTCGGCGTGACGATCGACGCGGCGCGCCACGAAGTGCGCGTCGAGCAGCCCATGCTGCCCGAAGGCATCGATTGGCTCGAAGTGGGCGATCTGCGTGTGGGCAAGGACGCCGTGACGCTCATGTTCCGCCGTGTGGACGGCAAGGTCGTGGCCTCGGCCGATCGCAGCGATGTGAAAGTGGTGGCGCTGCTGTGAGCGCGGGCGCGGGCTCTTGCGGCCCGCGCTGCCTGTTCTGTTGTATTCAGCGCGTGGTGGGAGCGGTGCGTTGCAGGGTGAACTGCTGTGCGATGTAGCCCGTGTCGATGCCCATCGTGTTGACGATACGCGGCGCGTCGAACTTGCTTAGTTGTGCGAGCTGTTGTGCCGTGCCGATGCCCAGTTGCCTGAGGACCTCCACGACGATCGCGTAGAGCACGGTCTGATCGCCGTCCTCGACCTTGACCGCGATACCCAGTGCGGGGCCGCCCGTGTGCGGCGCGGTCGCCGCGCTCGCGCGCACGCCGATGGCATAACTGCCCGCCGCGCCCACCTTGCCGACGAGCGCGCCCTCGAATGCGCGCATGAGCGCCGTGCAGAAGCGGCCATCGCCGGCCACCAGTTCCGGGTAGGAGGTCATCGCGCGGTAGATGTGCGCGAGCGCCTGCGTGCGCGTATCGGACACTGCGGCCGTTTCAGCCGATCGGTCCTGCGCATGCGCGAGCTTCATGAAGAGCCGCGCGAGCCGGTCGAGGGGGAAGGCCGGCGTGGGCAGGTTGCAGCCGTCGATTGCCCACTCGACGCCTGCCTCGGGAAGATCGCAGACCTCGGCAACCACGCGCTTCACATGCTGCTGCAAGGGATGCGATGGCAGGTGGTAATCGGCCAGCGCGGCGCCGATGGAACGCGCGCCGGCAAGCATACCCGCGTGCTTGCCCGAGCAATTGCTGCAAACCGCGCCAGGCGTGAAGTCGCGCTTGATCCACGCCTTGTACACCGCGTCGGACAACGGCGCGTGGCCGCCGCAGCGCAGGTCCGCTTCCGATGCGCTAACCTTCGCGAGCATTGCGCGCGCGCGTTCGATATGGCGGTCCTCGCTGCTGTGCGAGGCGCACATGAGTGCGAGATCGGTGTCGTCGAAGCCGAAGCGCTCCAGCGCGCCGGTCTCGACGACGGCGAGCGCCTGCGCGGGCTTGGCCGCCGAGCGCACGAGCGTGAGGCGGTGTGGGTCCCCGAATGCATAGAGCAGGTGGCCTTGGGCATCGACCACGGCGACGTGGGCGGCATGCGTGGTTTCGATCACGTCGCCGCGCAGGACTTTCACGGCGGGTTGGGAGGCGCTAATCGTCATCGTTGGTCTGCCTTTGATCTCGCTGTCATCTCACGATTTGCGCGGGCTGCGCAGTCGATGTGCGATTCTAATCCGCCGTGCCGCACTGCGGGCGTCGTTCCCGCGCCTGTGCCGCGCTCAGGCGAGGCCGAGCGCGGCGCGTGCAACGCGGCACGCCGCGAGGTCCCACGCGCCGCTGCCGACCGTCTTCAGCAGCACGGGCACGTCGTGCGCGAGGCGCTGCGCCGCACTGTCGGTCACGGCGGCGCCGATCGTGCGCACGTTCGCCCAGTCGATGCCGGCCTGCAGCAAGTCGCCAGCCTCTTCGCGCGCCGCCGCGAGATCGTCCACGAACACCCGGCTCGCGCGTACCGTTTGCGGCGCGATTTCGGCAGCGTCCGGCGTGAAGGCCCCGACGCCGATCACGAGCCGCTCCTTGCGCGCCGCGGCCTCATACACGGGCGTCTTGCTCGTCGTCGCGGCAATGACCGTATCGACCTCGTCAGGAACGGCGCCGCGCGCGGGCGTGACGCGCACGCCGCCCTGCGCCATGTGTGCGCGGAAAGCCTCCTCGGAGGCGTCGCTGCGACCCTTCACGTAGAGCGTCGCCTGTGGATGCAACCGGCCGATCGCCGCCGCATGAAAGCGCGCCTGCTGCCCCGTGCCGATCACGAGAAACGCGCGCGGCGTGCCAGGGTGCAGCACGCGCACGCCGAGCATCGAGAGCGCGGCGGTGCGCCGTCCGGTCACCGTGGGGCCGTCGAGGACGAACTCGGGCTGACCCGTCGAGCCGTTGCACACCGTCACCGCGCCGAAGATGGTTGGCATGCCGCGCGCCGCGTTGGCCGGGCACACGCTCACGAGCTTGTGGATGGCGGTGTCGTCGGCGCTGGCGGGCATTGAGAGCATGACCCCGTTGTCCTTGAGCGGCACGCCCACGCGCACGGGCGCGTGAATGCGGCCGGCATCGTGCTCCTGTGCAGCAGTGGCGAGCGCGTCGATCAGCATGCCGAAGTCCAGCAGGCTGGCCGTGGCCTGTGCGTCGTGAATCGCGATGGGTTCCATCGAGGGTTCTCTCCTGACGAATGATGCGTTGGCTTGGCGGCGGCAGCAGCCGCATGTGAGGCAGGCTGGCGATCGTCTCCGGGCCCGCGAGGGTGCGATGTGGCCGACCTGAGTTGGCCGACCGCGATCAGGCTCACGTTGCCGCCGGCCAGCCCACTGTCGACAATGCACACGCGCATGTCGCACTGTCGTTCCGCCCGATGCTAACCCAATAATTTCCTATACGAAACTTTTTTCTTATCGTATCTAGCCCTGCGAAGCGCTATAGGCGCTCGCCTGGTCGAGCAGCCATGCGCGGAACAACTCCAGCGGCTTGCCGTGGCTGAGCTCCGTGGGATACACGAAGTAGTAGCCACCATCGGCAACGGTAGCGGTTTCGAACGGAATGACGATGCCAAGCCGTTCGAGCTGGCCCTCGACAAAGAACTTCGGCACGAGCGCGACGCCTAGCCCCGCGGCGGCGGCGGCGATCAGCATCGTGTGCAGTTCGTAGCGCACCCCGTGCATCGTGGCGTTGTCTTCCACGCCGAGGTCAGAGAACCAGCGAGTCCATGCGTCGGGGCGCGTGGTGGAGTGCAGCAGCGGGTAGGCGAGCAATTCATGCGCCTTCCTGATGGGACGCGCGAGCAGTGACGGCGAGCAGACGGGCACCACCTCCTCGCCGAACAGATAGTCGGCCGAGGTGCCGGGCCAGGTTGGCTTGCCGTAATGGATCGCGGCTTCGAAGTGCGATTCCTCGAACGAAAAGGTTTCGGTGCGCACGCCCATGTTCACGCGTACGTCGGGCGTGCGGTCGTAGAAGTCCTTCAGGCGCGGGATCAGCCACTCGGAGGCGAAGGTGGGGAGCACGGCAAGCTCGAGGTAGCCGCCGCCGCTGCCGTGCGCAATGATGGAAAGCGTGTCGCGATCGAGACTCTCCAGCGCGCGGCGTACCTGTGTGCTATAGAGCCGGCCCGCGCGCGTGAGCACGACGCGCTGCTTGGCGCGCACGAACAGCCGCACGCCGAGGTTCGATTCGAGCGTGGCGATCTGGCGTGATACCGCGCTTTCGGTGAGGAACAATTCCTTGGCCGCGTGCGTGAAGCTTTCGTGCCGCGCGGCGGCTTCGAAGGCCGTGAGCGCGCCGATGTTCGGGATCTTGAACTTGCGCATGTTAATTCCAGAAACTCATCAAGTGACAATTTAATCTCGCTTTACGCGCCGTGCAACCGTTCGAATAATGCGTTTCACGTATGGCCGGCCCGAACGCGAAGGCCGGTGCCCCATCTGTTGACTGCCTCGTGGCGGTCGTGTCCTGTGAGATTCGTGATGCGCAATGCAAACGTAGAACGCCTGTTGTCGGCGCTGCTCGGCCCCGAGAAAACTGCAGCCCTGTTTTCGACGCTCAATTTCCCGTCGATCCTCGAAGATTGGGAGGGTGGCACCGTCACGCGTGCGGAACTCGCGCAGGCAATGAACATGGCGCTGTTCGAAGACCTGCTGGAGCGCTCGCCCAACGGCCGCACCTATACGAGCGACGCGGTTGCGCAAGGCGGCGCGGTCTACTTCGATCACGGCGCGCTGCGCACGGTACGCTGGCCGCATTGCGGCGCGCTGCCGCCCGGCGAGGCGGCATTCACTCGCATTCTGCGTCCGCTCGGCTTTCGCCTGAATGGCCGTTATCCGCTGGACAAACTCGGCATGACGGGGCGCGCCTACGCCCACGAAGACGCGCCCGACGAAATCGCGCAGTTCTTCGTGAGCGAACTACACCCCGAACGTTTTTCGGCTCAGTTCCAGCAAGCCGTGACGAACGTGGTGGGCTCGTCGAAAGATCCGCTCACGCCGCTGGCCATTGCGCAGCTTTCCGAACTCGAACGCGACGGTTCGTTGCCGCTCAAGGCTGCGCTCGAATTGCTGCCTGTGATCGTCGGCGCTTTTGCCCGGCAGCACGACGTGCCCGCTATTTCGGACTACGATACATTGCTGCGTGAATCCGCCGAGATGGCGTGGATCGCGACGGAAGGCAACGCCTTCAACCACGCCACTGATCGCGTGGAAGACGTTTTCAAGCTCTCCGATGAAGAGAAGGCGAAGGGCCGCCCGATGAAGCCCGAAGTCGAGCGCTCGCGCTCGGGCCGCGTGTTCCAGACCGCCTATCGCGCGGACACCGTGAAGCGCGAGTTCCGCGCGGCCAATGGCGAGCGCGTGATGCGCGAGGTGCCGGGCTCGTTCTACGAGTTCATCACGCGCAAGCGCACGTTCGATCAGGTTTCGCGGCGCTGGCAGACCGATTTGCGCTTCGATGCGGGCAATGCCACCGGCATTTTCAAAATGACCGCGAACGCGGCGTAGGCATCGCCCTGGGCGCCTCGAATCAGCCGCCCGGCACGCCGGCCTCGCTGTCCTGCGCGGCCGGGTGGGGCTCGTTGATGAGCCAGAGGACTTCGGCGTCCTCTTCGCTCGTCGAGACGGCGGCGTGGCCGGTGCGGCTATCGAAATAGATGCTGTCGCCGGCTTCGAGATGGGTCGGCGCGTAAAGCTCGGAATAGAGGCAAACCGAGCCGCTCAATACGTATAGAAATTCCTCGCCTTCATGCCGGCCCCATTGCGTGAACTCGTCCAGCGAGTGCGCCGTGACGCGGATGCGAAACGGGTGCATCGCCTTGTGCGCGAGTTCCGTTGCCAGCAGTTCCATTTGATAGCAGCCCGCCGAATGCCGCTGCCCGCTGCCCTTGCGGGTGACTGCGCGGCGCCCGCTCGCGCGCGGCCTGGGCGTCGAGCCGAAGAGTTCGCCGAGGTCGATCTTCAGGCCGTGCACGATTTTCTGCAGCACGTCGAACGTCGGCGACATGACGCCGTTTTCTACCTTCGAGAGCGTGGAGCGCGACACGCCGCACACGCGGCTGGCGGCCTCGAGCGTGTAGTCGTGTTTCAGTCGGGCCGCCTTGACGCGTTTGCCCAGTTCCGCCGAGGCGTTCTCTGTGGGCTTGAGGGACGGGGTTACCATTCGAGGGCTCGCGAGTGTTCGTATCGTACTCAGTGTTTCCGATCATAACATTTCGGCATCGCGGGGCGTTCAGCGTGTTGATTTTCTATATGCATAGCATGACTAAGTAATATTGCGCGCAAGGAGTTGATGATTTCTCGTGCAAACCCATGCGGCGCAGGGCGCTGCGCCGTAGTCATCCGGTCGCGCATCCATTCAATGCACGTCGGGTAATTCGGTGCAATCGGGTATCTCCCAATACCCGCGGGCCGCGGCCATGCCTCGCCGCATGCCCTGCGGGCGCGGGCTTGATGAGAAAAGCGCATCACGTGGTGATTAGTTTTCGTTTGATGCTCCGCAATCGACTGCTGACAATCCGTTCACTTCCCGCCTCTGTCCCGGTGCATGGCACAGCGCGAGAAGACTCCAGGGCGCCGACGGGCTACATGACATGACCGCTCCGGCGCATCACGTGCCGACTCCCAGATACCGAAGGAATACCGCATGCGTTCCCGTTTCCCCGTCTCTCGTTCTGGCTGCACGATTGCAGCGTCGTTGATGTTGGTTGCCGGCGCTGCGAGCGCGCAGGAAGTCATCGTGAAGATCGGCGTGGCCAGTCCGCTCACGGGCGGCGGCGCGGCCTACGGCAAGGACATCGAAAACGGCGTGCGCATGGCCGTCGACGAAGCCAACGCCACGCATCCAACGCTCGGTGGCAAGTCGGTCAAGTTCGTCGTCGACTCGCAGGATGACCAGAGCGACCCGCGCATTGGCGTGCAGGTCGCGCAGCAGCTCGTGGACGACAATGTGGCGGCCGTCATTGGCCACTTCAATTCGGGCACGACGCTGCCGGCTTCGAAAATCTACGCCAAGGCGGGCATTCCGATGATCACGCCGTCCGCAACGAATCCGGCCATCACGCAGGGCGGCTTGCCGACCATCTACCGCGTCATCGCCACCGATTCGCAGAACGCCGGCAACGCCGGCCACTACGCGGCGACGGTGACGAAGGCAAAGCGCATCGCGATCATCGACGATCGCACGGCTTTCGGCCAGGGCGAAGCCGACGAGTTCGAAAAGGCCGTGAAGGCGGCTGGCGGCACGATCGTCGCGCGCGAGTTCACGAACGACAAGGCCGTCGATTTCAGCGCGCAGCTCACGAGCATCAAGCGCACGAGTCCGGACCTCGTGTTCTTCGGCGGTCTGGACGCGCAGGCGGCCATGCTCGTCAAGCGCATGCGGCAGCTCGGCCTGAAGGCGCAATTCCTCGCGGGCGGGGGCGTCATGGACGCGAACTTCATCAAGCTCGCCGGCGACGCCGCCGACGGTTCTTCGGTATGGGAATACGGCCAGCCGCTCGCGACGCTGCCCAAGGGTAAGGACTTCGAAGCGAAGTTCAAGCAGAAGTACGGCATCGACATGCTTGCCTATGCGCCGTTCGCCTATGACGCGACGTGGGTCGCCATCAAGGCGATGGAAAAGGCGGGCTCGGCGAATCCTGCCCAGTTCAACGCTGCGATGAAGTCCACGAACTACGATGGCATCACGGGCAAGATTGCGTTCAATGCGGCGGGCGACCTGAAGAGCCCCAGCTCGACGCTCTATCAGGTCAAGAACGTGGCCTGGGTGCCGGTCACGACGCGGACCACGGACTGACACCCCAACCGCGAAGTCACCTGCGAGGGCGCCGCTTCGGTCGGCGCCCGATGCATTGTTTCCGATAGGAAATGAAGCGCGGTCCGGGGGACGCGCGCTTGCCCGGACGTGCCGGAAAGCCGCCCTGGAGCGATGGATGCGGCGCAGCGGCTTTCCCGAAGATTTACGTGTTGTCGCCGCAAAATTGCGCGTGTATAGTTTCCTAAAGTAGCAATGTTTCGTATTGGAAATTTTTAAGGGATTCTACCTATGAAAGCCTCCACCATCCTCTCGGATCTCGGTATTTCCCAGCTCGCGGAAGCGGGCGACATCGCCGTGCATTCGCCGATCAATGGCGAGCTGATCGGCCGCGCCGCGAGCCAGTCGGCGGCCGACGTCGACGCCGTGCTCTCGAAGGCGCAGGAGGCGTTCAAGGTCTGGCGCAACGTGCCCGCGCCGCGCCGCGGCGAACTCGTGCGTCTGCTCGGCAACAAGCTGCGCGAACAGAAGCGCGCGCTCGGCAGCCTCGTCACGCTGGAGACCGGCAAGATCCTCCAGGAAGGCATGGGCGAAGTGCAGGAGATGATCGACATCTGCGACTTTGCCGTCGGCCTCTCGCGTCAGCTCTACGGCCTCACGATCGCCTCGGAGCGTCCGGGCCACCGCATGGCCGAAACCTGGCACCCGATGGGCGTTTGCACCGTCATTTCCGCCTTCAATTTCCCGGTCGCCGTGTGGTCGTGGAATGCCGCGCTCGCGCTCGTGTGCGGCAACGCCGTCATCTGGAAGCCCTCGGAAAAGACGCCGCTCACCGCGCTCGCCGTCAACAAGATCCTGCAGGACGTGTTGAAGGAATTCGGCGATGCGCCCGAAGGCCTCACGAGCCTCGTCATCGGCGGCCGCGAAGTGGGCGCGAAGCTGGTGGCGGATCCGCGCTCGAACATCGTGAGCGCGACGGGCAGCACCGAAATGGGCCGCACGGTCGGCGTGGAGGTCGCGCGCCGCTTCGGCCGCTCGCTGCTCGAACTGGGCGGCAACAATGCGGGCATCATTTCCGCGACCGCCGACCTGGAACTCGCGTTGCGCGGCATCCTGTTCTCCGCCGTCGGCACGGCAGGCCAGCGCTGCACCACGCTGCGCCGCCTCTTCGTGCACGAGAGCGTGTACGACAAGGCGGTCGAGCGCCTGAAGACGCTCTACGGCAAGGTGGCGATCGGCAACCCGCTCGAACAGGGCACGCTGATGGGCCCGCTCATCGACGAGCAGTCGTTCTCGCGCATGCAGGCAGCGCTCGAACAGGCGAAGCGCGAGGGCGGCAAGGTGTACGGCGGCGAGCGCCATACGGTGGCGGGCAACGAAAAGGGCTTCTACGTGCGTCCGGCAATCGTCGAGATGCCCAAGCAAACCGAAGTTGTCCTGAAGGAAACCTTCGCGCCCATTCTCTACGTGCTCAAGTACAGCGACTTCAACGAAGCGATCGAGGCGAACAACGCAGCCGTGCATGGCCTGTCGTCGTGCGTCTTCACGACGGACCTGCGCGAGAGCGAGCGCTTCCTCTCGGCCTCGGGCAGCGATTGCGGCATTGCGAACGTGAACATTGGCCCGAGCGGCGCGGAAATTGGCGGTGCGTTCGGCGGCGAGAAGGAAACGGGCGGCGGGCGCGAGTCGGGTTCCGATGCGTGGAAGGCCTATATGCGCCGCGCGACGAACACGGTCAACTATTCGTCGGCGTTGCCGCTTGCCCAGGGCATCGATTTCAACGTCGAATAACCGCGTTCGACGTTCACCAGGGACGCGCCACCCCACGTGGCGCGCCCGCTCGATGGATCGATTCGTGCGATGTCACGTGACGTCGCACGACGTCGCATGACGAACCGGCGCCGCAGTTTTGCGCATTCTGGAGCAAGTCGTGAGTTCTCAAGTCGTTATCGTTGGCGGCGGGGCAATCGGTAGTTCTATCGCCTACTTTCTGCGCGCGTCCGACCCGACGGTTTCCGTGACCGTTTTCGAGCGTGATCCGAGCTATGCGCGCTCGTCTTCGGCGCTTTCGGCCGCGTCGATCCGGCAGCAGTTTTCCACGCCGCTGTCGATCCAGATGTCGCTGTTCGGCATCGAGTTCTTGCGCAGCATTGGCGAGCGGCTCGAAGTGGACGGCAACCGGCCTTCGATCGATCTGCACGAGGGCGGTTATCTCTTCCTTGCCACGGCTGCGGGCGAAGCGACGCTGCGCGAGAACCACGCGCTGCAAACGAGCCTCGGTGCGGACATCGAACTGATGTCGAGCGAAGCGTTGCAGGCGAAGTTTCCCTGGCTCAATGTCGAAGACCTCGCGAGCGGCGCGTATGGCCGCAGCGGCGAGGGCTGGTTCGACGGATACGGCCTCGTGCAGGCGCTGCGCAAGAAGGCGCAATCGCTTGGCGCGCGCTACGTGCCCGCCGACGTGACGGGCGTCGTGCGCAACGGCCGTAAGGTCACGCACGTGATCGCGAGCGACGGCGAACGCCATGCCTGCGACACGCTCGTGAACGCGGCCGGCGCGTGGGCGCGCAAGCTCTCGGAAATGATGGACATCGACATTCCGGTTCATGCGCGCCGCCGCAGCATTTTCAATGTGTCGTCGCCGGCGCGGCTCACCCACTGCCCGCTGCTGATCGACCCGTCGGGCGTGTATTTCCGGCCCGAAGGCAATACGTATATCACCGGCACGTCGCCGAGCCCGGACAACGATCCGGACGATCTGCCGCTCGACGAAGTCGATCACGCCATCTTCGACGAGGTGATCTGGCCGACACTCGCGCATCGCGTGCCGGGCTTCGAGGCGCTGCGCGTGGAGAACTGCTGGTCCGGCTACTACGAGTACAACGTGCTCGACCAGAACGCCATCATCGGGTATCACCCGGCCGTCGACAATTGCGTGTTCGCCAATGGCTTCAGCGGCCACGGTCTGCAACAGGGACCGGCGACGGGGCGCGGCGTGAGCGAGCTCATTCTGAACGGCAGGTACACCACGCTCGATCTTTCGTCGCTCGATTGGTCACGCGTGCTCGAAAATCGTCCTATCGTCGAGAAGAACGTGGTGTGACGCCGCGAGCATTTGCTCGGGGCGAGTGCGTTCTGTATCGCATTTCATGCATGAGATGAGGCCCGTATTTCACGGGCCTTTCTCGTTTGGATGGCGATTTCGCTACGCAAGCTTACGCGGGGCTTGATGAGCAAACCGCATGATGTCGTGATTAGATTTCGTTTGATGCATGCGCGCGGGCTGACCACAATCGAGGCTTGATCGATCGTTGTTCGGATACAGGCCATTGAAGACATGTACGAATTCACCGCTCCTTTTCAGCATCCTGCCGGTTCCCCGATTCGCGAACTCTTCAAGTACCTGGGAGAACCAGGCATGATTTCCTTCGCTGGCGGATATCCGGCCAGCGATCTGTTCGATGCGGAGGGACTGCAGGCGGCAGCGGCGCAGGCATGGCAGGATTCGACGCGCTGTCTGCAATACGGCCCGACCGACGGCTTGCCCGAACTGAAGACGCAACTCCTCGCGCTGATGGCGCGCCGCGGCGTGACCTGCACCCCGCAAGAGATGCTCATTACGACGGGATCGCAGCAAGGCCTCGATCTGTTGTTGCGCGTACTGCTCGAACCGGGCGACACGGCCTTGACGGAACAGCCCGCCTATCCGGCCACGCTGCAAGCGCTCAGGCTCCAGCAGGCACACATCGTTACGGTGCCTGTAGACAGTGACGGCATCGACACTGGCGTGCTTGAACAGCGGCTTGCATCGGGCGCCATTGCGCGGCCGAAGCTGCTGTACACCGTGCCGACCTTCGCGAATCCCACCGGGGCCACACTTACACGCGATCGTCGGCTTGCGTTGCTGCGGCTCGCCGTTCGATACCGCTTCGTGATCGTGGAGGACGACCCGTACGGCGACCTGCGATTCGCGGGCGACGCGGTGCCTTCGATGCTCGCATTGGCGAGCGAGGTGCAAGGCGCGCGCGACTGGGTGGTGCATTTTTCGAGTCTTTCGAAAGTCGTTGCGCCGGGCTTGCGCGTAGGCTGGGCGATCGCGCCTGTCGAAATCGCGCGGCGTTGCGTGATCGCCAAGCAGACCGTCGATCTGTGCAGTACGCCATGGACCCAGGCCATCGCGGCGCACTATCTGGCCGCAGGCTCGCTCGAACGACACCTGCCGCGCATTACGCAGGCGTACCAGCGCAAATGTGAGGCGCTTTGCGAGGGATTGCGCGCGCAATTCGGCGGCGAAATCGCGTTTCATCAGCCTGAAGGCGGCATGTTCGTGTGGGCGCGCATTCCAGGCGTCGAGATCGATGCGCTGTTGCCGAACGCGATCGACAGCAAGGTGATTTTCGTGCCTGGCAAGGCATTCTTCGCCAACGCGCCGGACACCGCGTCGCTGCGCCTTTCGTTTGCCGCGCCGAACGTGGACGAGATTCGCGAAGGCGTCGCGCGTTTGAAGCTGGCAACGCAAGCGACGCGTCCCGCAGGGCTCGCTTCAACCAACGCGTGAAATGCAGGCGCTTTCTATGCTTGTAATCGATGGCATGCTTGCGGATGTTGGCTGGCTTCTGTCGACCGGAGCGGGCAACAGAAGCGTGCAATGAAAGCGCGAAAAGAGAACAAAGGAGCAATCGAAATGGAAAAAGTGGCAATCGTGACGGCGGCGGGCAAGGGAATGGGCGCGGCCATCGCGCGCGAGCTGGCGGCGAATGGATACCGGCTCGCGCTCATGTCGCCTTCGGGCAGCGCCGAGCGCCTGGCGGCCGAATTGGGCGGCGTGGGCGTGACAGGCTCCGTGACCGAAGACGCCGACCTGGAACGACTGGTTGGCGCAGCGCTCGATAAATATGGGCGCATCGATGCGGTCGTCAACAACACGGGCCACCCGCCCAAGGGCGATCTTCTCGCACTCGACGACGCGAACTGGCACGCAGGCCTCGACGTCATCTTGCTCAACGTCGTGCGCATGATGCGGCGCGTCACGCCCATCATGCAAGCTCAGGGCGGCGGCGCCGTGGTCAATATCTCGAGCTTCGCGGCGGTCGCGCCCGAGCAGGTCATGCCGGTTTCGTCGGCGCTGCGTGCAGCGCTCGACGTCTGGACGCATCTGTACGCACAGCGCTACGCGCGCGAGAACATTCGCATGAACGCGGTGCTGCCGGGATTCATCGATAGCTGGCCGGAAACGCCCGAGGTCGTGGCGCGCATTCCCGCAGGGCGTTTTGGCAAGACCGAGGAGGTCGCGAAAACGGTCGCGTTCCTGCTCTCCGAAGGCGCCGGCTACATCACGGGCCAATGCATCCGCGTGGATGGCGCGATCGTGCGCAGCGTGTGATGGAAATCGGGACGATGAGCACGCGGTTCAAGCGCTGCGCGCATCTCGTTTCGCAACTGATTTCGCAAGCTCGACGAAGCGCTCGACGCAAGTCGAAGTGAACGGTTCGAATCAAAATGGCGAACCTTAGCAGTGGCAACGTTGTTGTCATTCCTGAAGTGACTCACCCCGCTGTCGCACAGCTTGTCTCGACGGTTATCTCACCGGCGTTCAGATGTCGCGGACGGAGCGGGGTTCAGGAAGATCCGAACTGCTCGGGTTCATCGTTGCCAGACGGGTGCCCGCAAACGGATCCAGTCGCCAGTTCACACCCGGGCGCTTGCTCGGCTGCTGCTGCTCTTCAGGGGCTTTATTGATTGCAAAATGCTCGAGTGATTGGCCTGCGCTGGTTGCCTGAACAATCCACTGCGGGGCATCACCTTTGCCATCCCATGTGTGCCCCGTGGCGTCCCGGTAGCGCACTGCTCGCAACCGCTCCTGGTCCGCGGCGATCGAGGCGGCGACATCGCCAGGTTCGATCCCCAATTCAGCCATCCTGCGACGCAGGTAGGCCACTATGCTGTCTCGTTTTCGTTCGTCCATCTAGTTTTGCTTCGCTCTGGGTGCGTCGAGCAGATATCACTGCAAGTCTTAAGTCGTAAGCTGCCAGGATAACACAGGTCGAATCCGCGTCCCTGGCGGCGACCGACGGAGCCTCAACAGGGCATCACGAGGTTAGCTTCGGCGAACGGGCTGCCTGCTGCTGTGCGGCTCGTTCCTCCGCCTGCTTCTTCGCAATGTGATGGCCGACGATACAGCCGCCGACCGCTCCAACGACTGCGTGGTGACCAGCGTAGTGGCCAGCGACCCCGCCCACGACTGCGCCCTTCAGGCAGCCAGCGGCGTTGGCGGTTCCGGCTGCCATCAGGCCCAGCGCGGCAGTCACTACGAGCATCTTGATTCTTTTACAGTTCATGATTCGTGTCTGATTGATATTGAGGTGTCTGCATCGGTTTTAGTATCGCCCGTGATTGCTGTCGTGCCACTGGCTTTCGCGCCGATTACGGGTCGATTACGCTCGCGCCATTAGCTCGTGCCACTTGTGTTCCCGCCAATCACGTGCACGCCAGTCAGCGCCTGTGCGCGAGGCTATCGTGACCGGAGGAGGCGCATACGCCGTAGGCAGGGCAGCGAAGTACACCGGCTCAGCTGGGGCCCAGGCGATGCCAGGTACGTCAATCCCTAAGGCCAAATCCATGTGGGCAAACGCTGCGGGCGTCGCCGCCAGTGCAGCCGCGTTCGGTATCACGCCGAGAATCGTCCTTTTCCTTTCACTGCCCCTGCGCACGTGGTGTGCGTGCCAGGTGAGTATGGTTCGGAGTGTAGGTGGCGGGTTCGGACACAGGTGCAACGGCAGTGCGATATTCGTAACGGGGCATTGTATGGGAGCGGTCCGCCTATTGGTCGTTTTTTTTTGCGGGACCAGGTTTATCTGCGAAGGCTATTTTCAGGTCCCTCATTTTCAATAGCGCTTGTGGGTAGCGCTGCGGGTTGCGTTTGGGCGCCGCTCACCAGCATCTGTCCCGACTTGCAACATACTGCAACACGAGTGGTAACATTTGTTGTCACCCACTGCCCGAGCGACGCATGCCAGACAGTTTCGACCAGCTTGCCGCGCTGATTCGCGCGCGTTTTTCCGATTTGAGCCCGCAGTTCCAGACCGGCGCAGCCTTCCTGCTCGATCATCCCGACGAAGTGGCCGTCTCGTCCATGCGCAAGGTGGCCGAGCGCGCCCGCGTGCAGCCCGCCTCGCTCGTACGGCTCTCGCAGCAACTGGGCTTCCCTGGCTGGAACGAGCTGCGCGACTTGTTTGTCGCGCGGGTGCGCACGCGGCCCGAGCCGCTTTCTGCCCGCGCCCGCTCGCTCGTGGCGGGCAGCACCCGGGACAGCCTCGCGCGCGACCTGCTCGTAGCGCAGCAGCACAATCTGGAGGCGAGCGCTGCGCACAACACACGGACGATGGTCGAGGCGGCGCGTGTGCTGCGCAAGGCGAAGCATGTGCACGTGGCCGGGTTTCGCTCGTGTTACGCAGTGGCATTCGGGCTGGTTTACGGTTATCGCTTGTTTCGGCCTTCAGTTTCCTTGCTGGGCGGCGAGGGCGGCACGCTGGAAATGCAGTTGCTCGGCATCGAGCGCGACAGCGCAACGATTGTTGTCAGCTTCGCCCCGTATTCGGTTGAGGCGGTGCGCGTGGCCGAGGCCGCACTCGCAAGGGGCAGCCGGCTGATCGCGATCACCGACAGCGCCGTTTCCCCGATCGCCCTGAACGCCGACAAGGCGTTGATCTTTACGCACGAAAGCCCTTCGTTCTTCCCCTCGCTCGTGGCCGCGACAGCGCTGGCCGAATCGCTCGTCGCGCATTTGCTCGCCCTCGAAGGGTCGGGCGCAATCGCGCAGCTCGAACAGGCCGAGCGGATACTGAACGCGCGCGGCGCCTACGTGCCCTGAGGCCATGGCCGCGTCGTTTTCGCATCATTGGCGATGTTTCTCTGCTTTCGGATGCCGTAGCGAAACGGCGGCATCCCGGTTCGCTTCGCCCATGCCCATTCCGTGTGTTGCGAGATATGATTAATTTGACAACATATGTTGTTGAAGCGTATAAATCCGACCATAGGTAGACAAATAGCTCGAACGAAGCGAGAAAACCGATGCAGGAATTCAAGACTTTCCGGTTGGCCGGTTCGCCCGAGGCGATCGGGCGTCAGCTTGGCGCGCTAGTGAAACCGATCTTCGCCGGCTACATGGCACAGAGCAGCGCCTGGCAGGCGGTGAGCCGCTGGCGCGGCAGTGCGTTCGCGCAGCAGCTGCGTGCCGCGGCCGAGCGGCACTTCCCGGACTGCGTTGCGGAAATCGACGCGATGGCCGAAGCGCTGGGCTGGCCCGCCGACGATCTGTTCCTCTGGAACTGCCGCGGCGAGCTGATCCACCGCTCTCCCGACGGCTGCACCACGCTCGCGGCGCGCACGCCGTCCGCCGGCTTGATCGCGCACAACGAGGACGGCGACCCCTGGTTGCTCGGGCGCTGCTGCGTGGTCGAGGTCGAACCCGAAGGGAAGCCCGGTTTCGTGAGCTTCTACTATCCAGGCTCGCTGCCAGGGCACACGTTCGCGGCCACGCGCGCGGGGCTTGCGCAGGCGATCAACAACGTGCGCATTCGCGAGCCACGCGCGGGCGTGCCGCGCATGATTCTCGCGCGCGCCGTGCTCGATTGCGCGACGCTCGACGAAGCGCTTGCGTTGCTGCGCGACACGCCGCGCGCGAGCGGCTTCCATCACACGATTGGCGGCACGGACTCGACGGGCGACGTGCGCGTGTACAGCGTCGAAGCGACCGCGCAGCGTTGCTCGGCTGTCGAAGTGAGCGCGCCCTCGGGCCATGCGAATCACCTGATCCATGCGGGCTACGAGTGCGAGGCGCAGATCGTGACCGATTCGTCGCGCGATCGCCAGACGCGGCTCGCCGAGCTGCTGCCGGCGCTCGGCGCACTGCCGGACGGCGCGGCCTTCGTGCAGGTGCTGCAGGACCGGGGGGGCGCCGGCCTGCCGATTTTCCGCGACGACCCGCACGACCCCGACGACGAGAACACGCTCGCCACCGCCTGCATGCGCATCACGCCGGACGGCGTCGCGTTCGACGTCTGGCAGGGCGGCGCGAGGGTGCTCGGCCTGCAAATCGATTCGAATACACGTCGTTTGGGCAGCGCGACGAGTTGAACATTCACGGACTTCATCGAGGAAACCCATGACGAGCGCGTCCCGGACCCATACGTCCCCGACCAAAGTGTTCCATCGGATGCCGAAGCAAATCTTGCCCGTCGCGGTGGCGGGCGAAGGCATCGAAATCATCGATTCCACGGGCAAGCGCTACATCGACGCGAGCGGCGGCGCGGCCGTCTCGTGCCTCGGCCACAGCAACCCGCGCGTGATCGAAGCGATCAAGCGCCAGGCGCAACAGTTGCCCTACGCGCACACCTCGTTCTTCACGACCGAGGCTTCGGAGCAACTGGCCGATCACCTCATTGCGGCCGCGCCCAAGGGCCTCGACCATGTCTACTTCGTGTCGGGGGGCTCGGAGGCGATTGAGGCCGCGCTCAAGCTCGCGCGCCAGTACTTCGTGGAGAAGGGCGAGCTTGCGCGCCGCCACTTCATCGCGCGCCGCCAGAGCTATCACGGCAACACGCTCGGGGCGCTTGCGATAGGCGGCAATGCCTGGCGTCGCGAGCCGTTCCTGCCGATCCTGATCGAGTCGCATCACGTGAGCCCGTGCTACGCGTACCGCGAGCGCCACGAGGGCGAGACCGACGAGGCCTACGCGCAGCGCCTCGCCGAAGAGCTCGAGCAAAAGATTCTCGAACTCGGGCCGGAAACGGTCGCGGCCTTCGTTGCAGAAACCGTGGTGGGCGCAACGGCCGGCGCGGTGCCGCCCGTGCGCGAGTACTTCCGCAAGATTCGCGCGGTGTGCGACCGCTACGGCGTGCTGCTGATCCTCGACGAGATCATGTCGGGCATGGGGCGCACCGGGTATCTGTTCGCCTGTGAGGAGGACGGCGTCGCGCCCGATCTGCTCACGATCGCGAAGGGGCTGGGCGCGGGCTATCAGCCGATTGGCGCGACGCTCGTGAGCCAGCGCATTTACGAAGCGATCGTGGGCGGTAGCGGTTATTTCCAGCACGGCCACACGTATATTGGTCACGCCACGGCGTGCGCGGCGGCGCTCGAAGTGCAGCGCGTGATAGCTGAAGAGAAGCTCCTCGAAAACGTGCTCGCGCGCGGCGAGCAACTGCGCGCGCGGCTGCGCGAGCGCTACGCGGCGCATCCGTATGTCGGCGACGTGCGTGGCCGAGGCCTCTTCGTGGGCGTCGAACTCGTGAAGGACCGCGCCTCGAGGGCGGCGTTCGACCCGGCGCTCAAGCTCCACGCGGCGATCAAGCGCGAGGCTTTCGCGCGCGGCCTGATGGTGTACTCGATGGGGGGGACCGTGGACGGCAAGAACGGCGATCATGTGCTGCTCGCGCCGCCGTTCATCTGCACGGAGCAGAACATCGATACGATCGTCGAACGCCTGGCCGCTGCGATCGACGGTGCACTCGATGCGACGGGTGTGGCGCGCCCAGAGTAAGCCTGGCTGGCGGTAATTAATGCGCAACTAACCGTCAGTCGCGCCTGACGGCCGCAAGCGGTCGCGAGCGACCGGTCTAGACCACCAACGGAGTCCATCGATGACGCAAAACCCGACCCCTCGGCTTCCCGCTTTCGAAGCAGCCGAGGCCTCGCCCGAGCAGAAGGCCGTGCTGGACGAGATCCTTTCTGGTCCGCGCGGCAACCTCAACGGGCCGTTTCTGGGCTGGATCCACAGTCCGGAACTCGCGCAGCACGCGCAGCGCCTCGGCGCGTTCTGCCGCTACAAGACAGGCTTGTCGCTGCGTCTATCCGAACTGGCGATCCTCGTCACGGCCGCGCGTTGGCAGGCTCAGGCCGAGTGGTACATCCACTATCCGATCGCGTTGAAGGCGGGCGTGCCCGAGGCCCTGGCCGAACAAATCCGCGCCGGTGCGACGCCCCGGTTCGACGAGCCCGACGATGCCCTGATCTACGCTTTCACGACCGAGTTGTATGACGCAAAGCGTGTGTCCGACGCGACCTACGCGCGCGCCGTCGAGCGCTTCGGCCATGAAACGACGATCAACCTCGTGGGGCTGCTCGGCTACTACGCGCTCGTGGCGATGACGCTCAACGTGTTCGGCATGCGCGCCGAAGGGCAGACGACGCTGCCGTTCTCCGAATAGCGCCCGCGCGAGCGCGGCAGGCTGGCGCGACGCCCCGCCCGGAGTTGCCGGGAGGGGCGTTTTGTTTGCACCGCAAATATGACTAACGTTACATCCATATTTCACGTGCGTGCTTTTTTGAAATCGTTCGGTTAATTTCCGGTAATCGATCCGGTGATCCCGAGCAGCGGGCAGCTTGAAAAATAAAACGAGCGGGCGATTTTCTGAGTGGAAAACGTTTCCACTCCTGCTGCTGCCGCTTCTGGATTTTTGAACCATGCGGTTAATGTCGACGCTGGCGCGCCATATTTATCGTAGTTGCATTGCGGCAATTTTCCCGGCGCGCTCAAAATAATAAGACTGTTTCTCGGGAGTCCATGCCCGGTAGCTTTTGCTGCGGATGCACGGCCGGGCCACGGAACTTGTGCGTGAAGAGAGTGTATGGCGATTTCGGCAGGCCCTGAATGGCAGTGTTTTCCATATGGGTTATGGAAATCGCTTGCGCGCATTAAATCGAATTGTTAGTCTTGCCAGACTTATTAATTGCCGCCGTATTCCCATTGGCGAAATGGGCGGTGTGGAGGCGGGAGGCGTAATACCCGCTCAGGGTTTTCTCTGTGTGTTTCTTCATCGGGGAACTTCATGCTTGATACGACCATCGACGTAGCCGAAACGCTGCGCGCCGCCATGGCCGGAATTGGCGACGTCGTCACCCTGAAGTCTGGCGGTCCGCGTATGACCGTCATGTATGCCGGTCCGGTGGGTTTCGCGAGCGGCCACTGGCTGATCTGCCAGTGGTTCGACGAGCAAGGCGAACTGCGTCAGGACATGTTCGCACAGGATATGGTGAAGCCCGAGCCGCGCTCGATTTCCGCTGCATCCGTGAAGATGCGCAGCGCGGCCGGCAACAGCGCCGTGGGCCGTTTCTGACCCCGGAGCCCAGCGCTCCGAAGGCCCGCGCGCCTCGCGCTAGCGCTGGCCTTCGGCGGCGATGCGCACGGCGAGACCGGCCAGCACCGTGCCCATGAGCCAGCGCTGAAGCATGAGCCAGGCGGGGCGCCCCGCGAGAAACGTCGCGATCGTGCCGGCCGTCATTGCCACGGCGGCGTTCACGCTGATCGAAAGCGCAATCTGGATACTGCCCAGCACGATGGACTGTGCCAGCACGCTGCCGTGATGCGGGTCGATGAACTGCGGCAGCAGCGACAAATACAGAATGGCGATCTTCGGGTTCAGCAGATTCGTGACGAAGCCCATCAGGAATAGCTTGCGCGGGCGGTCGGCCGGCAGGTCGCGAACCTGAAAGGGCGAGCGGCCGCCCGGCTTGAGCGCTTGCCACGCGAGCCAGAACAGGTATACCGCACCGCCCAGGCGCAGCGCGTCGTAAGCGAACGGCACGGCCATGAGCAACGCGGTAATGCCGAATGCGGCGCACAGCATATAGAACACGAAACCGAGCGCGACCCCGCCCAGCGAGATCAGGCCCGCTTTACGGCCCTGGCAGATCGAACGGGAGATCAGATAGATCATGTTGGGTCCGGGCGTGAGCGCCATGCCGAGTGCAACGGCGGCAAAGGCGAACAGCGGGGCGGTGTGCGGCATGACGGGGCTCCGTGCAGGAAGTGCGTGAGTGGCTTGCGTGTGGGCTGGGCGCGCGCCCGTGGGCTTCATAGCGTGAGCTTCCATCAGCGCGGCCAGAACAGCTTGATTCCGGGTGATTATTTCATGCATGGGCGCCGCGTGCGCGCCATGGCCTTCGGCGTTGGCCGTTTGGACAAGACGAGGGCAGCATCAGTGCGACTAGCGCTCGCGTTTCGCGGCGCGTGCTTCGCGCGCGTGTACCCGATCGTCGAGCCGGTGCGAGAAGAGCAGCATGCCGAGCCGACGGCTGCGCACCTTCGTTTGTCCGCCGATATCCTTCGGCGGATTCGGCTGCAGCGACCAGAAGAGCGCCAGCAGCCAGCCAAGCACGGTCCAGCCGAGCATGGCGTTGAAGAGCGCGATGATCAGCAGGTCGTGACGCCGGCGCCGGTCGGCGATCAGCGCGGGGAGAAAGTAGAGCGCGACAACCGCTGCGAGAACGACGATCTCGAAGAGGGAACGGCTCACCATGTTTGATTCTCCGGAAAAAGAATAGGCCCAATGCGTAATTGTCGCGCGGATCAGCGCGGAGCGCATGGCTGCTGCCCTTGGCCGGAAGGCCAACGCCGCGCGGCGGGGGTGTCGCCGGGCGGGGGTTCGGGTCTATCATCGGGGTTTTCATCGCAGGGAACCAACATCATGATCTCCGATTCGTCCGAGGCCACCCGCCAACTGGATCACGACGAACTACGCGCCTTCGTCGAACGTAAATGGCATGACGAGATCGTGCCCGCGTTGACCGACTACATCGCGGTGCCGGCCAAGAGTCCGGCGTTCGATGCGCAGTGGGCGCAGCACGGCTATCTCGAACGCGTCGTCCAGGATGCAGCGAAATGGGCTGAGCAGCAGCCGGTGCGCGGCCTGAAGCTGGAGATCGTGCGTCTGCCGGATCGCACGCCTGTGATCTTCTTCGAAGCGCCCGCCACGCGCTCGGGCAGCACCGAGACGGTCGTGCTTTACGGCCACCTCGACAAGCAGCCGGAGTTCGCGGGCTGGCGCAACGATCTCGGACCATGGACTCCCAAGCTCGAAGATGGCCGCCTGTACGGCCGCGGCGGCGCGGACGACGGCTACGCGATCTACGCGAGCGTCACCGCACTGGCCGCGCTCGACGCGCAAGGCATCGAGCGGCCGCGCTGCGTGGGACTCATCGAAACCTGCGAGGAATCGGGCAGCTACGATCTGCTGCCTTATGTCGACGCGCTGCGCGAGCGGCTCGGCAATGTGGGCCTCGTCGTCTGTCTCGATTCGGGCGCGGGCAATTACGATCAGCTCTGGCTCACCACATCATTGCGCGGGCTCGTGGCCGGCGATCTCGAGGTCGAGGTGCTGGAAGAGGGCATCCATTCGGGCTCTTACGGCGGCATCGCACCGTCCAGCTTTCGCGTGATGCGCCAGCTCTTCGAGCGTCTCGAAGACGCCGCGAGCGGCACGCTGTTGCCCAAGGGCTTTCATTGTGCAATTCCGTCGAAGCGCCTGAGTGAAGTCGAGGCCACGGCGAAGATCCTCGGCGAAACCGTCTGGAAGACCATGCCCTGGGCTTGCGGCCAGGACGGCCGGCGCGTGCTGCCCACCACCACGGATCCGCAGCAGGCGCTGCTCGATTCCACGTGGCGGCCTTCGCTTTCGGTGACCGGCGCGGCGGGCCTGCCCGCGCTGGCTGACGCGGGCAACGTCCTGCGGCCGCGCACGGCGTTCAAGCTGTCGCTGCGCCTGCCGCCGCTCGTCGAGGCCTCGAAGGCCGTGGCGGAACTGAAAGCGTTGCTTGAACTCGATCCGCCCTACAACGCCAAAGTCACCTTCAAGCCGGACGCGGGCGCGGCCAATGGCTGGAACGCTCCCGATCTAGCGCCGTGGCTCACTGGCGCGCTGAACGCCGCTTCGCGCACGCACTTTGGCGCGGACTGCGCGTATCTCGGCCAGGGTGGCACGATTCCGCTCATGAATGTGCTGCAGGCGGGCTTCCCGAAGTCACAGTTCATGGTGTGCGGCGTGCTCGGCCCGAAGTCCAACGCACATGGTCCGAACGAGTTCCTGCATGTGCCCTATGCCAGGAAGCTCACGGCTACGGTGGCCGAGGTGATCGCCGCGGCGCCTTGACCGGGAGGTGTAGGGCGTTCTCGAGCTGGGGCAAGGTACGGCCCGAGGGCCGCGCGTTGCCCCGCGTGAGGCGCGCCCGCGGTATCTCTAGTGGCGGTGGGTGGACGGTGGCGCATCGACTGCAGCGTGCCCGTCGCCATGGCACGAGCAGTTTTCGTCGTCGATGGGCTGCTGGAGACTCTTGATGATCCCGCAATTGGCGCTGCTCGCCTGGTGGGCGTGGCAGCTCTCGCGCAGCGTGCGCAGTTGCTGCTCGAGCACGCGCATCGATTCGATCTGCTGATGAATGCGTGAGATCTGGTTGTCGATCAACTCGTTGACTTCGTCGCAAGGCTGGCTCGGGTCGGCCTGGAAGCGGCGTAGCATGCGGATGTCCGAGAGCCCGATGCCTAGCGAGCGGCAATGGCGGATGAAGTTGAGCTGCGCGGCGTGGATGGCCGTATAGCTGCGGTAACCGTTGGTTTCGCGCGTGGGCTCGTCCAGCAGACCCTCGCGCTCGTAAAAGCGCACCGTTTCGACATCGCAATGCGTGAGGCGCGCCAGTTCGCCGATTCGCATTATCGTGGTTCCCCAAAAGACTTGACCCTGTAGTGGCTACAGGCTGTTCAATGATTGTGTCACTTTTGGGAGAGATCGGCGATGAATCTGGGTTTCTTGTCGCGGCTTGCGGTTGCGCAGCGCTTGCGCGCGCGCCACGAGGGATGCGCGGCGGGTGGCGGTCGCGGTGCCGGTTGTTCCTCTCACGGTCATGCCGGCGAGGGCGTTCAGGGGCACGGGCACAGCCATCAGCATGCTCACGAGCAAGAGCATGATCACGAAGACGAACACCGCAGCCATGGCCACGCTTGCGGCGGCGCTCACGCGCATGACCACGGTGCCAAAGGCCATTCCGGCGCGCATGGCCACGGCCACGGCCACAAGCACGACCACGACCACGGTAATGCCTGCTGCCACAGCGCGCCGCACGCCAACGCCTCCACACCGGCGCGGGGCTCCGGACGCCCGGATCCGGCCCCCGAAGGCACGCACCGCGCGCGCTGGCGGATCGACAACATGGACTGCCCGACCGAGGAGCGCCTGATCCGCAACCGGCTCGAACCGATGCCGGGCGTCGTGCGCCTCGACTTCGACCTGCTCGCGCGCGAGTTGACCGTGCATCATCGGCTGGACGATACGCAGCCCGTCGTCGACGCGTTGCGTGCGCTCGATATGGCGCCCCGTGCTCTGGGCGATGCCGCCTCTGTGCAATCCACCGCGCCGGCGTCGTCGGGCCTTGCGCTGCGCCAGAAGCTGTTGCTCGCCGTGAGCGGCTTTGCGGCCGCAGGCGCCGAGGTGCTCGCCTGGAGCACCGGACACGAAACGAGCGTGCCAGTGCTGGCCTGCGCGGTCGTCTCACTCGTTTGCGCGGGTCTGCCTACATTGGGCAAAGGCTGGATCGCGCTCCGGAATTTCACGATCAACATCTATTTCCTGATGTCCCTCGCGCAGGCGGGTGCGATTGCGATCGGCAAGTGGCCCGAGGCGGCGATGGTCGTCTTCCTGTTCGCCCTCGCAGAGGAAATCGAGGCGCTTTCGCTCGCGCGCGCCCGTCAGGCGATTCGCTCGCTGACCGCGCTCGCGCCCGAGACCGCGGAAGTCTGGCAAGCCGGCGAAGGTGCGCCGGCTCAAGGCGAATGGCGCGAGCGCGAAGTGGGCGCGGTAGCCATCGGCAGTCGCATTCGCGTGCGCACCGGCCAGCGCGTGCCGCTCGACGCGCGCGTGGTCGCGGGCCGCGCGGCGCTCGACCAGGCGCCGATCACGGGCGAGAGCCTGCCCGTCGACAAGGAGACCAGCGCGGCGCTCTACGCGGGCAGCATCGTCGTCGATGGCGTGGTCGAGGCGCTCGTCACCGCTGTCGCGCAGGACAGCACGCTCGCGCGCATCGCCGCGGCAGTGCAGCAGGCGCAGGCGCAGCGCGCGCCCGCGCAGCGCTTCGTCGACCAGTTCGCGCGCTACTACACGCCGGCCGTGGTTGCGCTCGCCGTAGCGATTGCGCTTGGCGGCCCGCTCGCGCTCGGCGGCGCGTGGGGCGGCTGGCTCTACAAGGCGCTCGTGCTGCTCGTGATCGCGTGCCCGTGCGCGCTCGTCGTCTCCACGCCGGTGACGGTCGTGAGCGGCCTTGCCGCCGCCGCGCGCCACGGCATGCTCGTGAAGGGCGGAGTGTGGCTCGAACGCGGCCGCTTGCTGAAGGTCGTCGCGCTCGACAAGACCGGCACGCTCACACGCGGCGAGCCGGTACTGACCGACGCACTCGCGGCGGTCGTTCCGGCGCAGGTCGGCGCGGCAGGCCCCACGGATGCGCTCGACGACGGCCCGCTTTCACCGCAAGAGGCGCTGCGCATTGCCGCGAGCCTCGACGATGCGAGCACGCATCCGGTCGCGCGCGCACTCGTTGCCGGCTGGCGCGAGCGTCAGCCGCATGCGCGACTGTCCGGCGTGGAACAGTTCGCAGTGCTCAACGGGCGCGGCGTGCAAGGGCGCATCGACGGCATGCTTTGGCGCCTCGGCAACCATCGTCTCGTGGAGGAACTCGGTTTGTGTTCGCCCGAGCTGGAAACGCAACTGGCGAGTCTGGAGCGGGCCGGCAAGACGGCGATCGTTCTGTGCGCGCCGCAAGCGGCGGTGGCCGTGTTCGCCGTCGCCGACGCGTTGCGCGCCGAAAGCGTGCCGGCGGTGCGCGCGTTGCGTTCGCTCGGCGTCACGCCCGTCATGCTGACGGGCGACAACGCGTCGACGGCGCGCGCGATTGGCGATCGATTGGGCATTGACGACGCCCGCGGCAATCTGTTGCCACAGGACAAGCAGGACACGATCGCAGCCCTCTCAGAGCAGCACGGCATGACCGCGATGGTCGGTGACGGCGTGAACGACGCGCCCGCGCTCGCGCGCGCCGACATCGGCTTCGCGATGGGCGCGGCAGGCACGGCGACGGCGCTCGAAACGGCGGACGTCGCGATCATGGACGACGATCCGCGCAAGATCGCCGCGTTCATCGGCCTCTCGCGCAAGGTCGCCGCCGTGCTCAAGCAGAACATCGCGCTCGCGCTCGGCATCAAGGCGGTGTTTCTCGTGCTCGCGCTGGCGGGCGGGGCCACGCTCTGGATGGCCGTGTTCGCGGACGTGGGCGCGAGCCTGCTCGTCGTGGCGAACGGCCTGCGTGTGCGCCGGCATTTCGGCGACACGCTCAAAGCGATCCAGCCATCCTGAGCAAAGATGCAACTAACAGCCAACCCCGCCGGCTCGCACGGCGCGCGCCTCACCACGGTTTCGCGAGGCGCTGCCGCAAGTCGGCGCGCGTGCTTTCGTCGAAATCGCCGAGAAAGCCGAAGCGCCCGGCGATCAGTGTTGCGACAGGCACGCCGTCACGGAACGCGATACGGTTTCCGGCTAGCGCCGGCACCTTCTCTCCGGGCAGGAGCGTGCCGACGAGATTGAGCGGGTCGGCGGCCGGCACGCAGACGAGCGTACCATCGGCACTTTCCGTCGATGCGCGTCGCCGTACGTCTCGCAGCAACGCAACGGCTTCCGGCAGGGCGAACTGCTCGCCCGAAATGCCGGTGACGAAGCGGCCGCCGCGCACTTCACCGCGTGCCTCCATGCGATGCAGCACGCGCAGCAGGTCGCGCCATGGCGGCAGCCACGGCGCTTCGCGCCCGAGCAGGTGCCAACTGACCACGCCATAACGGCGTAACAGGACGTTGGCGACGTGTTCCAGCAGATCCGCGTCGGCGAGCACGCGGCGCGTCGTGGCGGCCTGCCTTGCACGCGACAGCGTCTGAGCCTGAGCGCGCGGCGGCACGGCAGCGGGCGGATTCGAGCCGGTCTCGACGCGCGCATTCGAAGCCGTCGATGATGCTTCGACGAGCGCCGCATCGTCGGTATCGGCGTCGGCATTGGCATCGGGATTGGATTGCGGCTCATCTAACGCCACACGCCGCAGCGGCGCCCAACGCCCCGCGTCGGCCATGCCGCCCACGAGCGGCGCGAAGCCGCGTGGCCTGCGCCGGCCGTGATGCGCGTTGCGCTGCGCGGCCGGCTTCACGAGCGCGCGCAGCCCGGCGAAGCTGTCCGCGTTCACGAGCCCGGCCGCCACCAGCTCGCCGAGCGCATTCTCCAGTTCGACACCGAGCAGATGCGCGTCGGCGGCCAGCTCGTCGAAGAACATCGCGCCGTGCCGCAGCAGCGCCTCGTAGATACGCCGCGCGCGCGTCGAAAGCCCGGCCGTATCGGGCACTTCGACGAGCGCCATCCAGCGTGGCAATTCGCGTCGCGACAGCAGCACGACCGGCGTGCTGCGCACCGTCGAGGCGGCCGCCGCCCTCGCGGGCAGGCGCGCCCAGGCGAGGCGTCCCGAGCGGCACAGCTCATCGAGCAGCATCGGCGTGTAGTCGTCGATGCGTGCCGGCAGGATCTCGTCTTCCCACGCGAGCGCGGACGCTTCCCATCCTTCGAGCTGATCGAGCACGGCGCCGAGCGCATCGCGGCCCGAGCCCCGCGTGCCGGGCGCCACGCGCTGCCACTCGAACAGGAAGCGCATGAAATCGTGACGTTCGACGGGCTCGATTTCGCGCCTGAGCTTGCGCACCGTATAGCGGTGGATGCGTGCGAGCAGATGGCGTTCGCACCATTGCTCATGCCCGCCGCCCATGGCTTCGGGGCTGAAACGCCCGCGCATCACGGTGCCCTCGGCTTCGAGCCGCGTGAGCGCGAGCGCCGCCACGCCGGCCTCCAGTGCGAGCGGCCGCGCCACCTGCGCAACCGTGACAGGCCCTAAGCCCGAAAGGCGCGCGCGCACGATTTCGACGAGCGCCGCTTCCTCGCTCCATGCCTGGGCGTACTCGGGCGGTGGCGTGAGCCGCGGCTCGCACAGCGCCTGCGGGTAGATGGCCTGCACGCACGCAAGCCGCTCGATGCCGACCCACAACGCGTCATGCTCCGCGATCGGCAGACGCGTTGCGCGTCCCGCCGCCGCCAGTTCGGCGAGCCACGCGAGCCATTCCGGTTCGCGCCGCGCCTCGCTTTCGGCGAGCGCGCCGAGGCTCGTGAGCGCGTCGTGCATTTCGTCGGCGTCGCGCGCCTGCGGCCATGCTTCCTCGCGCACGCTCGCGATCGCTTCGGGGTCGAGCGCGCCCAGATCGTTGGTGGACTCGGGGTCGCTCCAGCGCCGCGACAGCACGGCCTGTGTGCGGCGCTCTTCGATTGGCGCGTCGTCGAGGAACGCGTAGGGGCGCGCCGTGAGAATCTCGGCCGCGAGCGGCGAGGGCGCGGGCAGCTCGCGCACCACGAGACGCACCTCGCGCGCCTCGATGCGGCGCAGCAGCGCGAGCCAGGCTTCGGTATCCATGGCGTCGTGCAGGCAATCATCGAGTGTCTGGTCGACGAGCGGATGGCGCGGCACTTCGCGCTCGCCCGCGATGTTCTCGACGCACGCCACCTGGTCGGGGAACACGGCCGCGAGCAGATCCTCGCTGCGCATGCGCTGGATCTGCGGCGGCGTCTTGCGACCGCCGGTCTGGCGCGGCAGTGCGAGCGCCGTGGTCGCGTTCCAGCGCCAGCGCACGCCGAAGAGCGGCGCGTCGAGCAGCGCCTGCACGAGCAGATGCTCGGCCGAATTCGAATGCAGATAGCGCCACACCTCGTCGAGCGCGAAGCTATGGGCTCCGGTGAGCGAGAGGATGATGGCGTCCTCGGTGGCGGCGGCCTGCAGCTCGAAGTTGAACTGGCGGCAAAAGCGCTTGCGCAGCGCGAGGCCCCACGCGCGGTTCACGCGGCTGCCGAACGGCGCGTGGATCACGAGCTGCGTGCCGCCGGCTTCGTCGAAGAAGCGCTCCATGACGAGCGTGTCCTGGGTCGGCAGCACGGTGAGCGCGGCGCGCGCGCGCGCGAGGTACTCGGCGATCTGGCGTGCTGCCGCGTCGTCGAGGTCGAGCGAGGCGGCAAGCGCGTTCGTGGCCCGATCGACCACGGCGGACGAGGGCGCGCCATTCGTGTTGGCATCGTTCGCATCGCTTGCGCTCGCATCGATGAGCGCCGCTTCCACCTGCTTGCGCAGCCGTGCGATCGCGAACGAAAGCTCGTCGCTGCGCCCCGGCGCCTCGCCGAGCCAGAACGGAATATTGGGCGGCTGCCCCTGCGCGTCCTCCACCCGCACGCGGCCCGCTTCGATACGCAAGATCCGATATGAAGCGTTGCCGAGCTGGAACACGTCGCCCGCCAGGCTCTCGACGGCGAAGTCCTCGTTGACGGTGCCGATCTGCACGCCCTGCGGTTCGAGCAGCACGGCGTAATCGGCGTTGTCGGGAATCGTGCCGCCCGAGGTGAGCGCGACGAGCCGCGCACCGCGTCGCGCGCGCAGCGTGTGACTCACGACGTCGCGATGCAGGTACGCGGCGCGCGGCCCGTGACGGCTCGTGTACCCCTCGGCGAGCATGCGCAGCACGGCGTCGAACTGGGCGCGTTCGAGCGTGGCCCAGGGCGTGGCGCGCCGCACGAGCGCGAAAAGCGCGTCTTCTTCCGAGGCCTCGCAAGCCACCTCGGCGACGATCTGCTGCGCGAGCACGTCGAGCGGCGCGTGCGGAGGCACGAGGCGGTCGAGTTCGCCGCGCCGCACGCAGTCGAGCAGCGCCGCGCATTCGATCAGGTCGTCGCGCGAGGTGGGAAAGAGCCGGCCCTTCGGCACGCCGCCGACCTGGTGTCCCGAGCGTCCCACGCGCTGCAGGAAAGCCGCGATCGAGCGCGGCGAACCGATCTGGCAGACGAGATCGACGTCGCCAATGTCGATGCCCAGTTCGAGCGATGCGGTCGCCACGAGCACGCGCAACTCGCCGCGCTTCAATCGCTGCTCGGCCAGAAAGCGATGCTCGCGCGCGAGGCTGCCATGATGCGCGGCCACGGCTTCGTCACCGAGGCGGTCGGTCAGGTGGCGCGCCACGCGTTCGGCCATGCGCCGCGTGTTGACGAACACAAGCGTCGTGCGGTGCTTGGCGACCAGCTCGGCCATACGGTCGTACACGCGCTCCCATACGTCGTTGGCCATCACGGCTTCGAGCGGCACGGGCGGCATCTCGATTGCGAGGTCGCGCGCGCGAGCATGGCCCACATCGACGATCTCGCACGCGGGCGGCTTCGCGGCCGAGTCTTGCGCCGTCTCGCCCATGCCGACCAGAAAGCGCGCGACCGTTTCGATCGGCTTTTGCGTGGCCGAAAGGCCGATGCGCAGCAAGCGCGAGCCGCACAAGGCATCGAGCCGCTCGAGGCTCAGCGCGAGATGGCAGCCGCGCTTGTTGCCCGCGAGCGCGTGAATCTCGTCGACGATCACGCTGCGCGCGCCCGCCAGCATGCGCCGGCCCGATTCGGAGCCGAGCAGCACATAGAGCGACTCGGGCGTCGTCACGAGGATATGCGGCGCGCGCTTTCTGAGCGCCGCGCGCTCGGCCTGCGGCGTGTCGCCGGTGCGTACCGCCGTGCGGATCTCGACGGGCGGCAGGCCCAGCCGTGAGAGTTCCGCGCCGATGCCTTCGAGCGGCCGTTCGAGATTGAGCCGGATGTCGTTGGAAAGCGCCTTGAGCGGCGAGACGTAGACGACGAGCGTCGTATCGGGCAGCGCGCCGCCGTTCGCGAGGCCTTCGCGCACCAGCTCGTCGAGCGCGGCGAGAAAGGCCGTGAGGGTCTTGCCCGAGCCGGTCGGGGCGGCGACGAGCGTCGCGCGCCGGCTTGCGATGAGCGGCCATGCGGCGCGCTGCGCAGCCGTGGGCGCTTCGAAGCTGCGGCGAAACCAGCCGGCCACGGCCGGATGAAAGCGGGCGAGTACGTCGCCGTCCTTGTCGGCGGCAGTGGCAAGGGCGGGGGCCTGCGGATCGGTGACGGACGAAGACGGTGTCATGCGGGTGACGAGCGGCGAGAAGGGCGTCGCGCAATGAGGTCCTGGCTTGCGCAGTGGGTGCACTACACAGTACGCCTGCCAGTCTCGCAGCTTTCGTGCGCGCCTGCCAGGCGTGCTGCAGACGCGGTGCGAAACGCAGTATCCTCGCCGCGTTGGACTTTCCCTCGATCCACGACGGAGTCACACCATGCGCTACAACCCACTGGGCCGCACCGGTCTGTTCGTTTCGGAACTCTGCCTCGGCACGATGACCTTCGGCGGCGGCGCCGGTATCTGGAACCAGATCGGCGATGTCCAGCAGGCCGACGCCGAGCGGCTCGTCGGCCGCGCGCTCGATGCGGGCATCAATTTCATCGACACTGCCGATGTCTATTCGCAGGGCATTTCCGAGCAGATCACCGGTCAGGCGCTCAAGAATCTCAAGATCGCGCGCGAGCAGGTGGTGATCGCGACCAAGGTATTCGGCGAGATGGGATCCTCGCCCAACGAGCGCGGCGCGACGCGCTATCACATCATGGACGGCGTGAAGGCGAGCCTCAGGCGCCTGCAGCTGGAGCACATCGACCTGTACCAGGTCCACGCCTTCGACCCTGTCACGCCCATCGAGGAGACGGTGCGCGGACTCGATGCGCTCGTACGCCAGGGGCACGTGCGCTATGTGGGCGTCTCGAACTGGGCGGCGTGGCAGATCGTGAAGGCGCTCGGCATCGCGCGGCAGGAGGGGCTTTCGCGCTTCGAGTCGCTCCAGGCCTACTACACGATCGCCGGGCGCGATCTCGAACGCGAACTCGTGCCGATGGTGGAGAGCGAGGGGCTTGGGCTGATGGTCTGGAGCCCGCTCGCGGGCGGCCTGTTGAGCGGCAAGTATGGCCGCGACCAGCAAGGGGAGGCAGGCAGCCGCCGCACGACTTTCGATTTTCCGCCCGTGGAGCGCGAACGCGCCTGGAATTGCGTGGACGCAATGCGGCCGATCGCGCAGGCAAAGGGCGTTTCAGTGGCGCAGATCGCGCTCGCGTGGCTGCTGCATCAGAAGGCGGTGACCTCGGTGATCATCGGCGCGAAGCGCCTGGATCAGCTCGACGACAACCTCGCCGCGACGAAAGTGAAGTTCAGTGCCGAGGAACTGGGCGTGCTGGACGACGTGAGC
>NZ_DATJWR010000003.1:0-32435 GCF_035501035.1 Paraburkholderia sp.
GCCTTGTCACGCTCAGATCGCCGCGCGCGGCGCGAGCCCGTCGATTCCGCCGCGCGAGGGAGCGAAGCCGTGGCCAGCTCGCACGCCCGGCGCCACCTGGCGCAATGCAGCTATTGCTGCTATCGAAGGAAGCAGCAGGCGCGAATGGAAGCAGGCGACCGGCTACCACCGGCGATCGCTCGCAGAGACCTTGATGTACCGGCTCAAGGTACTCACGGGTTCCAGTCTGTGGGCGCGCGCGACCGGCTCGCAAGCCACCGAGGTGTCGATCCGTGCGGGTGTACTCAATCGCATGGTAGCCCTTGCTCGCCCGCAGTCCGTCCGTATCGCCTGAGATTGAGAGCACAGAGGTCATGTCGTCTCTACGCCTGATTTTCGCAACAACGCCGTTTCGATGCGACGAGCGGGCAATTCGACAAACTGGTGGACGTCGAACCGCACCTGCCGGGCAACCGGCTCAACGACGGCTTCGTCGACGCGCTCGGACGCCTGTGGTTCGGCTCGATGGATAACGCCGAGCAAGCGCCGAGCGGCACACTGTATCGCGTGAGCGAAGACGGCGCGTTGATCGCGCAGGACGACGGGTATGTGATCACCAACGGGCCCGCGATGAGTCCGGACGGCCGCACGCTGTATCACGGCGACACGATGCGCCGCGTCGTATACGCATTCGACGTGGCCGCCGATGGCGCGTTGTCGCGCAAGCGCGTTTTCGCCGAGATTTCCGGCGAAGGCTACCCGGACGGCATGGCAGTCGACGCGGAAGGCTTCGTGTGGATCGCGCTATTTGGCGGCTGGCGCATCGAGCGCTATTCGCCCGCAGGTGAACGGGTAGGAGAGGTACGGTTTCCGTGCGCGAACATAACGAAGCTCGCGTTTGGCGGAGACGATCTTCAGACCGTGTATGTGTCGACTGCGTGGAAGGGGCTGTCGGCGTTCGAGCGTGAGCAGCAGCCGTATGCGGGCGGGCTGTTCACGTTCCGTTCGCCGGCCCCGGGGCAGATTCAGGCGCGCTGCAAGGCGGGCTTTGCGCGGGAATGCGCTCAGGATCGCCTTGCAGGTCATTCAGCGGGAAATCGCGTGACGGAGTGATAGACGCGCGGGACGTACATGACGTACGTGTTGCGCTGTTACGGCCCGCAAATCGCATGCCATGGGCACGATAAGGCGATGGATGCGGGCCGCCCGATACCCCGGCCGTTTCGCGGCGCGCGTTCCGGGCAGATTTGCTGCATTCGAAGCAATGCGAGAGTAGGATGGTGCACGGACACTAACGACTCCGGGCGCCCTATGAATACGACCCCCCATGAAGCCCACGACGTCAACGCGGAGGCGTTGGCTACCTTGTCGGAGTATCTCGAGCTGGCGTTAGACAAGGGGTGGAGCGTGATTTTCGTGCGCTCGCAAGGCGGGAAAAGCGATGTTTACCTCGGCGATCCCGGCGAGCCGCAGGCCGACTGGGCACGTCTGGGGGTGATTCGCGAGTCGGTGGTGAAGGCGATCCTGGAGACCACTCGCTCGGGAATCAACGAACTGGCTATCAAGGCGCAAACCTATCGTTTCGTTCGTTTGTTTACTCAGGTTGCTGATTCGGGGGCAGTGGTTTTCGTCGCTGCCTGAGCCCCCGCGCGTGGCGAATGCTCAAGCGCGTTGCCGTGCCACTTTGAACGCGGCAGTCAGCTCACGCAACGCATGCGCCTGATCGGCGAGCGAGGTGGCCGCCGCCGCGCTCTGTTCGACCAGTGCCGCGTTCTGCTGAGTGACTTCATCCATCTGCGTAATCGCGAGTCCGACCTGCTCGATGCCGTCGCTCTGTTCGCGCGAAGCCTGGGCAATCTCGGTGACGATGCTCGTCACCTGGGTTCGAACTGAGCCCCATCGCCGAAGCGGCGCCTCTGCAGTTCGACGGTCGCACGCTAACGACCGTACACGGACCGCGTTATCGGCTTCTCGTGATTGGCGCAGGACAACTGTTGACGTATTTGTGCCGGATCGCGCTTGGGCTCGATTATCCGGTGACGGTGTGCGATCCGCGCGAGGCGTATCGCGAGGAGTGGAACATTGCAGGCGCGACGCTCGTGCATACGATGCCCGACGATACCGTCGAGGCAATGCGGATCGACGCGCGCAGCGCCGTCGTGGCGCTGACACACGATCCGAAGCTGGACGATCTCGCGCTCATGGAAGCGCTGAGGACGCCGGCGTTCTATGTCGGCGCTCTCGGCTCGCGGCGCAACAATGCGGCGCGTCGCGAGCGCTTGCGGCTGTTCGATCTGGACGACGCACGAATCGCGCGCCTGCATGGACCTGCGGGCATCTATATTGGCAGCCCACGCCGCCGGAAATCGCGATCTCGATCCTGGCGGAGATCACGGCTGCGAGGAACGGCGTGGTGCTGTCGTCTGAACTGGGCGTGGCTCAGGCGAAGGCGCGCCGGAGCGTTCCCGACGACGCCGCGGCGCTTTGCGCGTAAGGCCGCCGCCAAACCGGCGGCTTCTACCTGCGATCTAGCCGCTCAATCCATCCCGGCGGCCGATTTACGTGTCGGGCGAACTGGTCGGGCCGAGGGCCGCCGGATCAAGATGGGCTTTCGCCCGCATTATGCGATTGACATATTTCGATATTCCCGGATTATCGGCGCGGTTTTTTTAACATCCGTTACTCGATATCGGTAAAAATAAGGGCACTGAAAATTAACTAATAAGCCAAGACTCGCGACCATGCACTTTCCCGCGCATAACAGCGGCGCTGCTTCAAAAATACTCGAGCCGCTTGCCGATCCAGGGCTGTTGCCCCTTGAAACTCCACTGCCGCACGCGGTGTTTCATCAAGACGGAACGATGCTGCTTCCAGCCGGCGGGATGCTGAACAGCGAGCAGCGGGATTTCCTCTTCGCGCATTTCCAGCCGCATCAGGACACGGCGCAAGAGGCGAGCATGGCGAACGCCCAGAACGGTCCGGCGGATCGAACGAAGGGGGCGCTGGCGCTGGACGACATGAACCTGGCGATCGGTGCGCTGCTTGGCATTCGAAGCCAGGCGGGCATGGGGCGCGAGATGCTGCCGTGTCGTCTGATCGGCTTTCGCTCGGGGGGCGCCCTGTTCGTGACGCCTCCCGCATCCGGCAATCCGGCATGGGAGCCGTTCCTGGGCGAACAGGTCGAGATCGTGGCGATCGCCACACAGGCCGTGTTCTGGCTCGTCTGCACCGTCGAGGCGGTATGCGCTCATCCGTTCAGGTACCTGGTGCTGTCGGAGCCGGGCACGATTCGGCGGTTGCGTGAACGCCGTGCTATTCGTGTGCGAACGCAACTTGCGGTGCGTTACGGCGTGGATTTGACCGGTTCCAGTCTGGAGCGTCTCGGCATTGGTTGTGACATTAGCGTGCTTGGCATGTCGCTGGCGGCGGGACAAAAGATTGGCGAGGTCGGCGAGCGCATTTGCGTGGTTTTCCCGATCGAGGCCGGGGAGGCGCAAGCGACGTTTCAGGCGGTCGCCGTGATCCGCAATCTCCGCTCCGATACCCCGCAGGAAGGCCTGACCCTGCACGGGCTCGAGTTCGATCCGCTCGCCCCGGAGAGCCAGATTGCACTCAAGACCTTCGTGTTTGACCGGCAGGACGCCGTGTCTTACTGGGCCGGCATGCCGGGCTGAAATCGTCTGTGCCTGCCAGCGACCGCGCGGGTTCCTTACCGTTTCGAAGGGGCTGGTAAGGCCTCTCGCTTGACGAACGCTACTCCTGGGAATGCGACCCAGCCTCGCCGGTATGCTGACACGCTCACGTACCGGAAGAGAAGCCTCCCACGGCTAAACGCACCATGTCACAACGGCATACGTTCTGTTCGCGCATCCTCGGCCATCTCCTGCTCGCAGGGCTGCTGACTTCAACATCGCTGCTGCAGGGTTGCGCGACGACGGCGGAAAACATCGCCTTGGGATTCGGCCTTGGCTCTGTTGGCACGGTGTCCGCTCTAGGCTGCTTGCTCACATGCCAGTTGAACGATCCGCGGTGGTGACGGGATCGATATCTTTGTGGGCCTTCAATTTGGGCCTTGAATTTCGTGTCGGGCATCGGGCAAGGTCGGTGCGGTTGGCAGAAGCGGTCGTCAGGCTCGAGCGCGAACTGCTGGAATTCAGCGCGCACGAACCCGGCGCCATCCCACTCGACGGGAGGCGATAGCGGCTTCGCGAAGTTCAGGCTTTCGCCGGATACGGAATATCCGGCGAAAGCAGTCGGCGCATCGACAACGTTGCAGTGAACGAGTCGTCGCTCAGTAGTAGATCCACCGCCCGTATTGCGGCGACCAGTACACCCACCGCGTGCGCGGCGGCGGCTGGTACGGCGCCGGCGGCGGGTAGTAGGCGGGCCGGGGCGGTGCGTACGCAGGCTGTTGCGCATACACGGGCTGCTGCTGGGCGTACTGCTGCGGATACGCCGGCTGCTGCGCATAGGCGGATTGCTGCTGCGGATAGACCGGCTGCTGCCCAAAGGCGGGTTGCTGCTGCGTGTACTCCGCCTGCTGGCCAGAGCCATACGGCTGCGGCGGCGGGCGCGATGCCACGGGCGGCGGCGCGTATTGTGCCTCTGGCTGCGCGGGTTGGGCGTAATGCAGGCTCTCGGTCGAGTACTGCTGCGCGGCCCGCGGCGACTCCGACTCATCTACGGCTTCGTCCTTCGCCAGCGACTCCGGCGGGGCAACGTCGTCGTCCGCGGGAGGCGCCGCCGCGACGGAGCGATGGTTGGCCGGCACTTGCGCATGGCTGCGGGGCACCGGCTGCTGGTCCGCCGGCGCTTCGGATTGAGCTTCGGCGGCAGCGGCGGCCTGGGCGTCTTGCCCACTGGCCAGCGGCTTGACCACGACTGGCACGGTCATGACCGTCGAGACCTCGCCCGCGTCGCTGTAAGTGTTCTTGAAGTCGAGGATGGGCTTCTGCGTTGCCGGGCCGACAGCCTTGCGCGGCGCTGCTGCAGCGGGAGCCGCGGCGGCCGCCTGTTGCGCCAACTCTTCCCTGGCGGCCTTGTAGCCACGGTCATAGGCCGCCTGCACTTCGCGGTCTTGTGCCGCCGCGTCTTCATCCTTGCTATAGGCGTGAGAGGCCGCCGAAACTCCGCAGCCCACTGCCAGTAACGCGATGGCCGTCGCGTGCCTTGCGCTCGTGTCCATGGGGCAACCTCTATTTCTATATCTCGATAATCTCAATCGTACACCGCGGATTACGACATTCAAGCGGAGGGAAAGCACCTGGGTATGCCGCCGAACGCATCTGTAGTCCTGGCTCGATGGGCTCGGATTCGGTGGCCTCTTTAGTGACCTCTTCGGTGACCTCTTCGGTGACCTCCGGCATCGCACGGCACAGTCACTTTCCGGACCGCGGGCACCCGGTTCCGAAGCCGGCGGGCACACGGCAGTGAGTGCACCGCTATGACTTTTTGGAACATCGATGTGCGCGATTTGAAGTGTTCTTTCTGAGCCGCGCGCAACAGACTGTCTCCACAACATGCCCGACCGGCGCCCGCGTGCGCGAAGCGCTACGGGAATCAGGGAACCGCAAGGTCCAACCAGGAGACAGCAACGTGTCAGACATCCCATCGAGCGTGGCGACGCGCCCGCTACGCGCAACCGGTTCCGTGCTTCGCAATCGCGTGGCCGGCTGCATCGGCCACGCGATCGAGTGGTTCGATTTTTCGATCTATGCCAACTTCGCGATCTTCTTCGGGCCGCAGCTCTTTCCCGCGACCGACCAGCGTTCGGCGCTGCTCGCCGCGTTCGGCGTCTATGCGATCGGCTTTGTCATGCGCCCGGCTGGTGGCTGGCTACTGGGCGCGATCGCGGACCGCCATGGCCGCCGCACCGCGCTCGCGATCTCGGTCACGTTGATGGCGCTCGGCTCGCTGCTGCTCGCCGTGCTGCCGCCTTACGCGGCGATCGGGCTCGCCGCGCCCGTGGTCGCCACGCTTGCGCGCCTGCTGCAAGGTCTCTCGGTGGGCGGAGAGTTCGCCGCGGCCTGCTCGTTCCTCGCCGAGACCGCGCCGCCCAACCAGCGCGGCTTCCATGGCAGCTTCCTGTTCTTCGGTACGGGCCTTGGCCTGATCGCCGCGTCGGGCATTGCGTGGCTGCTCACGACCGTGCTCACGCACGCGCAGATGGCCGCGTTCGGCTGGCGCATTCCGTTCCTGATCGGCGCGCTGGGCGGGCTGTTCGGCTACTGGCTGCGCACGCGCGTCGAGGAAACGGAGGCATTCCGCCGTACCGCCGGCCGCCGGACGGCACGCAAGGGTTCGGTGCGCGTGCTGTTCACGCAGTACGCAAAGCCCACGTGGACGCTCGTCGGCACGAGCGTGCTGGGCGCGTTCGCGTTCTATCTGTTCATCGTCTACGTGCCGGTTTATGCGATCCACCGCTCGGGCGCCGCGCCCGCGACCGCCTATGCGGCCAGCACCCTGAGCCTGATCGTATTCACCGCGGTGCAGCCGCTCTTCGGCCGGCTTTCCGACCGGTTCGGACGTCGGCCGCAACTGATCGTCATGGCGGCTGCCTACACGCTGTTCCTCTATCCCGTCGTGCTTTCGGTCGGCGACACGTTCTGGTCGATCGCCTGGGTGGAGCTGTTCGGCATCGTGCTCTACGCGCTCTATACGGCGATCGCACCCGCGCTCATGGCGGAGCTGTTCGGCGCCGAAATCCGCTCACTCGGCATTGGCCTGCCGTTCAATCTCGTGGTCGCGGTGCTGGGCGGCACGACACCGTACCTGATGACCTGGCTGCAAGGGCGTCAGCAGGAGAATCTCTTCCTTCTCTACGTGTGCGCAGGATCGGCTGTCAGTCTGCTGACGTACATATTGATGAAGGAAACGCGCGGAATCGCGCTCGACGCACAAGAGCCGCGCGCATGATCGACACGCCGTACGCCCGCCTCGCGGCTGCCGCCACGACGACCCGGGCCGGCGAATGCGCGCTGAGCCATCTCGATCTGGGCGCGGGCGAACCGCTCCTGCTGATACACGGCGGCCACGGCGGCTGGTATCACTGGATGCGCAACGTCGAGGCGTTCGCCGCGCATGCCCGCGTGATCGCGCCGGATCTGCCGGGCTTCGGGCGCAGCACGACGCCGCAGCGCGAATTCTCGCTGGCGGTCGCGGCGGACGAATTGTTCGCGCTGCTCGACCGGCTCGGCATTGGCGAGACCGACATCGCCGCGTTCTCGTTCGGCGCGTGCGTGGCCGCGCAGATGGCGGTGCAGAGTCCGCAACGGGTGCGCTCGCTCGCCATCGTCAATCCGGCGGGCATGGGGCCGGTCTCCGCTCGCCTCGCCGACGGCCAGGCGAGCGCCTCGCGGGCCGCGAAGGCCGAAGGCCTCGTCGCTGGCGTGCGCGTCTCGCTCGCCCAGATCATGCTGAGCGACGCCGCACTCGTCACGCCCGGGTTGTGCCGCGTCGTCGCCGATCACGTGCGAGCGACGCGCGTGCTCACGCGTCCCATCGCGCGCTCGAATCCCACGCGCGGTTTGCTCGAACGCGTGCGCGCGCCGGTCTGGCTCGCGCTCGGTTCGCGTGATCCGCATCAGGCGCACGAACTCGAAGCGCGCGCGAGCTTCATCGAGGCGCTTTCCACACGTCATGCCGCAGCGCTGTATCCAGCAGCGCATTGGCTGCCATTCGAAGCCGCCGGGTGGTTCAACGAAAACCTTGGCGCGTTCCTCACGCGCGTGCGCGGCGGCCGCCTTGCTCCGCCTTCCAACGAACCAGGATTTTTCAGATGATTCTCGACACGTTTGCACAATACGTCGCCGCCCAGGCGCAGGCGGATCTGCCGCCGCCCGTCCGTCAAGCCGCGAAACGGGCGCTGATCGACTGGTTCGCCGCGCTGCTGCCCGGCACGCGCACGGCACCCGCTGTGCAACTGCGGCGTGCGCACGAGGAGGAGCTCGGCTACGGCCGCGCGAGTCTGCCGGGCGCGGCAACGAGTGCGTTTCCTGTCACCGCCGCGTGGATCAACGGCAGCACCTCGCACGCCGTGGAGTTCGACGATATCTTTCGCGACGCCGTCTATCATCCGGGCTGCCCGACCGTGGCCGCCGCGCTTGCGCTCGCCGAAGACCGCAACGCGAACGGTGCGCAATTGCTCAAGGCGATCGTCGCGGGCTACGAGGTCTCGACGCGCATCGGCGCGGCGGTACAGCCCGCGCATTACCGCTATTTCCACACGACCGGCACAGTGGGCTGCTTCGGCGCCGCGGCGGCAGGTGCCGTCCTTGCCGCGCCCGGCTCGCGCGACGTGGCACTCAACGCGATGGCCACGGCGGCGAGCTTCGCCTCGGGGCTGCAGCAGGCGTTCCGCTCCGACGCCATGACCAAGGCGCTGCACGCGGGCCACGCGGCCGAGGTAGGCGTGCGCGCCGCGCTGGGCGCGGCGGCGGGCGTGACCGGCGTGGCCGACATTCTCGAAGGCGCGGCGGGCTTCGGCGCGGCGCTGTGCGACTCGCCGGACTGGAGCGAGGTGACGCAGGGGCTTGGCGAGCGTTTCAACATCGAGCGCATCACGCAGAAAAATCACGGCTGCTGCGGCCACACGTTCGCGGCCATCGACGCGTTGCTGGAACTGCAGTGCGAGCACGGCTTCGACGCGCGGGCCATCCGCACGATCGTGGTCCGCACGTACGCGGCGGCGCTCGACGTGGCCGGCATCCGCGATCCGCAGACGGCCTTCGAGGCGCGCTTCAGCCTGCCTTACGTGTTGAGCCATGCGGCCCACCATGGATCGGTGCGGCTGAGCGCGTTCGAGCCGCAGCGGCTTGCGCAAGCGCCGCTGCGCGCGCTGATGCAGAAGGTGGAATTGATCGCGGATCCCGCGCTGACGGCGGCGTTTCCGAAACAGCGCGCCGCGCGCGTTGCGATTACGCTCGACGATGGCCGCACGGTCGAGGCGTTCGCCCCGTACCGTCGCGGCGACCCCGAAGCGCCGCTCAGCGACGCCGAGCTCGACGCCAAATTCACCGAACTCGCGGCGCCCGTAATCGGCGCGCAGGCCGCGCGAGCGCTGCTCGACAAGTTGTGGCGAATCGACGAATCGCGCGTCGCGGACCTTGCGCTTGCGAAGCTTGCCGCACAGCACGCGCACGCGGAATGATCCGGATCGCTAACCTGTTTTACCGACGGCCGGCATGGCTGCGATTTCGTCGAGCAGCCATGAGCGAAACGCGGCGAGCTTGCGCGACGGATAACGGCCCTCGGGCATCAGCAGGTAGTAGCCGAGTTCGCGCCGCAGCGGCCGGTTGAACGGACACACGAGCGTGCCCGCCGCGATGTCGTTGGCGAGCAGGCGCGTTTGCCCCATCGCCACGCCGAGCCCCTCGATGGCCGCCTGATACGCCAGCAGCGAGTTCTGGAAGCCGCCGCGCTGCTGCTTCACGAGAGTCTCCAGGTCGCCATGGCCCACAGCCGTGAGCCAGTCGAACCAGTCGCGCCGCCGATAGCGTGATTGCAGCAGCCGGTGGTGCGCGAGATCCGCGATCGATTCGAGCGCGGGTCCTTTGCGCAGCAATGCCGGACTGCAAACCGGTTCGATGACGTCGTCAAAGAGGTGTTCGCTTGCGATGCCAGGCCAGTTGCCGTCGCCGAACTGGATGGCCGCATCGGCTTCCACTTCGTTGAAATTCATCGGCGCGACCGTCGTGCTGATTTCGACCGAAATGCCCGGATGCCGCTGCTCGAAACGCTGCAGCCGGTGCATCAGCCACTTCGCCGCGAACGTGGTGTAGACGTTGAGCCGCAGCGGCTCGCCCTCCGCCGTGCCCACGATGTTTTCCGTCGCTGCGGCAATTCCCGCGAACGCGGGTCCCACCGCCTTGTGATAGGTCGCGCCCACTTTCGTGAGCTTGACGCCGCGCGGCTCGCGCTCGAACAGCGTCACACCCAGATATTGTTCGAGTGTGGCGAGTTGACGGCTCACTGCCGAGTGCGTGACGCACAGTTCGGCGGCGGCTTTGGTGAGGCTGCCAAGACGCGCGACGGCGTCGAACACGTACAGGGGATTGAGCGGCGGAACGGTGCGGGCCATGGAAACGGCAGCGGCGACGGGAAGGATGTGATGTGCAAAAAACTCACAGCAACGTACCGTATGCGAAGTAGTGTGTCAATCGCGGCCTCGCAATAATGGCCTGACGATGAACAGGCACGAGGCCGCAAAGAGGAGACACATGAATTTCCAGTTCACTGAGGAGCAGACCGCCTTCGCCGACGCCGTGCGCCGCTTCGCGAAAGACACGCTCGCCGAAGGCGCGCTGCGCCGCGCGCATGAGCCCGGCTACGCGTTCGACGTTGCGCGGCTGCTCGCCGAACAGGGGCTGCTCGGCATTACGATGGAGGAGGCCGATGGCGGCCAGGGCGGTACGTTGATGGACGCCGTGATCGCGATCCAGGAGATTGCGCTCGTCTGCCCGAAGAGCGCAGACGTGATGCAGGCCGGCAATTTCGGCCCGATTCGCACTTTCGTCGAGTATGCGAGCGCGGAGCAAAAGCGCCGTTACCTGAAGGATCTGTTGGGCGGCCGAAAGGTGATTGCGCTCGGCATGACCGAGCCGGGCGCGGGCTCGGCGGTGACGGAGCTGCGCACGACGGCGCGCCAGGACGGCGACGAATACGTGATAGACGGCACCAAGATCTTTTCGACGCACAGCCCCGAAGCGGAGCTCTTTCTCGTCTACTGCCGCTTCGGGCCGGGCACGGGCAATATCGGCTCGGTGCTCATCGAGAAGGGCACGCCGGGCTTCACGGTGGGCAATCCCTCGTGTTTCATGAGCGGTGAGCCGTGGTCGCAGCTCTATATGGAGGAATGCCGCATCCCCGCCGAAAACGTGCTGCTGGGCCCAGGCGGCTTCAAGAAGCAGATTGCGGGCTTCAACGTGGAGCGCGTGGGCAACGCGTCGCGTGCGCTCGCGCTCGGCCGTCACGCGTTCAACCTCGCGCGCGAGCATGCGCAAATACGCGAGCAGTTCGGCCATGCGCTCTGCGAGTTTCAGGGCATTCAGTGGAAGTTCGCCGACATGGCGCTCAAGCTCGAAGCCGCGCAACTGCTGCTCTATCGCGCGGCGAACGTGGCGCGGGACGCGTTGCCTTCGCCTCACGACACGGCGCTCGCGAAGCTCGCCTGTAATCTCGCGGGCTTCGAAGTGGCCAACGAAGCGTTGCAGGTCATGGGTGGCATGGGCTACAGCCAGGAGTCGCTCGTCGAATACTGCGTGCGCCGCACGCGCGGCTGGATGATCGCTGGCGGATCGATCGAGATGCTCAAGAACCGCATCGCGGAGAACGTCTTCGAACGCCGCTTCGACCCGCGCAAGTAAAAATAAAGGATAACGAAACGATGATGGAGACAATGGACACGATGGCAACGAGCACGAAGGCCGGCGTGAGCAACGCATCACTCGCGCGCTGTGTGCTGGCACCCGCAAGCGTCGCGCTGATCGGCGCATCCGACGACCCGGCGAAAACGGCGGGCAGGCCGCTGCGATTCATCCGCCAGGCGGGCTATGCGGGGCGCGTGTATCCGGTCAACGCGAATCGCGACACGGTGCAGGGCGAGCGCGCGTGGCGCAGCCTCGCAGATCTGCCCGAAGTGCCCGAGCATGCGTTCATCCTCACGCCCACCGACGCGGCACTGGAAGCACTCGAAGAATGCGCGCGCTTCGGCGTGCCGGTCGCGACCATCCTCGCGGCGGGCTTTTCGGAGACCGGGTCACAAGGGCAGGCGCGCGAGCAGCGCGTGCGCGAGATCGCTGCGCGCACCGGCATCCGTGTGCTGGGGCCGAGCGGCATGGGCATGGTGAACGTACGCAAGAAGCTGGTGCTCACGGCGAACGCGGCGTTTGCGGAGCCCGATCTGCCGGTGGGTGGCGTGTTCGTGGCGTCGCATAGCGGCAGCATGATCGGTGGGCTGCTATCGCGCGGCAAGGAGAAGGGCGTGGGCTTTGCGGGGCTCGTATCGGTGGGCAACGAGGTCGATTTGAGCGTAGGCGAGCTGTGCGCCGCGACACTCGACGACCCGTACATCACGGGCTATATGCTGTTCCTCGAAACGCTGCGCCACGCCGACAAGCTGCGCGATTTCGCACTCGCGGCCGCCGCGCGCGGCAAGCCCATAGTGGCCTACAAGCTCGGGCGCTCGCAGGCGGCCGCCGAGCTGGCGGTTTCGCACACCGGCGCGCTCGCGGGCGAGGACGACGTCGCCGACGCGTTTTTCAAGGCCTGCGGCATCGCGCGCGTGGAAACACTCGAGGCGTTTCTCGAAGCATTGCCGCTCTTGCGCCAGATGGCGTTGCCGCGTGCGGACGATGCGCCGCGCACGCCGCGCGTGGCTGTCGTCACGACGACGGGCGGTGGTGCGGCGATGGTCGTCGATCAACTCGGAGTCCGAAACATCGAGGTCGCGCAGCCCAGCGACGAAACGTTCGAACGACTCGCCGACGCGGGTGTGGCGGTGTCGAAAGGGCGCATCGTCGACCTCACGCTCGCGGGCACCCGCTACGACGTGATGAGCGCCGCCCTGCGCGTGCTGCGCGCGGCGCCCGAGTTCGATCTGGTCATCGCGGTGGCCGGATCGTCGGCGCGCTATGCGCCCGAACTCGCGGTGCGCCCCGTGATCGACAGTGGCGCGAACGATCCGCATCTGCTGCCGCTCGCGGCGTTCGTCGTGCCCGAAGCGCCCGCCGCGCTGCTTCGTCTGACCGAGGCGGGCGTGCCGTGCTTTCGCACGCCCGAAGCCTGCGCCGATGCGATTGCGAGCGCCGCTTCGCGCCGTGCGCCTAAACCTCGCCTTCGCGCATCGTCGCAAGTCGGCGAAGAGAACGCGCAACGCCAGCCCGTGCTGCTCGATGAACTCGAAGCCTATGCGCTGCTCGCGCGAACTGGCATGCCGCACGCGCCGGCAATCGCGCTCGACGCGCGCCCAGGCGCCGATCTTCCCGCAGCCCTGCCGTATCCGCTGGCGGTCAAGGTCCTCTCCGCGCAATTGCCGCACAAGACCGATGTGGGCGGCGTCGAACTCGGCATCGAGAACGAAGCGCAGTTGCGCGAGGCGATCGCGCGCATCGTCGCGAACGTGGCGCGTCATGCGCCGGCCGTCGCCGTCGAGCGGGTGCTCGTGCAGCCGATGACGAAGGGCATTGGCGAAGCGCTGATCGGCTTGCGGCGCGATCCCCAGGTCGGCCCGGTCGTGATGCTGGCGGCAGGAGGGATTTACACGGAGCTGTATCGCGACCGCGCGCTGCGTCTTGCGCCTGTCGAACGCGGCGAGGCGCTCGCGATGATCGCCCAGGTGAAGGGGCTGCGCGCGTTCGCGGGCTATCGCGGCAAGCCGCGCGGCGACCTGGATGCGCTTGCCGACGCCGTCGTGGCGATGTCGAAGCTCGCCACGCTCGACGGCATCTGCGTGGTCGAAGCGGAGGCCAATCCGGTCATGGTGATGCGCGAGGGCGTCATGGCGGTTGACGCCCTGGTTCTCGCCACCGACTGGGCACGCTGAGAATCGCCGGGCAAACGTACGTTTCATGCTGGCGAGTCGTGAGACTCGTGAAAATAGATTCCTCGCTTGTGCCGCCGGGTATTGTCACGTTGACGGAGTTGCGTAAGATACGCAGATAACGCAGGCGAACTCGGGAGGCGCAGGCTCCGTGTTCGTCGAGGCGGCCGCTCACGCAAGTGAGCGCATAATCCGTCGATTGCGTCCGGGACGATAGGGACACGCCCAACTCCTCTGTCTTTCCACTGCCAGGCTGACAGAACCCGAAGGAGGATGCATGAACATAAACGGTGCGAGCAGAATAAGCGGCGCGATGTTGGCTGTGGCCATTGCGAGTGGCGCGACCTGTGCGAACGCGCAGACCCGTTGGGGCACGCCAGCGGACACAGCGGCACATATCGTGGCGGTCTCGACGTCGCCGCCAGGAAGCAGGGCGGATACTGACGTGATTCGCGACGTTCGCCGCGCCTTGAGGCGCGTACCCGAAATGGACGATTCAGACATTCACATCAGGGCGCGCCTGGGCGTCGTCACGCTCACAGGGACCGTACCGGAGAGCTGGCAGATCTCACGCGCTGGCAATGCAGCAAGGCGCGTGCTTGGAGTCAAGTCGGTGAGGAACAGATTGACTTTGCGAAAAGGCGAGACAGCCGCCTTCGAGCAGCGTCTCGCAGCTTCGATCGGATAGGCTCAAGCTTGTTTTATGACTTCGACACAGGCGATGTTTCATTGACACCTGCAAAGTCGGAATGAGCACGCACAAGCGCACGGTGGCTGGCCGTGCCGGCTATGCAGCCGATACGGCCGGAACCTCGTCGCATCCGAAGGGCGCCGTCTAGAACCTATTGCGCCAACTGGTTGTTGTAAGCCCTGCTCAGTGCCGAGCGGACGCTGAACATGCCATTCTCCATTCGCGAATTGCCCGGTTGCTTCGGCAGCAACGCCAGCAGAGCCTTCATGAGGTACAGCGTGATCAGCGCACCGGAAAGATCGCCCGCAAACATCATGAAGAAGCTTTCGACAATGCCTTGGGTCTCTCCCTGCAATGCGAACCAGATGTGATGCAACAGCGGGTTCGCAAGCGAAAACACGACAGCCAGAACGAGAAGCCGCTTCGGCGTGAGATTGGCCAGCGAAGCTTGTAGATCATATCGCTCCAGCGCCAGCCGGTAGACCGCATAGGGTGCAACCGTGCCAATGACGGCGCCCGCAAGCGCGCGGACGGGGTCATGCGGGAAGAAGTAGAGGAAGTCGACCAGGATGCCCGCAATGAAGAGGCCGACTGCGCCATCGGCGCCAAGCAGCAGCGTGCTGAGGAGCCGGATTCCCGATGGGAGATAGATCCAGTTGACGCCCCGAACGAATTGCGTGTGGGTGAAGACTTCCTGATTGATCCAGAGAAAAAGGACGAACGCCGCGACCGTCCCGGCCACGGAGGCAACATGCAATCGTAAGCTGGACATTGGGATAGAAATACGCCGTATCTTGTCAACGACGCAGCATGATAGCGCGGTCGGCCCGCTTCTTTCCTTTTGGCTGGCTGTGTTTGGCTGCGCGAGAGCCAGTGGCGGTGGCGACGCGTTCTTCCGTCACCTCGGGCTCCCGATTCGTTGCCGATTCCTGCCCGGTTATTGAGCGCTAGCGCAATTGTAGGTTTGCGTGTTCTGCGGTGCAGCTTGTCGCTTCAATTTGGCATTGAAGCACAGATCGTCCAGGTTCATTGTCGGTCAGCCGGCCATATAGCGACTGCCAATCCACCGCAAGCAGAGGAATCGTGCGGTCGCTGCGCGACCAATAAGTCAGGAACGCCGCCCATCCCTCGAGAAAGACGCCTTTGCCGGGACTCAACAAGCAAGGCGGGCGAGCAACGAGCGGGAGCGCCACGGGCGGCATTCCCGCGGCGAGTGTTGCGAGCGCATCCGTACCCTTCGTTGCCGGATCATTCGCCGCGCCCGCCAGATAGCTGCGCACCGCTTCTTCCACCTGATGCCGGCCTAGTTCGACGTACGAGACGCGGATCTCGTCGAGTCTGGACCAATCGGGAATCGACGAAACTTCGAATCCCGGTAACCGCCGTATCACAGGAAGCTTTGCATACAACGGCAAAAAGCGGAACGATGTTTCGTCTCGTTGCAGCGCCTCGCGAAACTCGGGATAGGACAAGAGCCATACGCTGTCGGGCCTCGACAGGGTAGCCGGGGAGTTCGAAGCGTGGCAGTGAATTTCGCGCATTTTCTGGCAGCCTGATGGTTATAAAAACTATAACGCTATTCATTTGTGCCGGCAAGTGTGTCGTTGCGGAGCCTGGCGCCGGGACGGAAAGAGAGTCCGCCCGGCCATGGGTTGGGCAGGCCGATGCTAGAAGGAAGCGTGAGGATGTATTGCATCACGACTTCTCGAGCTATCAGGCTTCATCGTTTCGGATAAGATTTCGTATCACTATTTCTTTTATGAGGCGTAACACAGTGGGCGAAAACATCGCTGCCCGCAGCTCGCCTCCCGTCGCTCCTCGAAAGCACGTGGCAACCCACGAAATCGTAGCAACGGAGAGGCTCACTCACACCGACGTTCTCTGCCGATAGTTTGCAATCATTTCTCTCCAGGAATGAGGAATTCGCAGCGCGACACACTGCTGTCACCTTACGCACGGCTTCATTCGTCAGACAATTGAGCAATCGGGTCAGGCTCGGATCACCGTCGATCTGCAAGGAGTATCGTTATATGCGCCGTATCAACGAACTGCCTCGGTGCAACCTTCAGGAAGTCTTCGGCAACGGCGACGTAGAGTATGCCGTCGCGCCGCCATTGAGGAGCGCGATACAGAGGACTGAGTGTTCTACGTGCATCCAGGTGTATTCGTCTGGCGCGCGGCTCCCGAGAGCGGGGCCGTGACATGGAGGTTGTCGGTTATGGACGATTTGGCGTCTCCCGAAGTCGTGATGCGAGGGAACCGAATGATGCTCCGCATCGGGAATCGTACGGTCGACCTTAAATAAAATTAGTCATCCATATTGAATAAAAGCAATTTCTCGATCTATCTGATGAAGACAAATGGTGATTACCTCACGCAGCCTCGATGCCAGCGGCTTCGGGTTTGCGTGATTCCACTTGGCGTTGTCGTCTGAAACTCATAAGAGGATTTCGAAATGTCAAAAGTACTCGTGCTGTATTACTCATCGTATGGTCACGTCGAAGCACTGGCGAATGCGATGGCGGAAGGTGCGCGTTCGACGGGCGCTACGGTCGATGTCAAGCGGGTGCCCGAAACCGCGCCGGAGGAGGTGGCGAAGGCCGCCCACTTCAAGCTCGACCAGCAGGCGCCGGTCGCGACAGTCGAAGACTTGGCCAACTACGACGCGATCATTGTGGGTACGCCAACCCGTTTCGGGCGCATTTCCTCCCAGATGGCATCGTTTCTGGACCAGGCCGGCGGTCTTTGGATGCGTGGGGCGCTAAATGGCAAGGTGGGTGGCGCCTTTACGTCGACCGGCACTCAGCACGGCGGGCAGGAGGTGACGCTGTTTTCAGTCATCATCAACCTGCTGCACTTCGGTATGACCATCGTTGGCCTGCCGTATAGCCACCAGGGGCAGATGACAGTGGATGAAATCGTCGGCGGTTCGCCCTACGGAGCCACGACCATCGCTGGCACGAAAGGTCAGCGCCAGCCGAGCGCGATCGAACTCGAGGGCGCACGTTACCAGGGTGAACTGACGGCGAAAACCGCAAACAAGCTGTTCGGATGAGCGTCGGTCACCATTCGCGCAGTTTCGGAAACGTTGGTGCCAGGCGGATTCCTGCCTGGCACCAGGTCTGGGCGGAGACGACGACCGAAGGTCCCGGTCAAGCAGTGGGCAGGTGTCCGTGGATGGCGCCTGGAATATCAGGCATGCAAAGCAGGCCTTCGGAGCGGGCGCTCACGGTAACTAGTACCTTCGTGCAAGGTGAAATCATGGGCCAGGGAAAGGGTAGAAAGACCAGCCGGACCAAGAGCGAGAAGGTCGCAGCGACGACACGTGTTTCAAGAAAGGAGTACGAAGCAAAAATAAGCGAGCTCCATGTCGAACTGGTCAAGCTGCAGTTCTGGGCGAAACATACAGGGGCGAGAATCATTGTGATCTTCGAAGGTCGGGACGCGGCAGGCAAGGGCGGCGTGATCAAGCGGATCACGGAACGCGTCAGCCCGCGCGTGTTTCGCGTGGTCGCGCTGCCTGCCCCCTCGGAGCGCGAGCGTTCGCAGATCTATTTTCAGCGCTACTTTCAGCATTTTCCCGCGGCTGGGGAGATTGTGATTTTTGACCGGAGCTGGTACAACCGCGCGGGCGTCGAGAAAGTCATGGGCTTTTGCACGGACGAACAGTACCATCGCTTTCTGGAATTGTGTCCGGCGTGGGAAAAGGACATCATTGATGCTGGAGTGATGTTGATCAAGTACTGGTTTGAGGTCAGCAAGGAAGAGCAGACGCGCCGGTTTACGGAGCGCATCACTGACGGCCGTAAAACCTGGAAGCTGAGCCCCATGGATCTGGAGTCGCACCGACGCTGGTACGACTACTCGCGCGCACGAGACGCCATGTTTGCCGCGACCGACACCGAGGCGTCGCCGTGGCACGTGGTCGAAGCCAATGACAAACGGCGAGCCCGGCTGAACTGCATCGTGCATTTTCTGAGCTTGATCCCCTACGAAAACGTCGCGCAACCCGAGGTCGAGCTTCCCCCGAGGCAACGGGCAGGCGGATACAAGGAGCCGGACTATCCCTTCAGGTGGATTCCGCAAAAGTACTGACGGGCCGTTTCGAGTCGAGAGGGCGCAATCGCGTGGGTGAGCCGCGCACGCGAGCCGGTGCGGGCAATTGCTTTCAAATCTTTTACGTCGCGATTTGTGTCCGATCGATAGATCGGCGAGCGGCGTGCTAGGATCGATCCGATTCGACTTCGATCTATGCGAGCCATGGCGACGCTATATGAATTGCTGGGTGTACGCGACGACGCGAGCGACGACGAAATCAAGCGCGCTTACCGGCGAGCCGCGATGAAAGCGCATCCCGACCGCAACATGGGGCGCGAAGCGTCCGCGCATGCGCAGTTCCAGGAAATCAAGGAGGCTTACGCGATTCTTTCCGACCCCGTGCAGCGGCGCGTTTATGACGCGGTGTACGCCGAGGAGATGGCACGCCTCGCCCGGCAGCATGAGGAAGAAGAAGCGCGTATGCAGGCGGCGCGTGAGGCGGAGTATGCGCAGCACGTAGCTACGGCGCTGCGCTTTGCGGAGCAGGGCCACAATCGCGACGTGGTTTTCGGTGTGTTGCTCGGTTGCGATTGCGAGTCGGAGATGGCCCGACGCATTGCGGACGGTGCAGTCGAACTGCATATGTCGCGTCAGGAGCGAACGTCGCAGAACAAGGGGAGTGACGAACCCGCAACCCGCGACGTCATGGAGCCCGACACGGGAACTGCGCAGCAGACCGTGCCGGAGCACGCGCAAAACGGGGACCCGCTAAAGGGGGAGGAACGTACGCACGCAAAGTTTTTCAGTACGCTCTGGCACGGAATGTTTGGGCTGCATTCCTGACTCTTGGGCGGCCAAGGCACCCGCGACACTTCAGGAGGGCCGCAAGCAACACCCACGTGCTGGCGATCGTCGTCCAACTGCCCCAATAAACGCTGAAGCCGCCGATTCTTGTTCGATTTTTATTATCATTTTTTTCTTTCAATTCAAATTATTCTTCATGCACAATTTTTGTGCCCCGTATTACTTCGCGTTGTGATTGCCGCCCGACGTTATGCTTGGCGTTTCCATCGGCCCGGCGCGTGGAGGGTCGATGAGGCTTTCTATCCGCGCGTCGAGAATTGAGGAGAAGGCATTGCGATTCGCCGATCGATCTGGCGATGCCGGAGTTTTTTTTGAGCGTAGTATTCTGGATTGCTAATTGAGTGATCATTTCCGTAAATCGAACATCAAACGTGCGGCGATGCGGAGGAATTCACGGTCACCACAGAACTCGATACGGGCGTTGCGATTATCCACCGGGAGCACGGTTGGTTACCCACTCGGCTCAGAACATCGCATATATCGATGCCGAATCCATGATGCGCCCGCAAAAAACATGCATTACATAAATGATCGTACGAGATAAACATATATAAATAGAATGATTCTCAGTGGCTGGGTTCGCCGTTACGCTTGAATGACTTCGCAAGCGAGGGCCTATGCCGCACTCTGCTTCATCATCGTTTTATCTGCATCGACGACTGCCCGGTGCTTTCGTTGCGGCGTCACGCAGCGCGCGCGCCGTCGACGCCGGCACGCTGCAAAGGGTGGCCCACGTCGCCGCGCGCGACGGTATCGTGCCACGCCGCCTCGGTGTGCGTGCGCTGATCGACACGCGTATGGGCGCCGCAGACTGATTTCGCGAGGAGAAAGCATTCATGTCTACGCAAACGCAAACGCTTGAACTCGCGGCACGAGCGACGGTGCCGGTGCAAGAGCGCGCGGGAACACGTGGCCTCACGGGCGCGCTCGCCGCGTTCGCATGGCTCGGCGCGGCCGCTGTGACGCGCCTTTGGCCGAGCCTCGACGACTGGCCACATACGGAACCGCTGCTCGCCATCGAACTGTTCCTCTGCGCTTTTGCGTTGCTGATCGCGTGGCGCACGCGTCGCTCGGCGGCAGCGGCCGTAGCGGGCACCGGCGCCGCGCAGCGTGGCTGGCTCGCGGCGGCGCCGTGGCTGCTCGCGCTCGCCATCGGCGTGAGTGTCTGGGAGATCGCGACGGCCAAGCTGGAATGGCTGCCGCGACCGTTTTTCGCGCCTCCCGAGGCGCTGATTGCGGTGTTCTTCGACGATTACCCGCGACTGGCTTCGAGCGTGGCACATTCATTCGGACTGCTTGCCTTTGGCTACGTGATTGGTGCGTCGACCGGATTCGTCGTGGGCGTGAGTATCGGTTGGTCGCGCGCGGTGGGGTACTGGTTGCATCCGGTGCTGCGTCTTGTCGGGCCGCTGCCAGCCACCGCGTGGTTGCCGCTCGCGTTCTTCTTCTTTCCCTCGAGCTTCAGCGCGAGCGTCTTTCTGATCGCGCTGGCATCGGCGTTCCCGGTGGCCGTGCTCACGTGGTCGGGCGTGGCGGGCGTGAGCCCGGCGTTCTATGACGTCGCGCGAACGCTCGGCGCACGTGCCGGCTTCCTGATCCTGCGGGTTGCGATTCCCGCGGCACTGCCCTCCGTGTTCGTTGGGCTCTTCATGGGGCTCGGCGCTTCGTTCTCGGTGCTCATCGTCGCGGAGATGATGGGCGTGAAAGCGGGCCTTGGCTGGTATCTGCAATGGGCGCAGGGTTGGGCCGCGTATTCGAACATGTATGCGGGCCTGCTCGTGATGGCACTGATGTGCTCGGGGCTCATCACGTTGCTGTTTCGTGTGCGCGATCGCCTGCTCGGCTGGCAAAAAGGATTGCTCAAATGGTAGCCACGATCGAAGCGGGCGCGAACGCGCCGCATTTCAAAACACGCGAGGCGGGTGCGCGTATCGACATTCGCCATGTGAGCCACGGCTTCGCGCTGCGCGGCGACCTGCTGCCCGTACTCGACGACGTGAGCCTCACCGTGCAGCCCAGCGAGTTCGTCGCGCTGCTCGGCCCATCCGGCTGCGGCAAGTCTACGCTGCTGAGGCTCGTCGCGGGACTCGACAAGCCGCGCGCGGGCACTGTCGAGGCGGATGGTACGCCGATCGCCGGCCCTGATCCATCGCGCGTGCTCGTGTTTCAGGACCCAACGCTGTTTCCCTGGCGCACTGTGCGGGACAACGTGGCCGTCGGACCGCAGGCGCAGGGTGTGCTGCGAGCCCGCACGGCGGCGGACGCTCAGGCACGCATCGACGCCGCGCTCGAACTCGTTGGCCTCACGCAGTTCGCGCACGCGTGGCCGCATCAGCTTTCGGGGGGCATGGCGCAGCGCGCGGCGCTCGCACGCGGGCTCGTCAACGATCCCACTCTGCTCGCACTCGACGAACCGTTCGGCAAACTCGATTCGCTCACACGCATCCGCATGCAGGCGGAGCTGGTGACGCTCTGGCGGCGCGCGCGCTTTTCGGTGCTGTTCGTCACGCACGACGTGGAAGAGGCGCTCGTCATGGCCAGCCGCGTGATTGTGTTCAGCGAGCGGCCTGCGCGCATCGTCGCCGAAGTTCGCAACGATGCGCCGTATCCACGCCATCGCGACGACCCCGCGCTCGTCGAACTGCGCCGCGGGGTGCTCGCGCAACTCGGACTCGAAGCGTAATCCTGCGAGTCTCCTCCAATCCATTCCAACGGAAGCGATACACCGATGAAACCGATGATGCCGATCGACGAGCTTACGCCGTTCAGGCCGCAGCGCCGCGAGTGGCTGCGCAAGACCGCGCTGGCCGCGGGCGCTGCTGCAATGGGCGGATTTTCTTTCGGTCTGCCAACGACGCGCGCGCTGGCCGAGGAGGGCACGAAGTCGCTGAAGCTCTCATGGAACGCTGGTGCGATCTGCACTGCGCCGGTGCCCGTCGCGTTGACGCAGGGCTTTTTCCGCAAGCGTGGGCTCGACGTCGAGCTCGTGAACTTCGCGGGCTCGACGGATCAGCTGCTCGAAGCGATCGCCACCGGCAAGTCGGATGCGGGCGTCGGCATGGCGCTACGCTGGATCAAGCCGCTCGAACAGGGCTTTGACGTGAAGCTCACCGCGGGCATTCACGGCGGTTGTATGCGCCTGCTCGCGACGAAAAGCTCGGGCATCGTTGATCTCGCGGGCCTGAAGGGTCGCACGGTCGGCGTGAGCGACATGGCAAGCCCAGCAAAGAACTTCTTCGCGATCACGCTCAAGAAGCTCGGCGTCGATCCGGAGAGCGACGTGCGTTGGCGCCAGTATCCGGCCAACCTGCTCGGCGAGGCGCTGAAGAAGGGCGAAGTGCAGGCGATTGCCGACGGCGATCCGACCATCTGGACGCTGCGCGAGTCGGATCACCTCTACGAAGTCTCGAACAATCTCTGCGGCGACTACGCGAACCGCGTGTGCTGCGTGCTGGGCGTGCGCGGCTCGCTGATCCGCAAGGACCGGGCGACGGCACAGGCGCTGACCCAGGCGCTCATCGAGGCGACCGAGTGGACGGCGAACAACCCCGACGCCGCTGCGAAAATCTTCTCGGCGTATGCGCCGAAAGCGGACGTGGGCCAGCTTGCCGCCATGCTCAGGAGCCACACGGACCATCATCATCCGGTGGGCGATGCCTTTCGCAACGAGATTGCGCTCTACGCGGACGATCTGAAGACGGTGGGTGTGGTCAACGCGGGCACGGATTCGAACCGCTTTGCTTCGCGCGTTTTCGCTGACGTGCTGGCCTGAGAAGAACCAACCGATACACCACGCGAGTATCGAAGCGTGTGGCGTCGGCCGCCGACGCCATAGGTCCTGCATGTCCTGTGCGGGCCCCGCGCATCACGAACTTCGGGCCACACGCTTTGCGCTTCTCGCGGCGCGCGCCCGAAGTGCAGTCGTCGCCGCGCTTCTTCGATGGGTTGGGGCGGGGCCGCTCGAGGCGGCCCAGACTACGCCTCATGCCGCTCGACGCGCGCCCTCTTCCTTCGCGACGGCCGCACGCACGAGCGGCAGCAGGTCGCGGCCATAGGCGAGCGCGTCTTCGAGCGGATCGAAACCGCGAATCAGGAACGTCGAGACGCCGAGCTCGCGATATTCGAGCAGCGCATCCGCGACCTGCTGTGGCGTGCCGACCAGCGCAGTCGAGTTGCCGGCCGCGCGCGTAAGCGCGGTGATGCCGGTCCACAGACGCGTATCGACGACACTGCCTTTTGCGGCTTCGGCGAGCAGGCGCTTCGAGCCGACGTTCTGCGGATCCTTGGGCCGGCGCGTGAAATTGGGCGAGCGCCCGACGACTTCCTTCGCCCGCGCGAGAATCGATTCGGCGCGCGCCCATGCGGCGTCTTCGGTCGGCGCGAGGATCGGGCGCAGCGAGAGGCTGAAGCGAATGCAATCGGCGCGGCCATGCGCGGCGGCGGCCGCTCTTACGCGTGCGATGGTGTCGCGCACGGCGTCGAGCGACTCGCCCCAGAGCGCGAACACGTCGGCATGCTTGCCGGCAACAGCGAGCGCCGCATCCGACGAACCGCCGAAATACACGGGCAAATGCGGTTGCTGCACGGGCCGCACCTGCGAGCGGTGCCCCGCCACGCGGTAGTAAGTACCTTCGTGATCGAACGGTACGTCGCTCCTCCAGGCGCGCTTCACGACGTCGAGATACTCGTCCGTGCGCTGATAGCGCTCGTCGTGCGTGAGCCAGTCGCCGTCGCGCTGCTGCTCGGTGTCGTCGCCGCCGGAGATGATGTGCACGGCCGCGCGGCCCGCGCTGAAGTGATCGAGCGTGGCGAGCTGGCGCGCGGCAAGCGTGGGCGCGACAAAGCCGGGCCGGTGCGCGAGCAGGATGCCGAGCCGGCGTGTTTGCTGCGCGACGAACGATGCGATCTGGAAGCCGTCCGGCGAGGCACTCGAATGCGCAATGAGCACGCGGTCGAAGCCGCCGTACTCGTGCGCTTGCGCGACGGCGGCGATCCACGGTGGATTGACAGCCGGCCCCTCGGGCAAATGAATTTCGCTGGACTCCTGATGACTGACGTAACCGATGAATTCGACGCTCATGATGGGGTTCCTTCTGAAACGTTGGATAGGATGGCGGCGTGTGTAGCAAAGGCCGCGCGGCCGAGATTGCCGAGGACGGTATCGTTCTGCGGCGTGTGGATGCGCGCGCAGAGCACGTCGCGATAGTGCCTCTCGAGCGGGTTGTCGCGCGAGAGGCCCGGATTGCTGCTAGCCTCCAGCGCGATCTCGACGGCGTCGATCGCGTTGCGGCTCACGAGATACTTGATCGCCTGCGCTTCGCCAGCGGGCACGGCGCCCGCGGCGCCTGCATCGAGCAGCACGCGGTTGGTGAGCAGCAGTGCGTCGATACGGCCCAGGTTCTGCTGGAAACTGTCGAGGCTCGCAAGCGGCGCATCGAGCCCGGAAGGTACGCGGCTCGCCGCCCACTGCACGAACCAGTCACGTGCGGCGCGCGCCACGCCGTCATAGATTGCGGGCAGGAGCACGTTCATCCATAACGCGGTTGCGGGGGCCATGCCGTTCGCGGGGCCCGGCGGCTGGAGGTCCACAGCATGTTCCAGCGGCACCTCGACGTTCTCGAAGATCACCTCGTGGCTGCCCGTCGCACGCATGCCCAGATGATTCCATGGTGCGCCGATTCGCACGCCCGGCGAGTCGCGATGGACGAGCCATGTGCCGACGCGCGGCGAGTCCTCATCGGTGCGGCCCCAAACGGCCAGCCAGGTGAGGCCGGGGCTGCCCGTGCAGTAGAGCTTGCGGCCGTTGAGGATCCAGCGTTCGCCGTCGCGGCGGCCGATGGTGGCGGGTAGGCCGCCGCGCGAAGGCGAGCCCAGCTCGGGCTCGACGCGCAGTGAGTTGATGAGGGCGCCGTACTCGACGGCGTCGCGCGCCACACGTTCCTTGAGCGCCGCGGGCCAGTTCGGATTGGCCTGAAGCCGCAGATGATAAAGGCACTGCATCACGAAGATGAGCGCCGTGGAAGGCTCGCCGCGCGCTATCGCCCGCACCACGCGCAGCGCTTGTGCGAGCGTCGCCTCGCAGCCGCCCAGTGCGCGGGGCACGGTGAGCGACAACAGGCCTGCGCTGCGCAGGCGTGCGAGATTCGTGTGCGGGAAGTGCGGGCCGGCGTCGAGTGCCGCGGCGCCGAGCGAGAATTCCGCGCTCAGGTCGGCGAGCCACGAAGCGGCAGCGTCGGAGTCGAGATCGGTTAGCGCGGCGAGGGCGCTCGCGTCGCGTTCGACTTCGGCGAGGAGCGTGTCGGGATGTCTTCGAGTCATCAGGAATCCGAAGTGAATGAGTGAATCATGGCGCGGCGGACGAGAACTGCTTGTCGAAGCTCGGCGCGACGTTCAGGCGCGCTTTGATCACGTTCGCGCGCAGGTAGAGATCGGCGGTGCGCTGCTGCTCGGCGATCAGGCTGTCGTCGATCGGCACCGGATGCAACTGCGCGCGCTGATAGACGGTCTTGAGCACGTCGGCCGGCAGGCCGGTTACGCGGGACTGGATCGCCGCGACTTCGTCGGGGTGCGAAAGCGCCCAGCGCTGACCGGCCGCGACGCGGCGCAGGAAATCGGCGAGTTCAGCGTGCTTTTCGCGGATCGCCGTGTCGGTGGCCGCCTCGAAGCTCAGGCCCGAGGAGACGCCCACGCCGTTCGCGATGCTGCGGGCGTGCTCGTTCGCCTCGGTCAGGGCCACGTACGGATCCCACGTGGACCAGGCGTCCACGCTGCCGGATGCGAGCGCCGTGCGCGCGTCGACGGGCTGCATGTAGGACCAGGTCACGTCGGTGAGCTTGAGATTCGCGCGCTCGAGCGTCGCCACGGCAAGATAGTGGCCAATCGAGCCGCGCGTCGTGGCAATGCGCTTGCCTTTCAGGTCGGCGGCACTGCGGATCGGCGAGTCGGCGGGCACGACGATCGCGAGATCGACCGGCGTCGAACGCGTGGCCGAGACCGCGCGAATCTTCGCGCCGGCCGAGTACGCGAAGATGAGCGGCGCGTCGCCCAGGCCGCCCACGTCGATGGCGCCCGCGTTGAGCGCCTCGCCAAGCGGTTGCGCGGCGGGAAAATTGAACCATTCGATCTGGTAAGGAACGTCCTTGAGTTGGCCCGACGCTTCGAGAATGCCGCGCGTCTGCAACTGCTGGTCGCCGACCTTGAGCGTGGCGGCGGACGCGCCGAATGGCAACGTCGTGGCGAGGGCGATGAGCAGGCGGGCGTAAACACGGCGCATGAAAAGATCCTCCAATGATGCGTGTGGCGAAGAGAATGCCGATGAAATGGACACCGAAGTGGCCACCGAAGTGGCCACCGAAGTGACCACCGAAGTGACCACGATAAGGAGCGCGTCTACATAAGGCAAACGCATTATTCTTCTATCGAAATATGCACAGCGCAAATGGAACGAGATCTGCCGATGCTTGAACGGATGCCGCAAAAGACGCTAAGCTACGCGATCACAACGGGCAAACAGGCCTGCACAGCCGCAGGAAAACACCATGAAACTCGACGAGATCGAAGCCTTCGTCGCCGTCGTGCGCAGCGACTCGCTGAGCCAGGCGGCCGAGCGGCTCGAACTGACCCAGCCGGCCGTCACGCGGCGCATCCAGAACTTCGAAGAGGCGCTGGGCGTGGAGCTGCTCGACCGCAACACCAAGCCCATGCGTACGACTCCGATGGGCCGCGCCGTCTATGACCAGTGCCGGGCGATCGTGCGCGAGATCGACGCGCTGCGGCAACTCGTGAACGACGGCGCGCCGCTCGCCGGCGTGCTGCGCCTTGGCGTCGCCCAAACCGTCGCCGACATCGCGATGCTCGACGCGTTGCAGGCGCTGCGTCACGCGCATCCGGAATTGCAAGCGCGCGTCAGCACCGGATGGGGCGCGCCGCTTTTGCAGAAGGTGGAGGACGGCGAACTGGATGCGGCCGTGGTGCTGCTGCCCGCGAACCGCGCGTTGCCGCAGACGCTCGCGGGCGAATCGCTCGGCTCGCTGAAGCTTGCCGTGGTCGCGCAAAAGGGAAGACTCAAGCGCCGAACGCATACGCTCGCCGAGTGCCAGTCGCTTGGTTGGGTGCTCAACCCGGATGGCTGCGGTTTTCGCGCCGGCCTGCAGCATGCACTTGCGGCGCAGGGGCATGTGCTCAAGCTGAATCTGGAAACGCTCGGCACCGAGTTGCAGCTTGGTCTCGTCGCCGAAGGCGTCGGGCTCGGGCTCGTGCCGCAACCGCTCGTGGTGGCGAGTGCCCACGCGGCGTCGCTCGACATCGTTCAGGTAAGCGACTTCAAACCCGAGATCGCCGTGTGGATCGTGCGCGCGCGGGCTATCGGCAAGATGGAATCCGCGCTCGCCGTGCTCGCGCGGAGCGTCGAGCGCAGCTTCAAGTCCGCGCGCCTGGCGCGCGCGGCCTGAACGGCCCTGCGAGGCACGGGTGCGCCTCGCGCTCAGATCACGAAGAAACCATGCGTCCCGTCGCGCCCAAGTTGCGCGACGAGACCGTATTCCCATTCGAGGTACGCATTCATCGCTTCGCGCGCGTTGTCGGTGCCTTCGTAGGGGCGTCGGTAGCGGTCGATGCGCGGCGAGGCCAGATGCGCGTCGCCGCTCTCTACGGGCAGGCCCGCGCGTATCCATGCGGCCGTTCCACCTTCGAGCACTTCGACCGGCTTGCCCGTGAGCACCGCGATTTCGGGTGCCGCGAACGGTGCGAGTGCATTCGTCATGCAGACGGCAACGTAGCGCTTCGCGTCGGGCAATGCGCGCAAGTCGTCGAAGCCGGGCGCGAGGTGCGAGCGCAGCGCCCACCACGCGCCGGGAATGTGCGCCTTCACGTGATTCGCGCTCGAGGTGAAATCGAGCACGACGGTACCGTGCCCGGCATCGGCAAGACGCGCGGCGAGCGCCGCGGGCGTGATCGACGCTACGCTTGCGGCGGTGGGCTTCGGTGCGCGCCACGCTCCCGTTTCCGTTAGGTCGGTAGCACGCGCTTCGTCCACGACGTACACGTCGATATTCATCTGCGCGAGCCATGACGCGGTCATATTCGCCCGCACGCCGTCGTCGTCGAAGAGCACCACGCGCGCACCGCGAACGGGCGCAAACATATCGGTTTCCTGAACGAGCTGGCCACCCGGAGCGCCTTGGAAGCCTGGCGCATGCGCATGCTCGTATTCGTGAGGCGTGCGCACGTCGAAGCGATACGTGGTGCGCGACAAATCTTCCGCCCAGCGCGCGGCTTCTTCGAGCGTCGTGCGCCCCACGCCAGCGCGCTCGGCGAGCGTGCGGGCGGCTTCGCGCGACCGCGCAAGCGTGGTTTCGTCGCGTCCCGCATGCAGATCGAACTGGCGCGCGCTGCCGTGCTCGAGTGTCTGGCCTGCGAGGGTCCAGCCGATCGTGCCGTTGCGCAGCGCCACTACAGGATTCGGCAGCCCGGCGTTGACGAGCGATTGCGCGCCGATGATGCTGCGTGTGCGGCCGGCGCAGTTTACGATCACGCGCGTGCCGCGATCGGGCGCGAGCGCGCGGGCGCGCAGCACGAGTTCAGCGCCTGGCACGCTGATACTGCCGGGAATGTTCATCGTCTGGTATTCGTCGAAGCGACGGGCGTCGAGCACGACGACGCGCTCACCGCTCGTGAGCAACGCCTCGACGGCCTCGGCGGAAAGGGAAGGCGTGTGGCGCTCGGCTTCGACGAATTCACCGAACGCCTTGCTCGGCACGTTCACGTCGCGGAATACTTCTGCGCCCGCGCGAATCCAACCCGCGAGACCGTCATCGAGCAGTGAGACGTCGGTATAGCCTAGCGCTTCGAGCGTTTCGGCCGCGCGCTGCGCGAAACCTTCGCCGTTGTCGAGCAGCACGATCGGCACGCTGCGGCGAGGCAGCTTCGTCCATGCGTCGAGCTCCAGCTTCGAGAGCGGCAGATTCGCCGCGAAAAGCGGATGGCTTTGGGCATGCGGATCTTCTTCGCGCACGTCGATCAGCGCGATTTCGCGGTCGGCGAGCAGGGCGTCGCGCACGTCCTGATAAGAGCGCGTGGGAAATGACTTCATGAGGCGGCAGGTTCCTTGCTGAGATCCCAGAGATTCGGGAGAAAGTCATTCGAATAGCCGGAGATGAAAGGCTTTGGCGGCGCGTCATGCGGGTAGGTCGAGCGCCGCACGGCACCAATGTTTGCGCCGTACACGTGGATGCTGATCGAAACTTGATCGTCATACGCGTTGCGTACGCGGTGAATGTCGCCGATCGCCGGCGAGACAGCCTCTACGTCGCCGCGCCTGAGCCGTACTTCGGCACCGTGCGCGTGCAATGCGCCCGCGGCGTCGCGCACGTAGGGCTGCGCATACTCGGCGCCGCGCAGCACGCCAATCAAGCCCCACACGGTGTGGTCGTGCACGGGCGTCTGCTGGCCCGGCCCCCACACGAAGCTGACGACGGAGAAGCGCTGACGCGCATCCGCGTACAGCAGATATTGCTGATAGCGTTCGGGGGAGGGCACGGCGTAGGCATCGGGTAGCCAGTCATCTTCGCGCACGAGGTCGCGCAGCGCTTCGAGTCCATGCTCGATCAGTTCGGATTCGCGCGGCGCCTCGTCGACGAGCGCCGCGATCGTGCCGACAAAGCGGCGTAGCTTGTGGATCGTCATCAGTCGAGCAACTCCGGTTCGTGTTCTATCAGCCCCGCATAAAGGCTCTCGAACGCGTGGCGCGCGCCGGAGAGGCGCCCTACCTGCGTATGTGTGAGCGTGGCGATGTCGTGGGCGATAGGTTGTGGATTGCCCGCGGCTTCGGCGAGCAGTTGCGCGTGGCACGCATTGTCCAGCGCGATGTACCACCATGCAGCCAGCTTCGACGCTGGGGCCTGCGGTAAGGATTCCGTGATTCTTGAGGATCACCCCCTTGTGCGCGCCGAGCGCGTCGGCAATGCGGGCGCCCTCGACGGTGTCGAGCACGACGCCGCGGAAGTCGCCGAAGAGCGAGTGATTTTCGTAGAATGCGCAGGAGTCCTGTGTGAGTGGGGCGAGCGTGCGGCCGAGCGTCGACCAGGCCTTGCCGTAGAGCGAATGCGTGTGAGCGGCCGCGACTACGTCGGGGCGCGCCTCATGAATCGCGGCGTGGATCGCAAATGCGGCCTGATTTACGGGTCCGGCGCCGACCACGATTTCGCCATGCCGGTTCACGAGCAGAAGGTCGGAGACGCGCAAGCGTCCGAAATGCAGCCCGAACGGATTGAGCCAGAAGTGATCGGAACATTCGGGGTCACGTGCGGTGATATGCCCTGCGAGCCCCTGGTCGAAGCCGTTGCGCGCAAACAGCCGGAACGCGCCTGCGAGCCGCTCCTGGCGATGGCGGCGTTCTTCGGCGAGCGTACGGGTTGGGGTATCGTCGTCGTCGAACCAGAACTTGCGAATGGGCGCGTGCCGTGGGTCTGCGGATGGTTTGTCGGACTTGATGGTAGCGATGGGGGTGGCGCTCATATCGTTCCTCGCAGTCTTGCTGAACAGGCAACGGCCTGGCCTCAGGCTGCGGCGCGCACGTGCGCCGTCAACTCGCGCGTGGCGGGAATCAGCACGCGGCCGTAATCGGCCGCATCTTCGAGCGGATCGAAGCCGCGAATCAGGAACGTGGTGACACCAAGCGCGTGATACTCGGCGAGCGTCTGTGCAACCTGCTCGGGCGTGCCGACGAGTGCCGTCGAGTTGGAGCGACCGCCGATCTCCTTTGCGACGGCGGTCCACAGGCGCTCGTCGGCGCGCACGCCTTCGCCCGCGGCGGCTAGCAGGCGTCGCGCACCTTCGCTCTGGAGCGGGCCGCCCTTGTCGAGACCTTGCTCGGCACGCAGGCGCCGCGTTTCGGCAAGGATATGCTCAGCGCGCTCCCAGGCGGCTCTTTCCGTGTCGGCGAGGATCGGCCGGAACGAGACGGAAAAGCGCACATCGCGGCCATGCTTCGCAGCTTCATCACGCACACGGCCGATCAGGTCGGCGACGCCTTGCTTCGATTCGCCCCAGAGTGCGTAGACATCGGCGTGCTTGCCGGCGACCGCGAGCGCGACCTCGGATGCGCCGCCGAAATAAATCGGCACGTGCGGCTGCTGACGCGGCTTCACCTCCGACCACGCGTCTTCGAAGCGGTAGAAGCGGCCTTCGTGATTGAACGGCTTTTCTTCGGTCCACACGCGCTTGAGGATCTGCAGATATTCGTCGGTGCGCGCGTAGCGCTCGTCGTGGCTCAGATAGTCGCCATCGCGGCGTTGGTCGGCGTCGCTACCTCCCGAGATGAAGTGCACGGCGAGACGGCCACCCGAGAAGTGATCGAGCGTGGCGATCTGGCGCGCGGCAAGTGTGGGTGCCACGAAGCCAGGGCGGTGCGCCAGCATGAAATGCACGCGCGAGGTCGCGCTCGCCGCATAGGCGATGGTGAGCGAGGCGTCAGCGCTCACGGAACTGTGCGGCACCAGAATGCGGTCGAACCCGGCGCGCTCGTGCGCCTGTGCAAAGTCGCGGACGTAATCGACGTCGATCGCCGGGCCTTCGGCGAGATGCGTTTCCGATACCTTGCGCTGCTGGATCATCCCGATGAATTCGATGCTCATGCTGTCTCCCTGGTGAACGGCGGCTCGCGCCGTGCGAGGCGGAAAGGGTCTTGGGGCAGATGCCCGACTCAGAAAGACTAGCACCGGGCCATGCGAACACTAAATATTGAATGCAGATAAACATTCAAGTTACGCATGATGGTTCCGCGTGGCGGAGCGGAAAGGGAACTCGGGTACTACGCGTCGGTGCAATGCTGCGAACGCGAGCTATCGAGTGGTAAGCGGCCGCGGGCGAGCGGGAATTCGGGCTTGGGAGGCGCGGCAGCGCCGCGGGTTTCGACGCCAACGGTGGTCGCGCGCTGATGCACGGAATTGCCGGCACTCAGCGAACGCCGTGTTCACGGCGGCAGGCATCCGGTGTCCTGGTGCGTTGCCCGTAAGTTTGCCGACATCGCGAGGGCTGCTGATGCCTCTCCACATAATGGGCGTAGCGACCCCAGAAATAAATATTCGAAAATACTCTTGACGAGAAGTTCTTGGCCAGCCATAATTCGCCTCCCTTCTGTTGCAGGGCGCAAGAAAACAGCGAGTTAATCGATGTTTTTAAGCGAAGCGATCTTTAAAAATTTACAGCCGATAAGTGTGGGCGCTTGATGCGGTGGCGGCCTGACTGTCCTTCGGGGTGGTCGGGAGCAGCAAAAGTATCAAGAGTCTCACACTAAAGTAAGTCAGGTTTTTGAAGCAATTCAGAACC
>NZ_DATJWR010000004.1:0-4395 GCF_035501035.1 Paraburkholderia sp.
GGGTGCGTGAGGACCGTTATCTGTTTATAATCAAAGCAATTTTAAAGGATTCGAAGGTGGTTGTATGCTGGATCGTGAGGGGTTTCGCCCGAACGTCGGCATCATCCTCTTGAACGCGCGAAACGAGGTGTTTTGGGGCAAACGGGTTCGCGAACATTCCTGGCAGTTTCCGCAAGGGGGCATCAAGTATGGTGAGACCCCCATGCAGGCAATGTATCGGGAGTTGCACGAAGAAACCGGTCTGCATCCGGAGCACGTCAAGATCATCGGTCGCACACGCGACTGGTTGCGTTATGAGGTGCCGGACAAGTTCATCAAGCGCGAAGTGCGCGGCCATTATCGCGGCCAGAAACAGATCTGGTTTCTGCTGCGCATGGTCGGGCGCGATTGCGATATCTGCCTGCGGGCAACGGAGCATCCCGAGTTCGATGCGTGGCGCTGGAACGAATACTGGGTGCCGCTCGAAGCGGTCATCGAGTTCAAGCGCGACGTCTATCAGCTTGCGCTGACCGAGCTCTCGCGCTTCCTGCGGCGGCCCACGCCGCGTCAGGACCGCTTGGGCGTGCAGGTTCACGAGGTCCGCTACCCGCGCATCGTGACATCGGCGCACGCCGACGCGGTGCAGGCGGCCCCGGCGCTCGCGGGCGCACCGCTCGAAAGCGACTGCGGGCCCGGCGGCGGGAGTATGATCGTGCCTGCGCCGGATGAGCATGACTAACAAGGCAACGACGGTGCGCTGAACGCCAGAACCGGCGGGGTCGCCCCGCCGTTCGCATTTGCGGCCTGCGCTTGCGCGCGCCGGGCCGTTGCTTCGAAGGAAAACCAATTTGAAACGATTTGCTCTCGCCGCGGTATGCACCGCGGCCGCAACTGGCGTCCTGTTGACCGGATGCGGCAGCTCCGGCCCCACCAACAAGGACGACAGCGCGTTCGTCTATTTGCTCGACCGCAAAGGCAACTGGGAGGAGAACAAGCTCGAAGGCCTGCCGCCGCTGCCGCAGGCGGGCGCGACGCTGCTCACGTTCGACGTCTCGAACAACTCGCCGCTCAAGTTCTCCATCGATCCCGCTTCGCTCACGGTCGGCACCGACGGCGTCGTACGCTACACGGTGGTCATCACGAGCCCGACGGGTGCGCGCAACGTGAACTACGAGGGGATTCGCTGCGACACCTACGAGTGGCGTCTCTATGCGAGCCTCGACTCCGATCACAACGGCTGGGACCAGACGGTCGCGAACAACTGGGCGCGCATCGAGAACGGCACGCTCAATGCGTACCAATCGAGGCTCTATCAGGACTACTTCTGCGCGAATAAGATGCCCGTGGCGAAGGCGCCGGCGATCATCGAGAATCTGCGCTACGGTCGCACACAATCGACGCTGGTGCGCTGAGCCCGTTCTCTCAAACGCGCTGTGCGAGGATGAAAAAAGCCGCTTCGGCATTGGGCCGCAGCGGCTTTTTTGCGTTGAGCCGTGTGTACGCCGCTTTATAACGCGCGGCGGCACACGTCACTCAAACGAGCACGAGATTGTCGCGGTGAATCAGTTCGGGCTCGAGCATATAGCCGAGAATGCCCTCGATCTCACCGCTCGAATGCCGCTGGATCAGCTTCGTTTCCGCGCTGCTGTAATTGGTGAGCCCGCGCGCCACTTCCACGCCTTCGCCGTTCAGGCACGCGATCACCTCGCCGCGCGCGAATGCGCCTTGCACCCCGATCACACCGATTGGCAGCAGGCTCTTGCCGTCGGCCGTGAGCTTCTGCACTGCGCCGTCGTCGATCACGACGTGGCCGCGCACCTGCAGATGGTCGGCCATCCACTGCTTGCGCGCCGCCATGCGCGCCGTGCGCGCGATGAGCTGCGTGCCGATCGCCTCGCCCGATGCGAGCCGCACGAGCACCTCGGGCTCGCGGCCGCTCGCGATCACCGTGTTCGCACCGCTGTGCGCGGCGCGCTTGGCCGCGAGGATCTTGGTAAGCATGCCGCCGCGGCCGATGCTCGACCCGGCGCCGCCCGCCATCGCTTCGAGTTCGGGCTTGCCGGCGTCGGCTTCCTGCACGAGGGTCGCGGTGGGATCCTTGCGCGGATCGGCCGTGTACAGGCCACTCTGGTCGGTGAGGATGATGAGCGCGTCGCCTTCGATCAGGTTTGCGACGAGCGCACCCAGCGTGTCGTTGTCGCCGAACTTGATTTCGTCGGTGACGACCGTGTCGTTTTCGTTGATGATCGGCACGACGCCCAGCCGCAGCAGCGTGAGCAACGTGGAGCGCGCATTGAGGTAACGCTCGCGGTCGGCGAGGTCGGCATGCGTGAGCAGAATCTGCGCAGTGCGAATGTCGTGCTCGGCAAAGCGGCTCTCGTAGACCTGCGCGAGCCCCATCTGTCCGACGGCCGCGGCCGCCTGCAGCTCGTCGATCTCCCGTGGACGCTTCGTCCAGCCAAGCCGCTGCATGCCTTCGGCAATCGCGCCCGAACTCACGAGCACGACCTCCTTGCCTTGTGCGCGCAGCGCCGCGATCTGCGCGGCCCAGCGGCCAATGGCCGCATGATCGAGCCCCCGGCCATCGTTGGTGACGAGGCTCGAACCGACTTTCACTACCAGACGCCGCGAATCGGCGATGACGGAACGCATGCTGCGCGGTCTCCCCAAATGACTGATGACGCGTGAGTTTGCTTTGGCGCTGCCGGCGCAGCCCGCTCGCCGGCCCGAGCGGCGATTTATTCCTGCGGTTGCGCGGCGCCTTCGGGCGGGCCTTCGCCACCATCGCCACGGAAGCGCACGTCGGAGGCGAGGTCTTCGGCTTCAGCAGCGCGCCGCGCGTCCGAGTGCGCCGCGACGTAGTCATACACCGCGTAGCACAGGTTCTCGCAGCCCTGCCCCGTGAGCGCCGAAATCTCGAACACGGGACCGTCCCACTCGAAGCGCTTCACGAAGTCGGCAACGCGCTCGGCGCGCTCCTCCTCCGGCACCATGTCGAGCTTGTTCAGCACGAGCCAGCGCGGCTTCTCGAAAAGCGTCTCGTCATACTTGCGCAGTTCGCCGACAATGGCCTTCGCCTCGGCAACCGGATCGACGCTTTCGTCGAACGGCGCGAGATCGACCAGATGCAACAGCAGGTTCGTGCGCTGCAGGTGGCGCAGGAACTGGTGGCCGAGGCCCGCGCCTTCGGCGGCGCCTTCGATCAGGCCCGGAATGTCGGCGATCACGAAGCTCTTGCTCGGCCCCACGCGCACCACGCCCAGATTCGGCGCAAGCGTCGTGAAGGGATAGTCGGCGATCTTCGGCTTCGCGTTCGACACCGAAGCGATAAACGTAGACTTGCCCGCATTCGGCATGCCGAGCAGCCCGACGTCGGCCAGCACCTTGAGCTCGAGCTTGAGCATGCGGCGCTCGCCGGGCTTGCCGTCGGTCTTCTGGCGCGGCGCGCGGTTCGTGGACGACTTGAAATGCAGGTTGCCGAGGCCGCCCGCGCCGCCCTTCGCGACCATCACGCACTGCTCGTGCTCCGTGAGGTCGGCGATCAGCTCGCCCGTGTCCAGATCGGTAATGACCGTACCCACTGGCATGCGCAGCGTGATGTCGTCGCCGCCCTTGCCATAGCAGTCAGAGCCGCGGCCGTTCTCGCCGTTGCGCGCCTGGTGCTTCTTCGTGTAGCGGTAGTCGATCAGGGTGTTGATGTTGCGGTCGGCCACCGCGTAGACGCTGCCGCCGCGGCCACCGTCGCCGCCGTCCGGCCCGCCGAACGGGACGAACTTCTCGCGCCGCATCGACGCGCTGCCATCACCCCCATCTCCGGCGATGACTTCGATCTTCGCTTCGTCAATGAACTTCATGCGTTACTCCGTCCCGTGAATGTCGTCATTTTGCCCGCCCCGGCCGAACTGGCCAACCTGGCCGAACGGCCAGCGCAGCTCGCGATGAGCCGCCAGGCCAGATAAACAAAAAGGCCCCGCAAACTTCGCGGGGCCTTCCTTGCGTCGCGCGTTTAACCCGCTCAGCGAGCGGACTAAAGCTTAGGCCGCTGCCGGGACGACGTTGACCAGCTGCTTGTTGGCTGCGCCCTTGATCGAGAACGAGACGTGGCCGTCGACCAGCGCGTAGAGCGTGTGGTCCTTGCCGATGCCAACGTTCAGACCCGGGTGCATGCGCGTGCCACGCTGGCGGACGATGATGCCGCCTGCGAGGATCGCCTGGCCGCCGAACACCTTCACGCCAAGTCGTTTCGACTCGGAATCGCGGCCGTTACGGGAAGAGCCGCCTGCCTTTTTGTGTGCCATTTGTTTGCTCCTTTACCTGCGTGCGCTTACGCGTTGATCGCGTCGATGCGCAGTTCGGTGTAGTTCTGGCGGTGGCCGCCATGCTTCTGGTAGTGCTTCCGGCGACGCATCTTGAAGA
>NZ_DATJWR010000005.1:0-2098 GCF_035501035.1 Paraburkholderia sp.
TACCGGGGCACAGCGCCAGATCGCGGGCGGCAAAGGCCTCCCCGTAGGTACGCTTGATGAAGGACATCCAGTCGGTCTCGCCCGTCGTGTCGAAGTAGTGACAGCCCGCCGCGAGGCTCGCCTCGACGACAGGGCGACCGAACTGCATGAACGGCCCGACAATATTGATGACCGCTTTCTTGCCCTGGAACAGTTCGGTAAGCGCGCCTGTTTCGTTCTCGACCGCTACGCACCGGTAATCGTGCCCGGCCAGTTCGGGCACTTTTGCCATTTCCGCTTCGAGCCTCTCCTTGCTCCGTCCCGCGGCAATGAACGGGATGCCGCGCTCGGCGAGCTTCCATGCCGTGAGCTTGCCCGTGTAGCCACTCGCGCCATAGAGGACCACTTCGTATGCCGTTGCCATGTCGTCGTCTCCTTCAGGTTTTAATCGGATTGCGCGAACGTGCGATGCCGTTCAAAGCAGCTCCGGGTCGATCAGGTAGTACCCGCCCTTGATCGCAAGGACTTCGTTGCATCCGTCCTCGATCAGCGATGCGCGTGCGTCACGCCAGATCTTCTCGATCGGATACTCGCGAGTGAGCCCGTTGCCACAGAAGATCTGCAGTGCGTCGTTGGCGACTTCGAACGCGGTCTGGGTGGCGGTGATCTTGGCCGTCATCGCCGCGTGCAGCGAGGGTTGGGCCGCCGTGAAGTTGTAGTGCACGACACGGTGCGTGAGCGCGCGCGCGGCCTCCACTTTGCGGAACATGTGAAAGAGCCGCGACGCGACCGACTGATGCCGGATGATGGGCAGACCGCCCTGCCTGCGTTCGTGTGCATACGCGAGAGCGAGCTCGAAGGCCGCGCGTGCGGCGCCGGTGAACACGGTGCCCATGATCGCGTTGGCGAACGTATGGATCGCATAGACCGCGTCGAGGTACTGGTCGGGGCCGGCGAGAATGTGCTCCTTCGACAGCCTGACGTTCTCGAAGAAAATCTCGCCCTGGTTGAGGGCACGCTGGCCGACCTTGTCGAGCGGCTTGCCGCGCGACACCCCTTTGGCGTCCAGCGGGACGATGATCACCGCGCCGTGCTTCGTGTCGGCGCCACTGCCGCTGTCCGCCGCGCAGTAGAGAATGCATACGTCCGCGATGATGCCGTTCGATACCCAGGCCGACTTCTGCCCGTTGATGACGACCTCGTCGCCACCCAGCGTCGCCACGCAGTTGGGCCGGCCGTACGAACCTTGCGGATGGAAGATCATGCCGTTCGCGTCGAGCATGTCAGAGCCGTGATCGGGCTCCGTAATCGCCCAGCAGCCGAGCTTCGCATCCGGCGCGAGCCCGCGGCAAAACGGGTTGCCAAGCGTCGCGCTCATCACCGCGGGAAGCAGACCGGCGCCGAACGAAATCGCGAGCCCGGAATCGCCCCAGCCGAGCTCCTCGAACAGGATGCACATCGTCTTCGCCCGCTCGGCGGGTTCGAGTTCCATCAGGCCATCTACGCCAAAGCCCAGATTGACGTACTTGTCGCGAGCTTCCCAATACGGTGAGCCTTGTGCGATCGCCGCTTCCGGCGTCATGCGATCGAGCTTGACCCCTATCGGACGCATCACCTCTTCTGCGTAACGATGGACCGTCTGCTGGACCATCTGGCTCATTTCCGACAACTCGGGTTCCGCACCGAGCGGCCCGAGCTTGTGCGATGCAATATGATTCGATACGGTTGACATGTCTCCTCCTTCGAGGTGGTTGGGAGTATCATTTCCTGAGCAACGCACCGATCCCGGCCGCGCCCGACGAGGCTTCCAGGAATGACCAGTCGGCGCGCCGCACCTGTTTGGCTGACTGAAACTTCGATCTCCTCGATGCAATTCATGATGTTCCGGCGCGGCTCAGGGCAATATCCCCCGTACGGGGGGCTACAGTCAGGGTCAACCCGAATGCCTGAAACAACCAATTCAAATGACTGAGGAGACGCCCTTGAAGACGCCGCCTCTCCTTCCCGCTACGAAGCTTTTTCCGCCACGGCTGCCGTCCGGCTTGATCGACCGTCCGCGGCTGAACGGTCTTGCCGGGCAAGCCGAAAGCAAACGGCTCACGGTGATCAAGGCGCCTGC
>NZ_DATJWR010000006.1:0-5438 GCF_035501035.1 Paraburkholderia sp.
CACACGCCGGCCGGACTGCGCCTGAACCAGCCCGCCGGGCATCTGGAAGCGGGCGAGACGCTGCACGAGGCCGTGGTGCGCGAAACGCTCGAGGAAACCGCGCATGCGTTCACGCCCGAAGCGCTCGTCGGCGCCTATATGACGCACTTCGGCAAGCCCGGCGAAAGCGGCGCGACGTATCTGCGCTTCACGTACTGCGGCAGTGTCGCGAGCGAGCCGGAAAACCGCGCGCTCGACCCGGACATCGTCCGCACGGTCTGGATGAGCGCCGACGAGCTGCGCGCGGCAAGCGAGCGCCACCGCACGCCGCTCGTGATGCGCTGCGTCGACGATTACCTCGCGGGCAGGCGTGTGTCGCTGGATTTCATCCAGACGCATGCGACCGGTCCCAAAGCCGCGCCCAAAGCAACGCCCAACGCGGGGCCCAAGCGCTGAACAAGGCAGCAAAGAGATGAGCAAACGTAAGGTGGTGGTGGGTATGTCGGGCGGCGTCGATTCGTCGGTTACCGCGTGGCTGCTCAAGGAGCAGGGGTTCGACGTCGTCGGTCTCTTCATGAAGAACTGGGAAGACGACGACGACGGCGAATACTGCTCGACGCGCCAGGACTGGATCGACGTGGTGTCGGTCGCGGATCTGATCGGCATCGACGTGGAAGCGGTGAACTTCGCCGCCGAGTACAAGGACCGCGTATTCGCCGAGTTCCTGCGCGAATATTCCGCGGGCCGCACGCCGAACCCGGACGTGCTCTGCAACGCCGAGATCAAGTTCAAGGCCTTTCTCGACCACGCGATGTCGCTCGGCGCGGAGACGATCGCCACGGGCCACTATGCGCGCGTGCGCGAGCGCGATGGGCGTTTCGAACTGCTCAAGGCGCTCGATCACACGAAAGACCAGTCGTACTTCCTGCATCGCCTGAACCAGGCGCAGCTTTCGAAGACGATGTTCCCGCTCGGCGAGATACCCAAGACGAAAGTGCGCGAGATCGCCGAAAAGATCGGTTTGCCGAACGCGAAAAAGAAGGACTCCACAGGAATCTGCTTCATCGGTGAGCGGCCGTTCCGCGACTTCCTCAACCGCTATCTGCCGACGAAACCCGGCCCGATGATGACGCCCGAGGGCAAGGTCGTGGGCGAGCACATCGGCCTCGCGTTCTATACGTTCGGGCAGCGCAAGGGCATCGGCCTTGGCGGCAGCAAGGACGGCAGTGGCGATCCGTGGTTCGTGGCCGGCAAGGACATGGGCTCGAACACGCTCTATGTCGTGCAGGGCCACGATCATCCGTGGCTGCTCGCGCACGATCTGCGCGCGGGCAACGTGAGCTGGGTGGCGGGCGAGCCGCCGGCGCAAGACCATGCGTGCGGTGCGAAAACGCGCTATCGCCAGGCCGACGCGCCCTGCTCGTTCCACACGGCGGAAGAGTTCGGCTCGGGCCAGTTCACGCTGCGTTTCCCCGATGCGCAATGGGCCGTCACGCCCGGCCAGTCGGCGGTGCTCTATGACGGCGACGTGTGCCTGGGCGGCGGCATCATCGAAGCGGTGACGACGCTCGCGCCGCACGTGCCCGCCGTGCCACCGCCCGAAGCGCCGAAGAAAAAGAAGCGCATGCCGCGCAAGAAGCCCACGCGCGCCACAACCGCGGCAGCACCGGTAACGGCGGGCCAACCGTAAGAGACTGCGCAGCGCGCAACGCGCCGCGCTATTCGCTTCGCGCTTTTCGCGCCCGCTGCGGCAACCGCCTTCGCGCCCCTGCCCGCTTCGTGCCAACGTCCTGCCCGCTTCTGGCTAACTAGTCCTGCCGGCTTCCCGGCCAGATTCACGAACTTGCGGCATCATTCCCGCAACCCGCGCCGACGACCGGTGCGGCAGACGCGCTCCCGCCACTGCGGCAAGACGCGCGCATCAAGCCAAGTTCGAGGAGTCCCCCGATGTTTTCCCGACGTTATCTCGCCATGTGGGGCGCGGTGCTGCTGCTTGCGGCCTGCGTCGCCGCCGCGGCGCTCCATCATCTGTCGTGGTACTGCGCGATCGTGCCCGTGCTGCTCGTCGCGCTCGGCATCTACGACGTGACACAGCAGCGCCACGCGATCCTGCGCAACTATCCGATCTGGGGTCATCTGCGCTTTCTGTTCGAGTTCGTGCGGCCCGAGATCCGCCAGTACTTCGTCGAGGACGACACCGACGAAAAGCCGTTCTCGCTCGCCCAGCGCAGCCTCGTGTACCAGCGCGCGAAGAACGCCGTCGACAGCCGCCCGTACGGCACCGAACTCGACGTGAAGGCGGTCGGACACGAATGGATCAGCCATTCGCTCGCGCCGACGAAGCTCGCAGGCAGCGACTTCCGCGTGCTCGTGGGCGCCAGTCGCGCGCAGCCGTACTCGATGTCGATCTTCAACGTTTCCGCCATGAGCTTCGGCGCACTCTCCGCGAACGCCATCCGCGCGCTCAACATGGGCGCGAAAAAAGGCGGCTTCGCGCACGACACCGGCGAAGGCTCCCTCTCGAAGTATCACCGCGAGAACGGCGGCGACATCATCTGGGAAATCGCCTCGGGCTACTTCGGCTGCCGCAACGAGGACGGCACCTTCAGCGCCGAAAAATTCCAGCGGCTCGCCGCCGAGCCACAGGTGAAGATGATCGAGGTGAAGCTCTCGCAAGGCGCGAAGCCCGGTCACGGCGGCATGCTGCTCGCCGCCAAGGTCACACCCGAGATTGCCGAGACGCGCGGCATTCCTATCGGGCAGGATTGCGTCTCGCCCGCGCGCCACTCGGAGTTCTCCACGCCGCGCGGGCTGCTCGAATTCGTCGAGCGCCTGCGCAAGCTCTCGGGCGGCAAGCCCACGGGCTTCAAGCTTTGTATCGGCCATCCGTGGGAGTTCTTCGGTATCGCCAAGGCGATGCTGGAAACGGGCATCCTGCCCGACTTCATCGTCGTGGACGGCGCGGAAGGCGGCACGGGCGCGGCGCCGCTCGAATTCACCGATCACATCGGCACGCCGCTGCAGGAAGGGCTCCTGCTCGTGCACAACACGCTCGTGGGCATCGGGCTGCGCGAGAAGATCAAGATCGGCGCGAGCGGCAAGATCATCACCGCGTTCGACATCGCGCGCACGCTCGCCATCGGCGCGGACTGGGTCAACTCGGCGCGCGGCTTCATGTTCGCCGTGGGCTGCATCCAGGCGCAGAAGTGCCATTCGGACCGCTGCCCGACCGGCGTCGCCACGCAAGACCCCGTGCGCCAGCGCGCGCTGAACGTGCCCGACAAGGGCGAGCGCGTCTTCAACTTCCATCACAACACGCTGCACGCGCTGCAGGAAATCATTCAGGCCGCCGGCCTCACGAGCCCTTCGGATCTGCGCGCGCATCACATCGTGCGGCGCGTGTCGTCGTATGAAGTCAAGCTGATGTCGGAACTGCTCAGGTACCTGAAGCCCGGCGATCTGCTAGAAGGCCGTTATCGCTATCAGTTGTACGAGAAGTGGTGGCCGGTTGCGCGCAGCGATTCGTTCGCGCCGGCAGAGGAAAAGATCGTGTGAGGTGCCGTTCGTGGCCGCCGCGCCCGGGCGGCGGCCACGAAGGATGTGTGACGAAGCGATTATGCAAACGCCCGACGGCAGCCCAGCTGCCGTCGGGCGTTTGTCCATCAGTTTTGCGGCATCGTGTCGATGAACGACTGGCGCTGCGAGAGCTTCTCGAAGTGGCGTGCGAGATTCGGATGCGGCTCGCGCCAGTCCAGCTCCGGCATGCGGAAGTCGAGATAGCCGAGCGCGCAGCCCACGGCGATATCCGCGAGCGTGTAGCGGTTGCCCGCGCACCACGTGTTGCCCGCAAGGCCCTTCGCCATCGCGGTGAGGCCTTCGTGGATCTTGCGCTCCTGGCGCTTCACCCACGCCTCGCTGCGCTGCTCCGGCGTGCGCTGCGTGCCTTCGACGCGAATCAGCACGCTGGCGTCGAGCATGCCGTCGGCGAGCGCCTCCCAGCAACGCACCTCGATGCGCTCACGCCCGGCCGGCGGAATCAGTTTGCCCACGGGCGAAAGCATGTCCACGTACTCGCAAATCACGCGCGAGTCGAACACGGCTTCGCCGTCCTCCATCACGAGGCACGGAACCTTGCCGAGGGGGTTGAAATCGTGGATCGCCGTGTTGGCGTCCCACACGTTTTCGAGCACCAGCTTGTAGTCGATTTTCTTTTCGGCGAGCGTGATCCGCGCCTTGCGGACAAAGGGGCTGCCGAGCGAACCGATAAGTTTCATCGCACCTGCCTTTTCTGGAATCCGGCCGAAGTATACGTTGGATTCGCTCGCTTCTGATGCGCAGTCGGACCTTCGTAAGGATTTTTCTGACAATTGGTGTCAGCGAAAGACAACATCGGCGCCGTTGGCGCCGGCATGCAAACCGCGTCGTGCGATGCGGATGTGATGCGGGTGCGATGCGGATGTGATGCGGATGTGATGCAGTTGTGATGCGGGTGCGATGCGCAGATGTGATGCGCCGCGAGGCAGTCGCCGCTGCCGCTCACGCGGCGATCGCGGGCGGGCGCCAGGTTGCACGCAGGCGCTACAATCGCACGATGGACTCGACCCTCAAGCCAGCCTCCCCGGCCGCCTCGCGCGAAGCCCACCCTGCCGCCGAAGCGCCGGATGTGCCCGACGTGCAACGCGGCCCGGACGGCGGCGCCGCGCTCTATCGCGCACGCCGCGAGCGCGTGCTCGCCGCGCTGCGCACACGAGGCGGCGGTGTCGCGCTCGTGCCGACCGCGCCCGAGGCGCTGCGCAACCGCGACGCCGACTATCCCTATCGGCACGACAGCTACTTCTACTACCTCACCGGCTTCACGGAGCCCGAGGCGCTGCTCGTGCTCGACGCGAACGCTGACGAGAATCAGCCCGCCGCGATCCTGTTCTGCCGCGCGAAGAACGTCGAGCGCGAAACGTGGGAGGGCTTTCGCTTCGGTCCGGACGCCGCGCGCGAAGCGTTCGGCTTCGACGCCGCGTTTCCTGCCGACGAACTCGATGCGCGCATCCCGCAGCTCATCGCCAACCGCCCGGCGCTGCACTACGCGCTCGCGGCCTCCGATCGCTTCGACGCGCAGGTGAAGCGCTGGATCGACGCGGTGCGCGCGCAGGGGCGCAGCGGCGTCACTGCGCCGGCCGCCGCGTACGACCTGCTGCCGCTGCTCGACGACATGCGCGTGTTCAAGGATGCGCACGAACTCGACACGATGCGCCGCGCCGCGAAGATCTCGGCGCTCGCGCACGTTCGCGCGATGCAGACATGCCGGCCCGGCATGCGCGAATACGAAATCGAGGCAGAGCTGCTCGACACGTTCCGCAAGCACGGCGCGCAGGCGCCGGCCTACGGCTCGATCGTCGCGGCAGGCGCGAACGCCTGCGTGCTGCATTACCCCGCGGGCAACGCGGTGGCGCGCGAAGGCGACC
>NZ_DATJWR010000007.1:0-10678 GCF_035501035.1 Paraburkholderia sp.
ATTCGCGCGCGCGCTCAAGGGCGGCGCGAAACGTGATTCGGCCTGGGCTGCGTGCGGGGCCTCAGCGCATGGCGAAGCCGAACCATCCTGTGCTGTTCGTCGCCATGCGGCGCGGCAGGCGCGTGTTGCGCACCGCGTGCACGGTGGCGGGCGCGGCGAGCGAGCGCAGCGGCGCATTCGGGCGATAGAGCAGCGTGCGCAGCGAGAAGTGCCGCGTGCCCGAGCGCATGCGCAGCACGGAGAAGAACGAGTGGAACCACGAGCGCATGCTGTCGACGGCCTTCACGTCGCGCACCTGTTGCGCGAGCGCGCGCGTGCGTGCGGCGTGGTGGCGCAGTGCGCGCATCACGTGGCGACGGGCGGGGCGGGCCGCCTTCAGGGCGGCGTGGGTCATGCGGCGGGTATCGAAAAGGGTATGCATGGCGGTTGCGGAATCGGGTTCGAAAGGCGCCTCGCGCGATGCTTTGCATCGAGCAGCAAACGTGCCTGTCTTCGAGGTCGTCACGATAACGGAAGACGGGAGACGGGCCGAAGGGCGCGGAGTATGACGCGACGGGACGGCTCTTTCGGTTGGAGCACCTTGTGCGTCAAGGCGTTCACGGCGATCCGTCCGTGCGGTGGAGGTTCTGCTAGAGGAAACAGCATGCGCGCAGCGTACACGCGATTCATGACGACAGAAAGTCGGTTAATACCCGGCCCTGCGCTTCTTTGATGCCGACGATGCCGCCCTTTGTCCTCATGCCGGTGCACGCGCGCCATTCATGTGCGGCTTCGTGTGACCGTGGGCGCGGCGCTTCGTCCCACCGCACCTTTAGCCGTTGCGCGCGCCCATACCCGCTTCGAAGCGGCGGCGCGCGATCGATGCAACATCGGTGCTTTCTTGCGTGCGAGCAGACATGTGTCGCATGGAGCCACGGCGTGCCACACAGTGGCGCTTCCGGGCGGGCTTGCACGCTTTACAATCGTAGCGTCGGCGCGCGCCGACGCCGCGGCAGCCGAACGAAGTCAGCCGAACGAAGGCGGCGGCCCTTGCAGGCATCGAGATCGCATAACGGAAGTCCCATGTCAGTCCAGTCAAAGAAAGAACAAGTGCAGGCGCTGCGTGAACGCGGCTTCGTGGTCGTGCCGGGGCTCGTCTCGCCCGAGCGCTGCGAGGCGATCAAGCGGGTTGCCGAGGAACAGTTGCACGCGGCCGCCGCGCCGCTCGAATTCGAAGCCGACTTGCGCTACCCCGGCGCGCCCGACTCGAAGGACGCCCCAGGCGGCCATACGGTGCGCCGCCTGCTCGACGCTTACTCGCGCCACGCGTACTTTCGCGAGTGGGCCACTTCGCCCGAAATCGCGGGCTGGATGGAGCTGTATTTCGGCGAGCAGCCGATCCTCTCGCGCGCGCATCACAACTGCATGATGACGAAGCACCCGCACTACGGCAGCCTCACCGGCTGGCATCGCGACGTGCGTTACTGGTCGTTCGAACGCGACGACCTCGTTTCGGTGTGGCTCGCGCTCGGGCCGGAGACGATGGAGAACGGCGGCCTGTGGTTCGTGCCCGGTTCGCACGAGGAACCGTTCACCTCGGAGCGCTTCGATGCCGCGAAATTCTTCCGCGCGGACCTGCCCGAGAACGGCGCGTGGATCGACCGCGCCGTCTCGCCAACGCTGGCGGCCGGCGACGTCGTGTTCTTCCATTGCAACACGCTGCATTCGGCCGGCCAGAACCAGAGCGATCAGGTGAAATTTTCGCTCGTATACACGTATCACGGCGCGAGCAACGTGCCGCTGCCAGGCACGCGCTCGGCGTCGCTGCCCGAAGTGAAGCTCTGAGTTCGAGCGCGGGGCGTCGCGTGCCGGCAATCGTACTGGCGCGCGACTACGCGCATGCTCGCGTGTGCGTGAGCGGCGCCTCGCCGCTATTCAGCGCCGCCGTCCCGACAACGCGAGGCCGGTGATGCCGGCCAGCGTCGCGGCCACGCCGCCGCCGATCAGCAGGATCGTCCGGTTGGTGGGCGCGCCGGTGAAAAGGCGCGACATGTCGTTCGCGAACGAATGAAACGACTGGCCGCCGAAGTACAGCAGGACGACGCCACAGGCGATGAGCGCAATCGAAACGGCTTTGGCCATGAGCTACCTCTCGCATAGGACGGAGGCCGCAGTGTAGGCGAGCGACCGCGGGACGTCCAGGGTGCTCGGCTTCTCGCCTGCATTGCGGCCTGCGCTTTGCATTGCACGCCCGCATTTCCCGCATAGTGGATATCTGCAGGGCACGGGCGGATTGGCTAACATAGCTGCCTCACGAAAGGGGAGAGCGCGACGGGCCGGTTGGCGCGTGACGCCTCGCCCCATGCTCACCACCCGTTTTTGTCGAGGATCCAGACCATGGCCTACGAAGCAGCCTCTGAACGCTATTCGGATATGCAGTACCGCTTTTGCGGCAAGTCGGGGCTCAAGCTGCCCGCGCTGTCGCTCGGCCTGTGGCACAACTTCGGCGACACCACGCCGATCTCGACCCAGCGCGAGATCCTGCGCACCGCGTTCGATCTCGGCATCACGCACTTCGACCTCGCGAACAACTACGGCCCGCCGTACGGCAGCGCCGAGACCAACTTCGGCCGCATCTTCAAGGACGACTTCCTTCCCTACCGCGACGAACTGCTGATCTCGTCGAAGGCCGGCTGGGACATGTGGCCCGGCCCGTATGGCCAGGGCGGTGGCTCGCGCAAGTACGTGCTCGCGAGCCTCGACCAGAGCCTGAAGCGCATGGGCCTCGACTACGTCGACATCTTCTATTCGCACCGCTTCGACGTCGAGACGCCGCTCGAGGAAACGGCTGGCGCGCTCGCCACGGCCGTGCAGCAGGGCAAGGCGCTCTACGTCGGCATTTCGTCGTATTCGCCCGCGAAGACGCGTGAAATGGCGAAGCTGCTCGCCGAATACAAGGTGCCGCTGCTGATTCACCAGCCGTCGTACAACATGCTCAACCGCTGGATCGAGCACGAGCTGCTCGACACGCTCGACGAAGTGGGTGCGGGCAGCATCGCGTTCACGCCGCTCGCGCAGGGCGTGCTCACGAGCAAGTACCTGAACGGCGTGCCGCAGGATGCGCGCGTGAATCGCCCGGGCGGCGGCTCGCTGAAGGGCGAGCACCTGAGCGCGGCGAACATCGAGCATGTGCGCAAGCTCAACGACATCGCCCAGCGCCGCGGCCAGAGTCTCGCGCAGATGGCGATCGCCTGGGCGCTGCGCGGCGGCCGCGTGACCTCGGCGCTGATCGGCGCGAGCCGCGCGGAGCAGGTGCGCGAGAACGTCGCTGCGCTGAAGAACCTCGAGTTTTCGAAGGAAGAGCTCGCGGAGATCGATCGCCACGCGACCGAAGGCGGCGTGAATCTGTGGGAGAAGCCGTCGACGGATCAGCATATCTGAGCGCAGCGCAAGCGCGAGCCGCTTTCGGCCTCGTTGCGCCGCGAAACCGCCTCGAAGCCGTCTCGCCTGCGAGGCGGTTTTTTTCGCCCGTGCGGCCCGGGGCTCCGTTCTTCGCTTTGTCATGCGGCGCTGCTAACGTCGCGACAGCCTTTGATGCGAGGAATCGACATGGAGTCCATGAGCGCCGAACGCCCCGCGCTTGCCCCGTGCGCCACAGCTGCCGCGCGAGCGCGGCGCCCGGCTTCGGCTGCCCGGGTGAATGCCGCGCTCTTCGCCTTTGCGCTCGCGGCACTCTTCTACGAGCTCGTCGGATTGCCGCTTCTCATCGATGCGGCGGGCGGCGCGACGCTCGCACTGCTGGCGACGCTCGCGCCCGTCGTGTTCGCCACGCCGGTTCACTGGGGTCTCATCCACGAAGGCATACACGGGCAACTCGCGCGCGATCGTCGCGCAAACGCGTGGCTCGCCCGCGTGCTCGCGATCGGTCTTGCGATGCCGTTCGACGCGGTGCGTTTCGGACACCTGATGCATCACCGCTTCACGCGCGAGCCGTTCGACCGGCCTGACGTTCACGAGGCGCCCGCCTCGCGTTGGCGCCGACGCGTCGCGTACTACGCACGGCTGATGGGCGGGCTTTATCTCGCCGAACTGCTGCTGCCGCTGGTGGCCTTCGTGCCTGCGCGGCTCGCCCGCGCGATCATTGCGCGCGGTGTGAGCGCACACGGCAGCGAAGGCGCGCAGGTGCAGCGTCTCTTTGCGAACCATGCCGCCGATCCGGCGAGGCGCCGCCGGGCGCGGCGCGACTGGCTCGCCTCGCTCGCGCTCTATGCGGCTTCGTTCGTGCTCTATGGCAAGGCGTGGCCGGTGCTGCTCGCGGCGATGTGCCTGCGCGGGCTGTGGCTATCGGTGGCCGATAACCTGCCGCACTACGGCGTCGCGCTCGACGAAGCCGGGCGCGCACGCGACTTTCGCGTGCCGCGCGGGCTGGGCTTGCTGTTGATGAATCACCATCTGCATCGTCAGCATCATCTGCATCCGACGCTGCCGTGGACAGCGCTGCCCGCGCTCGCTCGCGCCGCCGACGCGGCTGGCGCGACGCCGCGCACGAGCTATCTCGCCGCCGCGTTGCGGCAGTTCAGCGGGTTGCAGCCCGGTGTGGAAGGGGAATGAGGGATGACACGCGCGTGCGTGCCACCACGCACGGCGCCTTGAAACGTCAGGACGCCGCTTCGCGCTGGCGGATAGCCATCCGCCGCGCGTTTTGCAAGACAACGGACGCTACATCTACATGAGCGCGGGCAGCGTCTCGACGAGCAAGACGGCAGCGAGCGCCCCGATCAGTGCGCCGATCACGCGCAGCGTGTTGTGCCTGAATTCCGTTGCGCACGGCACCGCGCCGAGAAAGAGCGCTCCGGCGAGGGCCATCGGGATGATCATCACGAAATCGCCGATCGTGAAATAACCTTCCATGCTCGTCTCCTTATCGCACTGGTTCGTACTGGTTCGCACTGGCGACACAGGCGCGCGGTTCTCGTTTTTCTCGTCGTCATGCCGGTGGCGTGACGCAGCGGCCTCGGGCCTGAATCGAGTATAGGTGAGGGCTGGCCAGCAAGGTGGCGTGAGTGCGTGCCGCCGGAGTTCCCCTAGTGCGTGCGCCACGCCGCGAAGGGCCGCCAGAGGCGGCCGCGCGAAGCGCCGCGATACGGGACGGCCCGCAAAACGCCAGTCGTCGTAACATTACGTAAACCTTTCGATTCCGGCGGCGCGCGATGCACCAGCCCCAGGTGCGCACACTGCGTGCCTCGCGCCTCAGGTCTTCACACTCAGGCGGTGCCAGCCCGCTCGCGAGCGCGCAGCGTCTGCGCGAGCACGAGCCCTGCGACGAGCAGCGCGATCACGAGGCCGGCCACGCCACCCCAGCCGGCCGCGGCCCAGAAGTGGCCGCCGATCGAGCCCATCACGCTCGATCCCAGGTAATAGGCGAGCAGGTACAGCGCGGCGGCCTGGCCCTTCGCTTCGCGCGCAAGCCGCCCGACCCAGCCGCTCGCCACCGCATGCCCCGCAAAGAAGCCGATCGTGAGGCAGGCGATGCCCGCAGCGATGGCGGCCAGCGGCGAGAACAGCGTGAGCACGACGCCCGCGAGCATCAGCGCGAGGCTTGCGATCAGCACGCGGCCGCGTCCGAAGGTGTCGGCCATGCGGCCCGACCACGGCGACGCGACGACGCCGGTCAGGTACACAAGGAAGATCGCGCCGATGGCCGCCTGGCTCATGCGATAAGGCGGCGCGATCAGTCGGTAGCCGATGTAGTTGTAGAGCGTGACGAAGCTGCCCATCAGCACGAAGCCCATTGCGAACAGCATGGGCAGGCCTGGCCGCGCGAAATGGCGCAATAGCGCCGCGCGGTGATGCGCGAAGCCGAGGCCGCTCTTCGGCACGAAGTGGCGCGAGGGCGGCAGGAGCGAGCGGAACGCGAGCATCGAGGCGAGGCCGAGCAAGCCAATCACGGCCACCGCCACGCGCCAGCCGAACAGGTCGGTGACCACGCCCGTGATCACGCGCCCCGCCATCCCGCCGATGGCCGTGCCGCCCACGTAGAGACCCATCGAGAGGCCGAGGCCTTCGGGGTGCATTTCCTCGGCGAGCCAGGCCATGGCCACGGCGGGCACGCCGCCGAGCGCGATGCCCTGGAGCGTGCGCAGCACGAGCAACTGGTGCCAGTGCGGCACGAAGGCCGTGGCGAGCGTGAGGAGCGACGAGGCGCACAGCGACGCCGTCATCATGCTGCGGCGGCTCCAGCCTTCGGAGACGAAGCCCGCGACGAAGATCGCGATGGCGAGCGCGGCCGTGGTGAACGAGAGCGACAGGCTGCTTTGCGCGGGACTGACGCCGAACGTCTGCGAGAACGCGGGCAGGAGCGGCTGCACGCAATAGAGAAGCGAAAAGGTGGCGTAGCCGGCGAACAGCAGCGCGAGGCTCGCGCGCCAGAATTCAGGGGTGCCGCGTTCGATGTACGGAACGGCGGCGGGCGCGGGAATGCGCTTGGCGCCCGGTGAAACAGTCACGACTCGTTCTCCTGTGTCGACCGGAGCTGGCGTGTCGATAGCACCGACGCCGGTCCCACGCATGTTGGTTGCGCGATATTGCAAAGCCGCAACGATACGCGAGTCGCGCGATCCGTGTCGGCGAGCGCCGCAGATGCGATCGCCGGGCGCGACGGTGGGAGGCGTCTAGCCGGCTATGGGCAGAGGGCCCGGCTGCGCTCGGCGAGCGGCGCCCTGCGCGCTTTCCGACGCGCTTCCCGACGCACTGCCCGATGCGCTTCCCGACGCACTGCCCGACGCGCCTTGCGGCGCGCTGGCGGGCTGCGCGCCGCTCGCCATGTCAGGATGCACGAGCGCGTTATCGCCCGGCAGATCGGCGGCACTCCAACCGCCGCCCAGCGCCTTCACGAGTGCCACGCTGGCCGCCATGCGCCGCCGCGAGATCGCGACCGCCTGGCGCTCGTTGGTGAGCGCCGTGGTTTGCGCGACCACCACGTCGAGATAGGTGATCGCGCCGCTGCGGTAGCGATCTTCGATGATCGCCAGCGTGCGCTGTGCGGCGTCCACCGCGCGATCCTGGGCGATCGCCTCCTGTTCGAGCACGCGCAGCGCCGCGAGGTTGTCCTCGACTTCGCCGAAGGCGTCGAGCACCGTCTCGCGGTATTGCGCGACGCTCGCGTCGTACTGCGCGCGCGCTTCGTCGCGCACCGCCGCGCGGCCGCCGAAGTCGAGCAGCGTGCCGGCCAGCGCCGGTCCGAGCGACCAGAAACGCGCGGGCGCGACGAGCCACTGGCTATAGTTGGTCGCCTCCAGCCCGCCCGTCATCGCGAGCATGAGGCTCGGGAAAAACGCCGCCTGCGCCACGCCCACCTGCGCGTTCGCGGCTGCCATGCGGCGTTCGGCGGCGGCGATGTCGGGGCGCCGTTCGAGCAGCGTGGAGGGCACGCCCGGCGGGCTCGCGATCGCGTGCACCGTGTAGGCGGCCTTCGGCGCGACCGCGAGCGTGAACTTGGAGGGCGACTGGCCCGTCAGGATCGCGATCGCGTGTTCGAGCTGCGCGCGCTGCACGCCGAGATCGATCGCTTGCGCCTCGGTGGTCTGCAATTGCGTCTGCGCCTGGCCGACGTCGGCGTCGGTGGCGATGCCGCCCTCGTAGCGGTGCTGCGTGAGTTCGAGCGATTCGCGATAGGCCTCTATCGTGTCGTCGAGCAACTGGCGTTCGCGGTCGACGCCACGCAGCTCGAAGTAGTCGGTCGCGAGCTCGGCCTGCATCGAGAGCAGCACGGCCTGCATGTCGGCGGCGCTCGCCTGCGCGCTGGCCTTGGCGGCCTCGACGTTGCGCGCGACGCGGCCCCAGATGTCGGGCTCCCACGTGGCGTCGATGCCCACGAGATAGTCGTTGAGCGTGACGCCGGCCTTCGAGGTGAACTGGATGTTCTGCGAGGTGCGGTAGCGCGTGTAGTCGGCGCCGGCCGTCACGACCGGAAAGAAGCTCGAGCGCTGTTGCGCGACGTTCGCGCGCGCCGCGCGAAAGTGCGCCTGTGCCACCTGCACGTTCTGGTTCGCGCTTGCGACCTGCGCCGCGAGCGCATCGAGCGTGGCGTCGCCGTAGATCGTCCACCAGGCGCCGCGCGCCGCGTTGTCCGCAGGCTGCGCAAGCGTCCAGCCCGTGCCTTCGAGCTCCTTGTACGTGGCGGCCACGGGCATCGTGGGGCGCACATAGTCGGGCCCGACCGTGCAACCGCCCAGCGCCGCAAGCGCAGCGAGCGTGGCGGACGCAAGGAGTCGAACGCGGGCGCGCTTCATGATTCGCCCGCCGCCTGCGCGCTGTCGCTTGCGGCCTTCGCGCCTTGGGCGCCGCTTGCGTCGCTCGTGCCGCTTGCACCACTCATACCGCTTGCACCGCTCATACCGCTCGTACCGCTCGCGCCATGCGCGGCGCCAGCTCCTTGCCCGCCGTGCGGCTGCAGGATGCGCACCGGCGTGCCGTCGACGACCGAGTCCTGCGGATTGACGATCACGCGCTCTGCGCCCGTGAGTCCCGCCGCCACCGCGACGCGCGTGCCGAAGTCGGTGCCGAGCGTGACGTTGACGAGCTTCACGCGGTCGTGCGCGTCGACGGTTGCCACTTTCACGCCGTCGGGGCGGAACAGGAAGACGTTGCCAGGCAGCGTGAGCGGCGTGGCCGAGCCGTCGAGCGCGAAGTGGACCTGCGCATACGCGCCGGGCAGCAGTTCGCCATCGCGGTTGTCGACGTCGACTTCGACGAGCATCGTGCGCTGCTGCTGATCGACCGCGCCCGCCGTGCGCGCGACGACGCCCGCAAAACGCTTGCCCTGCGCTTCGTTGAGCGTGAGATACGCGTGTTGCTGCACGCGGATCTGCTGGGCGTAGGCCTGCGGCACGTTCGCATAGACGCGCAGCCGGTCCGCCTGCGCGAGATGGAACAGCTCCTTTTGCGTGGCGCCGCCGTTGCCCGCGTCGATCAGCGCGCCGACATCGACGTTGCGTGCCGTGACGATGCCGTCGAACGGCGCCGTCACGCGCTCGTACGACTGCAGTTGCGAAAGACGCGAGACGTTGAAGCGCGCCGCGTCGAGCGTGGCCTTCTTCGCGAGCATGTCGCCAACTTTCTCGTCGGTGTCCTGCTTCGAGACCGAGCGGTTCTGCAGCATCTGCGTCCAGCGGTCGGCGGTCGTTTTCGCGAGGGCGAAGTTCGCCTCGGCGTTCGCGAGGTCGGCGCGCGCAGCGCGCAACTGGTCGTCCACTTCGGGTGCGTCGATTTCGGCGAGCAACTGGCCCGCCTTCACGTGCGCGCCGATGTCGAAGTACCACTTGCGCAGATAGCCGTTCGTGCGCGCGTAGATCGGCGTGTCGAGAAAGGCCTGCACGTTGCCAGGCAGCACGAGGTCGAGCGCGCGCGAGGCGCGCTGCGGCGTGACCACCTCCACGGAAAGCGTGCTTGCCGTTTGCGCGTCGCGCTCCAGCGCTGCATGCGCACTATGGCGCGACCAGATGCCCTGCGCGGCGAGCCCGAGCACTACGAGTGCGGCGACGACGAGGCGCCAGCGTCGCGTCTTGTGCGGGCCCTGCGGCGGCTGTGGTGGTTGCGGCGATTGCGGCGATCGCGGCGGGGGCGCTTCAGAATGAGAAGTCATGACCGGTTTTCATGATTTGGGCACCACGTTTTCAATGGCGCGCTGGCGGCGCTCGCCGAGCTTGCGATAGACGAGCGAGAACACCACGGGCACGAAGATCAGCGTGGCGAGCGTGCCCACTGCGAGGCCGCCGATCACGGCGCGCCCGAGCGGCGCGTTCTGCTCGCCGCCTTCGCCAAGGCCGATGGCCATCGGCACCATGCCGATCACCATGGCGAGCGCGGTCATGAGCACCGGGCGAAAGCGCGTGTAGCCCGCTTCGATCGCGGCGCGCGCGGCGTCGCCGTGCTCGCGCAACTGCTCGCGCGCGAAGCTGATGACGAGAATCGAGTTCGCCGTGGCAATGCCGATACACATGATCGCGCCCGTGAGCGCGGGAATGGAAAGCGTGGTGTGCGTGAGGAACAGCATCCAGACGATGCCCGCGAGCGCGCCCGGCAGCGCCGTGATGATGATGAACGGATCGAGCCAGGACTGGAAGTTCACGACGATCAGCAGGTACACGAGCACGATCGCGAACACGAGGCCGCCAAATAATCCGGAGAACGAATCGTTCATCGTCTGCACCTGGCCGCGCACCTCGATGGTCGAGGTTTTCGGCAGCTCGCCGCGGGTTTCGTCGATGATCTTCGAGATGTCGTCGGAGACCGCGCCGAGATCGCGCCCGTCGGCAGTGCCGAATATGTCGATGGTGGTTTGCGCGTTGTAGTGCGTGATCACCGCATTGGCGGCCTCGCGCTGCATGCTCGCGAGCGAGCCGAGAATGTTGCTGCGTCCGTTCGCGGTGAGCGGAATGTTGGAGAGCGATTGCAGCGAATCGATCGTGTATTGGGGCGCTTCCGTGACGACGTTGTAGCTCACGCCGTTGATCGGGTTGAGCCAGAACGTGGGCGTGGTCTGCTGGCTGCCCGAGAGCGTGATGAGCAGGTCGCTCGCCACGTCCTTTTGCGTGAAGCCCGCCTGCTGCGCGCGCGTGCGATCGACGTCGATGAAGATGCGCGGCAGGTCGGCGGGCTGCTGGATGCGCGCGTCGGCGAAACCGGGCACGCCGCGCAG
>NZ_DATJWR010000008.1:0-5009 GCF_035501035.1 Paraburkholderia sp.
TGCCCCAAAACACCTCGTTTCGCGCGTTCAAGAGGATGATGCCGACGTTCGGGCGAAACCCCTCACGATCCAGCATACAACCACCTTCGAATCCTTTAAAATTGCTTTGATTATAAACAGATAACGGTCCTCACGCACCCGACGCCCGGAAGTTTGGAACGAATGCTCGCGAGGCCTGTGCCAGCCGTGTGCCGCTCGCGCGAATCTCCCGCCGGCGCTGGTCGTGCGCTGGCTGCGAAGGTGGGCGCTCGTGCTGGCGAACGTCAGGCGCAGCGGCGCCGTCAAGGTATAGTGTCGCACTCTGCTGGTTCTGCGCTGGCGCGCGAACTCCACTGTTCTACCCTCTCAGGGCGGTCTGCACCGGGCCGCCGCTTTTGGATAATTTGAATGAAAGCCTCCCGTTTCTTTATCGGCACCCTGAAGGAAGCGCCCTCTGACGCGGAAATCGTCAGTCACAAGTTGATGGTTCGCGCGGGCATGATCCGTCGCGTCGCTGGCGGCATCTACAACTATCTGCCGATCGGCCTGCGTTCGATCCGCAAGGTCGAGCAGATCGTGCGCGAGGAAATGAACCGCGCCGGCGCGATCGAACTGCTGATGCCGGCCGTGCAGCCGGCCGAGTTGTGGCAGGAATCGGGTCGATGGGAGAAATACGGGCCGGAACTGTTGCGCTTCAAGGATCGCAAGCAAAGCGACTTCGTGATGGGGCCGACGCACGAGGAGGTCGTCACCGACATCGCGCGCAACCAGATCAAGAGCTACCGCCAGATGCCGGTGAACTTCTATCAGGTGCAGACGAAGTTCCGCGACGAAATCCGTCCCCGTTTCGGCGTGATGCGTGGGCGCGAGTTCATCATGAAGGACGCGTATTCGTTCGATAAGGACATCGAAGGCCTCAAGGCTTCGTACCAGAAGATGTACGACGCCTACACGCGCATCTTCACGCGTCTCGGTCTCGAGTTCCGCGCGGTGGCGGCCGACAACGGTTCGATCGGTGGCAGCGGTTCGCACGAATTCCACGTGATCGCGGAAACCGGCGAGGACGACATCGCCTACTGCCCGACCTCGGACTTCGCGGCGAACGTCGAAGCCGCCGATGCGCTGCCGCTCGTCGCGCAGCGCGCTGCGCCCACGCAGCCGCTCACGAAAACGCCCACGCCGGGCGCGGCCAAGTGCGAGCAGGTCGCCGAGCTGCTCGGCATCCCGCTCGAAAGCACGATCAAGTCGATCGTGCTCGCTACCGACAACAATGCGGACAACGAAGGCGCCGAGCCCACGATCTGGTTGCTCATGCTGCGCGGCGACCACGACCTGAATGAGATCAAGGTTGGCAAGCTCGACGGCCTCGGCGGCTTCCGCTTCGCGACGGAAAGCGAAATCATCGAGTGGTTCGGCACGCCGCCGGGCTACCTCGGTCCGCTCAACACGAAGAAGCCGGTCAAGGTCATCGCCGACTCGACGGTCGCGAACATGAGCGACTTCGTGGTGGGCTCGAACGAGGTCGATTTCCACACCACGGGCGTGAACTGGGGCCGCGATCTGCCGGAGCCGGTCGTGGCCGACATCCGCAACGTGAAGAAGGGCGACCCCTCACCGGACGGCAAGGGCGTGCTCGACATCTGCCGCGGCATCGAAGTGGGCCACGTGTTCCAGCTCGGCACGAAGTACTCCGAGGCGATGAACGCCACCTTCCTCGCCGAGAACGGCAAGCCCGCGCCGATGCAGATGGGCTGCTATGGCATTGGCGTCACGCGTATCCTCGGTGCAGCGATCGAGCAGAACTTCGACGAGAAGGGCATCATCTGGCCTGAGTCGATCGCGCCGTTCCAGGTCGTCGTGTGTCCGATGGGCATGGACCGCAGCGAACTCGTGCGCGAGCACGCGGAGCGCGTGTACAACGCGCTGGTCGAAGCGGGCGTGGACGTGATCCTCGACGACCGCGGCGAGCGCCCGGGCGTGATGTTCGCCGACTGGGAGCTGATTGGCGTGCCGCATCGTCTCGTAATCGGCGAGCGCGGCCTGAAGGAAGGCAAGATCGAGTACCAGGGCCGCCGCGACACCGAAGCGACGCTGCTCCCGGCCGAAGAGGCCGCGCAGACAGTGGCGCAGAAGATCCGCGCCGCGCTCGCGGTTTGATGCGCTATTCAATGATCAACGTCGGTTAAGGGAGCTCGGGCGCGTGGAGTACAGTTTTCTGTCCGCTACGGTCCTGTTGCTCCTCATTACCGATCCGCTCGGCAACATTCCGCTTTTCATCAGCTGCCTGCGCGGCGTCGCCAAGCAGCGCCGCGCGGTCGTGATCCTGCGTGAGGTCGCGATCGCGTTCGTGATCCTGCTGATCTTCATGGTGGCGGGGAACGCCTTCCTGCGCATGATGGGGCTCACGGACACGTCGCTGCGCATCGGCGGCGGCATCGTGCTGTTCCTCATCGCGCTGCGCATGATCTTTCCGCATCCGGGCGGCCCGTTCGGCGGCGGCGACAAGGGCGGCGAGCCGCTCATCGTGCCGCTGGCCATTCCCGCGCTCGCGGGGCCTTCGGCGCTCGCCACCGTCATGCTGCTCACCTCGCAGGCACCCGGCAAGCTCTACGAGTGGGTCGCGGCGCTCGTCGTCACGATGGTGATCTGCGCGATCGTGCTGGTGATGGCGGAGCGCATCCAGCAGTGGCTCGGTGAGCGCGTGGTGACGGCGTTCGAGCGTCTGATGGGGCTCGTGCTCGTAGCGATTTCGGTGGAGATGATCCTCGCGGGGATTGCCAACTTCGTGCATCACCTCTGAGGCCGCAGGCGTCGGCGGCAACAAAAAAGCAGCCCGTGGGCTGCTTTTTTTCATGATGCTTCGCTTGCCGCCTCTTCACGCGCCTTCGGTCAGCGCGCGGATGGTCGGCAGATTGCGCCAGTAGCCCTTCGCGTCCATGCCGCAGCCGAACACATAGCGGTCCGGCACCGAAAACCCGCAGTAGTCGGGATGCAGCGGCTTTGCCTTCGGAATGATCTTCTCGCACAGCACGGCCGAGAGGAAACGCTTCGCGCCCATGTCCATGATGCGGTCGCGGATCGCGGCCATGGTCTCGCCTTCGTCGAGAATGTCGTCGAGGACGAGCACCACGCGGTCCTTCACCGACTCGCGCGGCGCCACGCGCCATTGCATCTCGGCGCTGCCCTTGATCGCGTTGCGGTAGCGCGTGAGGTGGATGTAGTCGAACTCGAGCGGGAAGTCGAGGTGCGGCAGCAGCATGCCGGTGAACACGGCGGCGCCGCCCATTACCGAGAGCACGAGCGGGAAGTCCTCGCTGATCTCGGCGCGGATGGCTTCGGCCATCCGGCCGATCGACGCATTGACGTCGCCCTCCGAAACGATCTCTTCGGAGTGGCGGAAAATGTGGAGAGCTTCTTCGCGATTCATCACTCTGGCGGGGCCGTGGCTGTAGCTATTCAAGTGTGGGAAATAACGGCGGCGCGCGCTACAGCAAAAACCCGCGCATTCCAGTTCAGCTTGCGCGCCGCGTCGAGCGAGGCCGCTCGCGCACGTTGCAGCGCGCAGGCGGCCCCACAGGATCGCATATCAGCGCATGCCGGGCATCATGCCCTTCATGCCGCGCATCATCTTCTGAATGTTTCCGCCCTTCAGCTTCTTCATCATGGTGCGCATCTGGTCGTACTGGTTGAGCAGGCGATTCACTTCCTGAACCTGCACACCCGCGCCCGCCGCGATGCGGCGCTTGCGCGTGGCCTTAATGAGCTCGGGCTTCGCACGCTCGGCGGCCGTCATCGAGTTGATGATGCCCTCCATGCGGCGCATCTGCTTCTCGGCCTGGCCCATGTCGGCGCCTGCCGCGGCTTGCTGGAACTGCGCGGGCAGCTTGTCCATCAGCGTGGAGAGGCCGCCCATCTTCTTCATCTGCGAGAGCTGCGCGCGGAAGTCGTTGAGGTCGAAGTCGCCACCCTTCTTGACCTTGTCGGCGAGCTTTTGCGCGGCCTGCACGTCCACGCCGCGCTGCGCTTCCTCGACGAGCGCGAGAATATCGCCCATGCCGAGAATGCGGTTGGCCATGCGGTCAGGGTGGAACACCTCAAGGCCGTCGAGCTTTTCCGCAACGCCGACGAACTTGATCGGCTTGCCCGTGATGTGGCGCACGGAGAGCGCCGCGCCGCCGCGCGAGTCGCCGTCGAGCTTGGTAAGCACGACGCCGGTGAGTGGCAGGGCGTCGTTGAACGCCTTGGCGGTGTTGACGGCGTCCTGACCGAGCATGGCGTCGACGACGAAGAGCGTTTCCGCGGGCTTGAGCGAGGCGTGCAGCGCGGTGATCTCGTTCATCATCACCTCGTCGATGCCGAGGCGGCCTGCCGTGTCGACGAGCAGCACGTCGTGATAGTGGCGCCTGGCCCAATCCACTGCCGCGTTGGCGATGTCGACGGGCTTCTGGTCGGGCTGCGACGGGAAGAAGTCGGCGCCGACCTGTTCCGTCACCGTCTTCAGCTGCGCGATAGCGGCAGGGCGGTAGACGTCGCACGAAACGGTGAGGACCTTCTTCTTGTACTTCTCGCGCAGGAGCTTGGCGAGCTTGCCGGTCGTGGTGGTTTTGCCGGCGCCCTGCAGACCCGCCATGAGAATGACCGCGGGCGGCGTGACGTTGAGGCTCAGCTCGGCGGCCTTGCCTTCGTAGTCGCCGCCGATCACGGCGGTCAGCTCGCGCTGCACCACGCCCACGAGCGCCTGGCCTGGCGAGAGGCTGCCGATCACTTCCTCGCCGAGCGCCTTTTCCTTCACCTTGGCGATGAACTCGCGCACGACGGGCAGCGCCACGTCCGCTTCCAGCAGCGCGAGACGCACTTCGCGCAGCATTTCCTGCGTATTGGCTTCGGTGAGCCGGGCTTCGCCGCGCAGCGTCTTGACGACGCGCGCCATCCGTTGAGTGAGATTGTCGAGCATGGGGAGGCGGTGAGCAGTGCGGCCCGGCCCGCGCGCGCAAAATGGGAAAGCGCCGCGTTTCGTCGCGATCCCGCGC
>NZ_DATJWR010000009.1:0-27077 GCF_035501035.1 Paraburkholderia sp.
GGGATCTTCGGCGTGCGCTGGCTGGGCGGGATCGGCGGCGTGTCGCTCGGCGCGCAGATCGTCGGTACGCTTGCCGGCATCGTGATCGCCTTCATCGGCGGCCTGGTGGTGTACGGCGCGCTGCGTATGACCGTCGGCCTGCGTATCGATCGGGAAGAAGAATTCAACGGCGCCGATCTGTCCATCCACAAGATCACGGCCACGCCGGAGCGCGAAACGGTGGCCTGAGCGTAGCCTGACGGGCCGCCGTCGCGGGCGGCACGCCTGCCGCCCGCTGCCCTCTTTATCGAGACCCCATCAAAGCTGGCTCATCCCGCCATCGACCACCACCTCGGTGCCGACGATGAACGCCGACTCCGTCGCGCTCAGGTGCAGCACCGTCGCGGCGATTTCGCGCGGCTCGCCGAAGCGCTTGAGCGGCACCTGCTCGCGGATCGCCGCTGCGGTCGCCTCGAGCGTGGCGGCATCCAGGCCGAGCTTGCCGTAGATCGGCGTCGCCACAGGCCCCGGGCTCACCACGTTCACGCGCACGCCACGCGGCAGCAGCTCGGCAGAGAGCGTCTTCGCAAGCGAAATCAGCGCGGCCTTGCTCGCCGCGTAGACCGACGAAGACGGCATGCCGATATGCGCGTTGATCGAGCCGTTGATGACGATGGCCGCGCCCTCGTTGAGCACCGGAAGCAGCGCCTGGATCTGGAAGTAAGCGCCCTTCACGTTGGTGTCGAAAGTCAGGTCCCAGAGCGCCTCTTCCACCTGCTCGAACGGCGCGAACTTCGCTACGCCGGCGTTGATGAAGACCGCGTCGAGGCGCAGGCCCGCTTCGCGCAGGGCGGCGGCCAGTTCGCGCGCCGCCTCGACCGAGCCAGTTTCGTTGCGCCAGGCGAGCGCGCCTGCGCCGAGCACACGGCGCGTGGCTTCGAGCGCGGCTTCGTCGCGGCCCGTTACGACCACGCGCGCGCCTTCGGCGGCATAGGCCTGCGCGGCGGCGAGGCCGATGCCGCTGGTGCCGCCGGTCACGAGAACGGTTTTGTTTGCAAAGCGATTCATGACGTTTCTCCTGGAAGGGAAGGGTCTCGATGTGCGACCGTGACGTCATGTTGCCCGGCGGCGCGTCACCTGCCGTACGAGGGACCTGGCGCAAACGTTCGAAACCATCGAACGTTGCGGCGCGGCGTGCTTCGGCGTGCTGATATCCGCTTCAGCGCTTCAACCCGTGACTGCGATGCCTTCCACGAGGCGCTTCGCGAGGCGCGGCTCGCGCAACCGCTCGATCCACCATTGCAGTGCGCGCCCCACCTGCTCGCCGCGCCACGCCACGTAGAGCACATTCGGTTCGCGCGGGCTCGCGGTGGCCTTTTCGATCAACTCACCGCGCTCGATCAGTTGCGCGGCGCGCCGGCGCGGCACCCACCCCACGCCGAGACCCTCGCGCTGCGCGAGGATCTTCGCGCGCATCGACGGCACCGCCAGCACGTCCTGGCCGCCAAGCAGCCCGTACGCGCGCCCGGGCGTGAGCCGCGCCGAATCGCCCACCGCCACGCCACGCTCGGCGAGAATACGCTCGCGTGAGAGCGGCGCGTTCTCGCGCGCGATCCGGTGCCGCGGCGAAACCGCGAACACCCACTCCATCACGCCGAGTTCGAACCAGTGCAGGCCGTCGATGGCGGGCGGCTCGTTCGTCGCGCCGACGATCAGGTCGGCGCGGCCGTCGCGCAGCGCCTCCCAGGTGCCCGCGAGGACTTCGTGCGTGAAGCGCAGCTTGACGCCGGACTGCAGCGCGTCGAAGTCGCGGATCAGCGGAATCAGCAGCTCGAATTCGAGAATCTCGTCGGTGACGATCCACAAGCGGTCTTCCCAGCCGTTCGCGATCTGCCGCACGCGCTGCGTCATGCGCGCGACGTCCTGCATCAGACGCCCCGCTTCTTCGGCGAGCAGATGCCCGGCCGGCGTGAGCTGCAGACGGTAGCGCCGGCGGTCGAACAGCAGCGCGTCGAAGCGCGCCTCGAGTTGCCGGGCGGCATGCGAAACCGTGGAAGGCGCCTTGTTCAGGCGTGCAGCCGCGCGCGACAGGCTGCCGGTTTCACGGATGGCGTCGAGCAAGGCCAGCTCATCTTCGGAAAGCATGTGCCACTCCATCGAACGGGTGATCACGCGATGGTACGGCAGAGACCGGGCGGAAGCGGCGCAGCGTCGCCCCGCCGCGCATCCTCTGCGGTGGGCGGCAGCTCCTCTTCAAGCGGCATGGGTCTCCATACACCACGCGAGGCGCTTGATTCAACCGTGGCGAATCGAGTACAACACCGAGCGGCCCCACATCTCGTCCGGCTATACCCGGGCAGCGCTGCGGGCGCATGAGGCCACTCGGCAATCTTGTATCCGGAACTCCAGCCGCTGGGAGCAGGTCACGCAAGCTTGTTTGCTGCAAGGTGCGATAGCAGCGCAGGCACAGGCCACCACGAATGTCACGACGACGATGCGAACCGACACCTCTTCCGATTCATCGCAGTCCATCTGGAGCGCGATCCGGAGCCACGCCTCGCCCCCCTTGCACGCCTTACACGCCTTGCACGCCTCCGAGGTGGAGATCCGTGGATGGCTGATTCCGCTCGACCCAACAGAGCCCGCGGCCGATTACTTCCTGCTCGCCGCAGACGAACCCTGTTGCGGCGGCTGCATCCCACGCGATCCTCTCAGTTGCATTGAAGTCATGATGGCCACTCCCATCGCAGGCGGCAGCGAACCCGTCCGCCTGCGTGGCCGACTGATGCAACTGGTCGACGATCCCGCGGGTTGGCGTTATCGGCTCGAAGCGGCGGAACGCGTGCAGGAGTCGAGCGGCTCGCCGCTGTCGGCGCCCGGAATGAGCCGCCGCGCATTTCTCGCCTCGGGTGCCGCGCTGGGCCTCGCGGCTTGCACGCCCGGACGCTTCGAGCGATACACCGATGCGCGCGACGCACCGAACCCCGACGACAGCGCGCCCACGCAATGGCGAGCATCCCCCGGGGCACTCACGATCGACATGCATAGCCACGCGGGTCACGTGATCGTGTCGCGCAACCCCTCGCTCGGCGCGCACCGGCCGCTCACGCCGGTGAGCGCGCCCATGCGCGCAGGCGGCATGAACGTGATCTGTCTTGCCATCGTCACCGATACCGTCGTCACGCGCGTATCGGCGGATAGAAAGCGCTTCGAGGCATGGCGCAGCCCTGAGCCCGGCGAGCTTTACCAGCTCAGCCAGACGGAGTTCGCCCGCGCGAAGGAATTGGTCGCGCGCGAGCAACTCGTCGTCGTGACGAGTGCCGACGGGCTCGCCTCGGCAGGCCAGAGCGGGCCATGCGTGATCATCGCGGCCGAGGGCGCGGACTTTCTGGAAGGGCAACTGGAGCGCGTCGACGAAGCTTACTCGCAGCATCAATTGCGGCATCTTCAGTTGACGCATTACCGCGTCAATGAGCTTGGCGACATCCAGACCGAGGCCCCGGTTCATGGCGGGCTGACGGATTTCGGCGCGCAGGTCGTGCGCCGCTGCAACACGCTGGGGATCGTCGTGGACGTTGCGCACGGCACCTACGACCTCGTGAAGCGGGCGGCCTCCGTGACGACGAAGCCGCTCGTGCTTTCGCATACGGCGCTCGCAGGGCATCCTGGCGCGCGCAGCCGTTTGATCACGGCCGATCAAGCGCGCGCGGTTGCGCAGACGGGCGGCGTGATCGGCGTGTGGCCCAGTTCAGGGACATTTCACGACCTCGATGCAATGGCGCACGGTTTCAGGAGAATGGCGGACGTCGTGGGCGTCGAGCACGTGGGCCTTGGCACGGACATGTACGGTTTCATCTCGCCGCCGGTATTTCGCAGCTACGAACAGTTGCCGAGCCTCGCTGCCGCGCTTCTGGCTGCCGGCTTCTCGCAACACGAAACCGCCCAGATGCTGGGCGGCAACTATCGACGGGTGTTCGAGGCTTCGCTCACCTGATTGCCCTGGGTACGGGCAAGCCGTGATGAGCATCGGCGCGAGCCAGCGAGCATTCGAATTCAGTACGGCTCGTTGCGCACCGTGAGGGACGGGGCTGCCCCGACAGGGCAAAAAAAAGCGCCACGTTTGCACGTGGCGCCTTGAAAAGTTCTAGCCATTCCGAGGGCCGTGCTAGAACCTGAGAGCCGGTATTCGGCTGCCGCGCGTCGTGCCCTCGGAAAATTATGCTGATTGCATAATCGCAGGCACATTAAAACCCCGCAAGTTGCGCGGGGTTGCGGCGTTTTACCGAAATGAGGTTCCATTTTTTACCCGCATGCCGACTAAGTCAAGCAAATTCTCGCCAAAATGCGCGAATTATCAACCAATCTGCATCCATTACAATCAATCGCCGATGTATGCCCCAATTTTGGAAATCGGGTACTGATCTGGCTCATGAAACCATGCTGTGCAGCCAACCGTTCGTGTACATTGGCCGGCCTGCACGAATCGTGAATGTGAAATCCTGTTTCGGAAAATTGTCCCGCCGATGACCTCCGCACCCGAACCGCGTGGCCGCGACGAATCACATCGCGATAAAGACGGCGCCGCCGAAGAAGTGACCGCACTCGCGCGCGGCCTCGCCGTCCTGCGCTGCGTCGCCGCCGCCGACGCGCCGCTCAGCAACCGCGAACTGACCGAGTTGACGGGCATTCCCAAGCCCACGCTCTCGCGGCTCACCGGCACGCTCGTGAGCACCGGCTTTCTCGCCCGGCTGCCCGACAGCGAGCGCTTCGTGCTCACGTCGTCGGTGCTGGAGCTCTCCAACGGCTTCCTGCGCAACTCCGACATTCGCAGCCGCGCACGGCCTTTCCTCATGCGTCTGGCCGAGCGCACCGCCCTCTCGGTGCACCTCACCGTGCGCGACCGTCTCGACATGGTGGTAATCGATGCGATCCGCCCGCGCACGGCGGTGCTCGTGACGCGTCTCGAGGTCGGCTCGCGCATCGACATGGGCCGCACGGCCGTGGGGCGCGCCTACCTGGCCGCGCTCGACCCCGACGCGCGCGCCGAGCTCACCGCCGCGCTGCAGGCTACGGCCGGCAACGACTGGGGGTTCGTAGGCAGCCGGCTCGACGCCGCGATCGCCGAAACAGCCGCTCAAGGCTACGGGCTCGCGATCGGCGAATGGTATGAAGGCCTCAACGCGATCGCCACGGCCTTCGCCGGTCCCAATGGCGAGCTTTACGCCCTCAACTGCGGCGGCGCCTCGCAGCAATGCCCGCGCGAGTGGCTCGTCGCCCACGTCGTGCCGCTCATGCGGGAATGCGTCGCGCGCGTCGTCGACGAAATCGGCGGCTCCCTGCGCCTCGCCGGCACGCCCTGACAGCCGTCGCCTTACAGAATACTCACACCACGTGTAACGCTAGTAACGTCTCGAAAGAAACGGCACTGGACTGTAACGAAGGGCGCGACGTAGCATCATGCTTTTTGGCGGCAACGCCGCCCGCGCGCCCGCGCTGCGCGGGTGCGCAATCGGGCATCAACGCACATGGACCTGGCACAAGCGCGTTTCGGCCACGTTCCCGGCCCCGTTCATGCCGGGCGAGCGCCACACGGGCGCACCGTTCGCCGGCTCGCTTCACAGCCCTTCGTCCGTTTGCGCCAGCCAGCCGCGCACCGCCCATGACCTCACGGTGCGGCGCCCGGGCCAGCCAGCCCCGGCACCCGGCATCGAGCTTGCGCCCGCCATGCGCAGCATCGGCGCTCGTGCCCGCTATCGGGCGAGCCCGCTGCGTCAGCCGCGCTACCTGCAACACGTAATCCGCTCGCACGAGAGCACTCGAGAACCCGTTACCGAACTGACCGATGGATCAACTAGAAAAGCAGCGCCCGGATTCCCCCCGTCGAGAAACGCCGCCGCAGTCTCCCGCTCCGTCCAGCCCGTCCGCTCCGGCCGCCGCCCCGCGCGGCCGCAAGGGCAAGTTCATCGCGCTCGGCCTCGTGCTCGTGATCGGCGCCGTCGTCCTCATGCGCTGGCAGCCGTGGGCCAAAACATCGCCGGGCGGCAGCGCGCCGTCCGCTAGCGGCGCACGCGCGCGTCACGGCGGCCCGGGCGCGCTCGCCAACATGCCGCAGCCGGTGAGCGTCGCCACGGCGCGCGCCGGCGACATGCCCATCGTCATCACCGCGCTCGGCACGGTCACGCCGCTCGCGAGCGTCACGGTGCGCACGCAGCTCTCGGGCACGCTGCAGAGCGTGGCCTTCGAGGAAGGCCAGATGGTGAAAAAGGGCGACGTGCTCGCGCAGATCGACCCGCGCCCTTATCAGATCTCGCTCGCCAACGCCGAAGGTCAGCTCGCACGCGATCAGGCACTGCTCGCCACGGCGCGCCTCGACCTCAAGCGCTACCAGACGCTGCTCTCCCAGGACTCCATCGCGAGCCAGCAGGTCGACACCCAGGCGTCGCTCGTCAAGCAGTACGAGGGCGCCGTCAAGTCCGACCAGGCCAATGTCGATACCTACAAGCTCGACCTCACCTACGCGCGCATCACCGCGCCGGTGTCGGGCCGCGTGGGCCTGCGCCAGGTCGATCCGGGCAACTACGTCACGCCCGGCGACACGAACGGCATCGTCGTGCTCACCCAGCTCGAGCCCATCAGCGTGATCTTCACGACTTCGGAAGACAATCTGCCCGCCATCATGAAGCAGATGCGCGACGGCATGAAGATGCCGGTCACGGCCTATGACCGCAGCAATACGACGATGCTGGAGGCCGGCTCGCTCGAGACCCTCGACAACCAGATCGACACCACCACGGGCACCGTCAAGCTGCGCGCGAGCTTCGCGAACCACGAGCAAGGGCTCTTTCCGAACCAGTTCGTGAATGCGCGCCTGCTCGTCGACACGATCCATGACGCCGTGATCGTGCCGACTTCGGCCGTGCTCAATGGCTCGCAGGGGCAGTACGTCTATGTCGTGAAGCCCGACAACACGGTCACCGTGCGGCTCGTGAAGGTGGGCCCGGTGGACGGCGAGCGCACCAGCATCGCCTCGGGTCTCGCCGTGGGCGAGCGCGTCGTGACCGACGGCTCCGACCGCCTGCGCGAAGGCGCGAAAATCACGATTCCCGCCGAGCACCCGAAGGGCGCCAAAGGGGCATCGGGCGTCAAGGGTGAGAAAGGCTCGTGGGGAGCGGATGCCTCGGCTGCCTCGGCCGCTTCGGCCGCATCGGGCGCGCATCACGGCCGCCGTCGTCATGCTTCGCAGACGGAAGGCCAGTAAGCCAGCATGAATCCATCCCGCGTCTTTATCCTGCGGCCGGTCGGCACGGCGCTGTTCATGGCGGCGATCATGCTGGTCGGTCTCGTCGCGCTGCGTTTTCTGCCGCTCTCCGCGCTGCCCGAGGTCGATTACCCGACCATCCAGGTGCAGACCTTCTATCCGGGCGCGAGCCCGGACGTGATGACGTCCTCGGTCACGGCGCCGCTCGAGCGCCAGTTCGGCCAGATGCCCTCGCTCAACCAGATGTCCTCGCAGAGCTCGGCGGGCTCCTCGGTCATCACGCTGCAGTTCAGCCTCGACCTGCCGCTCGACATCGCCGAGCAGGAAGTGCAGGCCGCCATCAACGCGGCCGGCAACCTGCTGCCCTCGGACCTGCCCGCGCCGCCAATCTACGCCAAGGTCAACCCCGCCGACGCGCCGATCCTCACGCTCGCGATCACCTCGAAAACGCTGCCGCTCACCGAGATCCAGGATCTCGCCGATACGCGCCTCGCGCAGAAGATCTCGCAGGTGGCGGGTGTGGGCCTCGTTAGCCTCTCGGGCGGGCAGCGCCCGGCCGTGCGCATCCAGGCGAACCCGCGCGCGCTCGCGGCCTACGGCCTGAATCTCGACGACCTGCGCACGAGCATTTCGAACCTCAACGTCAACACGCCGAAGGGCAACTTCGACGGCCCGACGCGCGCCTACACGATCAACGCGAACGACCAGCTCACCGACGCCGACGCCTACAAGAGCGCCGTGATCGCCTACCGCAACGGCCGCCCCGTCATGCTCACCGACGTGGCGAACATCGTGCAGGGCGCGGAGAACACCAAGCTCGGCGCGTGGGTGGACGGCACGCCCGCGATCATCGTGAACGTGCAGCGCCAGCCCGGCGCGAACGTGATCCAGGTGGTGGACAGCATCAAGGCACTCCTGCCGCAGTTGCAGGAGTCGCTGCCCTCCGCGCTCGACGTGCAGATCGTCACCGACCGCACCACCACGATCCGCGCCTCGGTGCGCGACGTCCAGTTCGAACTGCTGATGTCGGTCGTGCTCGTCGTGCTGGTCATGTACCTGTTCCTCGCGAACATCTACGCGACGATCATTCCGAGCCTTTCGGTGCCGCTTTCGCTCATCGGCACGCTCGCGGTCATGTACCTGTGCGGCTTCTCGCTCGACAACCTGTCGTTGATGGCGCTCACCATCGCGACCGGCTTCGTCGTGGACGACGCCATCGTCATGATCGAGAACATCGCGCGCTACGTGGAGGACGGCGACACGCCGCTCGAAGCCGCGTTGAAAGGCTCGAAGCAGATCGGCTTCACCATCATCTCGCTCACGGTGTCGCTCATCGCCGTGCTGATTCCGCTGCTCTTCATGGGCGACGTGGTGGGACGCCTCTTCCACGAGTTCGCCATCACGCTCGCCGTGACGATCGTGATCTCGGCCGTCGTCTCGCTCACGCTCGTGCCGATGCTGTGCGCGAAGATGCTGCGCCACACGCCGCCGGCCGGGAGCCACCGCTTCGAGGCGCGCGTGCATGCGTTCTTCGATTACGTGATCGGCCGCTACGGCGTGGCGCTCGAATGGGTGCTGGCGCGCCAACGCCTCACGATGATCGTGTTCCTCTTCACGCTCGTGTTGACCGGCATACTCTATGTGGTCGTGCCCAAGGGCTTCTTCCCCGTGCAGGACACGGGCGTGATCCAGGCCATCACGCAGATGCCCCAGTCGGTTTCGTACGCCTCGATGGCCGAGCGCCAGCAGGCGCTCGCGGCCGAGATCCTGAAGAACGAGAACGTCGAGAGCCTCACCTCGTTCATCGGCGTGGATGGCACCAACATCACGCTCAACAGCGGGCGCATGCTCATCAACCTGAAACCGCGCGACGACCGCAGCGAAACGGCGAGCGGGATCATCCGCGACCTGCAAAAGAGCGTGGCCCACGTGCCGGGCGCGACGCTCTACATGCAGCCGGTGCAGGATCTGACGATCGACTCGACGGTGAGCCCGACGCAGTACCAGTTCATGCTCACCACGCCCAACATCCAGGACTTCACGACCTGGGTGCCCAAGCTCGTGCAGCGCCTGCAGCAGTTGCCCGAGCTCGCCGATGTCGCAACCGACCTGCAGGACCAGGGCAGCTCGGTGTACATCGAGATCGACCGCGCAAGCGCCGCCCGCTACGGCATCACGCCCGCAACGGTCGACAACGCGCTTTACGACGCGTACGGCCAGCGCATCATCTCGACGATCTTCACGCAGTCGAACCAGTACCGCGTGATTCTCGAAACCGACCCGGTGCTCCAGCACTACACCGACGCGCTGAACTCGATCTACCTGCCCTCGTCCACCTCGACCACGGGCCAGGTGCCGCTCAGTGCCATCGCGAAGTACCACGAGCGTCCCGCGCCGCTGCTCGTCTCGCACCTCTCGCAGTTCCCGGCCACGACGGTGTCGTTCAACCTCGCGCCCGGCGCCTCGCTCGGCGCGGCGGTGAAGGCGATCCAGCAGGCGGAAAGCGACATCGGCCTGCCGGCCTCGTTCCAGACGCGCTTCCAGGGCGCGGCGCTCGCATTCCAGGCGTCGCTCGCGAACGAGCTCTTTCTGATCCTCGCGGCGATCGTCACGATGTATATCGTGCTCGGCGTGCTCTATGAGAGCTTCGTGCATCCCATCACGATCCTCTCCACGCTGCCCTCGGCCGGCATCGGCGCGCTGCTCGCGCTCATCATGACCGGGCACGATCTGGACATCATCGGCATCATCGGCATCGTGCTGCTCATCGGTATCGTGAAGAAGAACGCGATCATGATGATCGACTTCGCGCTCGAGGCCGAACGCCAGGAAGGCAAGTCGCCGCGCGAGGCGATCTATCAGGCGTGCCTGTTGCGCTTTCGCCCGATCATGATGACGACGATGGCGGCGCTGCTCGGCGCGCTGCCGCTGATCCTCGGCAACGGCGCGGGCAGCGAGCTGCGCCGGCCGCTCGGCATCGCGATCGCGGGCGGCCTGATCGTGAGCCAGGCGCTCACGCTCTTCACGACGCCCGTGATCTACCTCGTGTTCGATCGACTCGCGCAGCGTCTGCGCAAGCGCTTCGGCGGCGGCCACGGCGCGCCCTCGGCCACGTCCACGGAGAGCTGACGCGATGAATCTCTCGCGCCCGTTCATCTCGCGCCCCGTCGCGACTACGCTGCTCGCGCTCGGCATTGCGCTCGCCGGCGTCTTCGCGTTCACGAAGCTGCCGGTCGCGCCCTTGCCGCAGGTGGACTTCCCGACCATCTCCGTACAGGCGACGCTGCCCGGAGCGAGCCCGGAAACCGTGGCGACCAGCGTGGCAAGCCCGCTGGAGCGCCATCTGGGCTCGATTGCCGACGTCACGGAGATGACCTCGCAAAGCTCGGTGGGCAGCACGCGCATCACGCTGCAGTTCGGCCTGAATCGCGACATCGACGGCGCCGCGCGCGACGTGCAGGCCGCGATCAACGCCGCGCGCGCCGACCTGCCCACGAGCCTTCGGCAGAACCCGACCTATCACAAGGTCAACCCCGCCGACGCGCCCATCCTCATCCTCGCGCTCACTTCGCCCACGCTCACGGCCGGCCAGCTCTACGACTCGGCCGCCACGGTGCTGCAGCAGTCGCTCTCGCAGGTGGACGGCGTAGGCGAAGTCGACGTGAGCGGCTCGGCGAATCCGGCCGTACGCGTCGAACTGGAGCCGCATGCGCTCTTTCACTATGGCATCGGCCTCGAAGACGTGCGCGCCGCGCTCGCCTCGGCCAATGCGAATAGCCCGAAGGGCGACATCGAGTTCGGCCCGCAGCGCTACCAGCTCTACACCAACGACCAGGCGAGCAAGGCGAGCCAGTACAAGGACCTCGTGATCGCCTACCGCAACGGCGCGGGCGTGAAGCTCTCGGACGTGAGCGAAGTGGTCGATTCGGTGGAGGACCTGCGCAACATCGGGCTTGCCAACGGCAAACGCTCGGTGCTCGTGATCCTCTACCGCCAGCCGGGCGCCAACATCATCGAGACCGTGGACCGCGTGATCGCGATGCTGCCGCAGCTGAAGGCGTCGCTGCCCGCCAACGTCGAGGTGATCCCCACCTCGGACCGCTCGGTCACGATCCGCTCCTCGCTCAAGGACACCGAGCGCACGCTCATGATCGCCGTGGCGCTCGTCGTCATGGTGGTGTTCCTGTTCCTGCGCAACTGGCGCGCGACGCTCATTCCGAGCGTGGCCGTGCCCATCTCGATCATCGGCACCTTCGCGGCCATGTATCTGATGGGCTTCTCGCTCGACAACCTGTCGCTGATGGCGCTCACCATCGCGACCGGCTTCGTCGTGGACGACGCCATCGTCGTGCTGGAAAACATCTCGCGCCATCTCGAGAACGGCGCGCCGCGCATGCAGGCGGCGCTCATCGGCGCGCGCGAAGTGGGCTTCACGGTGCTCTCGATCAGCGTGTCGCTCGTGGCCGTGTTCCTGCCCATCCTGCTGATGGGCGGCATCGTCGGGCGTCTGTTCCGCGAGTTCGCGCTCACGCTTTCGCTCGCCATCGCGGTATCGCTCGTCGTCTCGCTCACGCTCACGCCGATGATGTGCTCGCGTCTGCTCGCCGAGCCGCACGAGAAGAAACAGGAAGGCCGTTTCGCGCAGTGGCTCGAACGCGGCTTCGAGGCCATGCAGCGCGGCTACGAGCGCACGCTCGGCTGGGCGCTCGCGCACCCGTTGCTCATTCTGCTCACGCTCGTCGCCACCATCGCGCTGAACGTCGCACTCTACGTGATCGTGCCGAAGGGGTTCTTCCCGCAGCAAGACACGGGACGCCTCATCGGCGGCATCCAGGCCGACCAGGCCACCTCGTTCCAGGCGATGAAGGTGAAGTTCGCCGAGATGATGCGCATCGTGCAGGCGAACCCCGCCGTCGATTCGGTCGCGGGCTTCTCGGGCGGCCGCGCGACCAACTCGGGCTTCATGTTCGTCTCGCTCAAGCCCAAGAGCGAGCGCAAACTCTCCGCCGACGAGGTGATCGCGCAGCTGCGCGGGCCGCTTTCGAACGTGGCGGGCGCGCGCACCTTCCTGCAGGCCGTGCAGGACATCCGCGTGGGCGGCCGGCAGTCGAACGCGCAGTACCAGTTCACGCTGCTCGCCGACAACACTGCCGACCTCTACAAGTGGGGACCCAAGCTCACCGAGGCGCTGCAGGCGCGCCCCGAGCTCGCCGACGTGAACTCGGACCAGCAGCAAGGCGGTCTCGAGTCGATGATCAACATCGACCGCACGAGCGCCGCGCGCCTGAACATCACGCCCTCGCAGATCGACAACACGCTCTACGACGCGTTCGGCCAGCGCCAGGTCTCGACGATCTACAACCCGCTCAACCAGTACCACGTGGTGATGGAAGTCGCGCCGAAATACTGGCAAAGCCCGACCATGCTCGACGAGCTCTGGGTGAGCACCTCGGGCGGCACCGCAAGCGGCTCGCAAAGCACCAACGCGACGGCAGGCACCGTCACCGGACCGACCACCGCCTCCACGGGCGGCACGGCCGCCACGACGGCAACGACGGCAACGACGACGGCAACGAGCGCCGCCGCCATCGCCGCGGACTCCGCGCGCAACCTCGCGACCAACTCGCTCGCCGCGAGCGGCAAGTCGAGCGCGTCGTCGGGCGCGGCCGTCTCCACGTCGAAGGAAACGATGGTGCCGCTCTCCGCGATCGCGTCGTTCGGCCCCGGCACCACGCCGCTCTCGGTCAATCACCAGAGCCAGTTCGTGGCCTCGACGATCTCGTTCAACCTGCCGCCCGGCAAGTCGCTCTCGGACGCCACCGCCGCGATCTACGACACGATGGCCGAGATCGGCATGCCCGCGACGATACACGGCAGCTTCCAGGGCACGGCGCAAGCGTTCCAGCAGTCGCTCGACAACCAGCCGCTCCTGATCCTCGCGGCGCTCGCGGCGGTGTATATCGTGCTCGGCATTCTCTACGAGAGCTACATCCACCCGCTCACGATCCTCTCGACGCTGCCCTCGGCGGGCGTGGGCGCCCTGCTCGCGCTGCTGCTCTTCAAGACGGAGTTCAGCATCATCGCGCTGATCGGCGTGATCCTCCTGATCGGCATCGTGAAGAAGAACGCGATCATGATGGTGGACTTCGCGATTCAAGCCTCGCGCCAGGGCCTGAGTTCGCGCGACGCGATCCACCAGGCGTGCCTCTTGCGCTTCCGTCCGATCATGATGACGACCTGCGCGGCGCTGCTCGGCGCGCTGCCGCTCGCGTTCGGGCGCGGTGAAGGGGCCGAGCTGCGCGCGCCGCTCGGCATCTCGATCGTGGGCGGGTTGATCGTGAGCCAGATGCTCACGCTCTATACGACGCCGGTGGTCTATCTGTACATGGACCGGCTGCGCGTGTGGTGGGATGCGAAGCGCGCTCGCGCGGCGCCCGCGGCTGCCGCGGAATAAGAGGCGGCGCGCATGCGCACGAAGCATGCGCCAGAAAGCGGCTCAAGCCTGGCTTGAGCCGTTTTTTTTCATGCCGCGGCGCGGCGCGGCTGCCGCAGATGCGCCGGCAGGCAACGCACGATCAGGTGCAGGGCCAGCGGCACGATGATGCCGTCGTCGACGATGCCCGCCAGCGGCAGCGCGATATTGAACGGGTCGAGCGCATAGAGCGCGACCAGCGCCGTGGCGGGCACGAGCCACACCGGGCGCTCCGGCTGGCGCAGCGCGTGCCAGAGCACGCGCGCATCGCCCTTCACCACGTTCCACAACAACGCGATACGTTTCATTTGCTTCCTCCTTGCGGCTCGCGCGCGCGGCCTCGGTGCTGCCCGTGGCCGGGCACGTTCGGGTGCGGTGTCCCGATCATGATCGCGTGCGGCGAAAAATGGGCGTTGAACGTGCCGTCGCCCGCCACGCCGCCTTCGGCCCAATGCCGGCGCCGGACTTGCTCGTGACTCAGCGCATATGTTGCCACGCTCGCCGCACAGCCGCAGGGTGATGACGGCATTGCACACAGCGGCTCGCTCCCGATTGCGGCACGGGAAACTGTCACCGCTGCCGGGTGCCGATCGCAAAAGGACCGAGGCGCAGGACACGAGTCCCGGAGCGTCTCCTCGATCTGGAATCGGCAACGAATCGGGTCTTCGCCCGCAATCGCCGTTACAGATGCTGTGCGATCGCAAGCGTAAAAATGCGCGCCCAGCGCTTCGCTTCGCGCTCGTTTTGCATCGGCAGTTGCCAGAGCGGGCGCTTCGGATCAGCGACTCGCAGCGCGACGTGCCAGCCATCGGCGTCGCGGGCGGCCTGTGCGCCCCGGAGGTCCGCGAAGATATACGCGCCGTGCGCCCCGCCCTGGGTCACCTCGCACAGGCGTTTGCCCGCCGCAAGACGGGCCTCGCCCCATGCGCCCGCAACGCGGTGCGTCCAGTCGCCTTCGCCGCGCACGTTGGGCGCGATTTCGCGCCGACGCCGCCACCACCAGGCGACGAGCGCGACGAACAGCGCCGCGGCAAGCACCGCTGCGCCCACGGCCATGCCCATGCCGAACCGCACCGCGATGGCGTTGAAAGACCAGTACGCGCCATAGACGAGCGCTGCGAACGCGAATAGAAGAACGAGAATCGGCATGCGGCTATTCCGTGCGGCGGGAGAGCAACGAAAACGGTGGATATCGGCTGGTGGGTGGCGGTGTGCCTCGACGCAACACGGAGGAGACGATCGGGATGGAGGGCAGCGAAGCCCGCGCGCGGCGGACCTCGCCCTTACCGGGGTTGCTGCGGCTACTGCTGCGGATGCTGCGCGGCCCACTCCTTCATGGCTCGCAGCGTGTTCTCGACGTGCTGGTCGGGCGAGAGGCTCGTGTATTCGTAGATGATCTTGCCATCCGGCGAGATCACATAGGAAACGCGATTGGCCATCGAGTCGCGCATCGGCATCGATGCGTCGTATGCCTTGATGATCTCCGCGTCTTCATCGGCGGCTACCGGGAACTTGCTGCGGCACTCGCTCACCGAGAACTTCGTGAGCGTTTCGATGTTGTCGTGCGAAACGCCGATCACGGTTGCGCCGTACTTCTTGTACTCGTCGACGGCCTCGGCGAATTCGTGCGCCTCGATCGTGCAGCCCTTCGTGAACGCCGCCGGATAGAAGTACAGCACCACGGGCCCCTTCTTCAGCTCGGCGGCGAGCGAATACGTGTAGGTCTTGCCGCCCAGCGATGCCTGAGCCGTGAAATCCGGCGCCGGGTCGCCCGGCTTGAGCGTCGCCTGCGCGGACAGGGTGAAGAGCGCAAGGCCGGCGCAAACGAGCGCCGCGACTCCCGCCGCAAAGAACTTCGGTTTCATCTCGGAATGTCCTCGAATTGGATCGCCACGCGGGAGCGCCCATCGTGCCCACGCATGCGGCGATGGCGCTATTGGACCACACAATCCCCGCGCTCGCAGACGCCGCACGGACGGGCATTACAGCCCGCTTTCACCCTTCGGCATACGCCGTGAACCACGCGCCGGCCCACAGGTTGAGCTCGGCGAGCAGCGGCGGCGTGAGCGCGCCGAACATGCCGCCGGCCTCGCTCGCATGGCACTGCGCGGTGTCGTGATCGCCGCGCTCGGCGGCCATCGCGATCTTGAGCAGCGTGCCGAGCTCGCCGCGATAGCCGTCCACGGCCTCGCTGATCTCACGCGCGAGGCCCAGATGATCGAGCGTGTGCGCGGGCGTCGAGTCCACCAGCACGTGTACGAGCGAGAAGATGCCGGTCATGAAAGCGGCGTCGGCGAACTCGGGGTCCTGCGGGCTCAGGCTGCGCGCGGCAAGCTCCATGAAGTGCGAGCGCGTGCCCGCAAGCTGCACGAGCGGGTCCGAGCCCCACGGCAGGTCGCGCCCGCTCGCATAGAGCAGCAGTTGCGCCCAGCGTGCGATCTGGCGCGTGCCGGCCGCGAGCACCGCCTCGCGCAGCGACGAAATGGGCCGCCCCGGCGCGTAGGCACTCGAATTGACGAGACGCAACAGTTGCACCACGACGCCCGGATGGCTGCGCAGCTCGCGCTCGAGTTCGGCCGTGGCCACGTCGTTCGCCACCAGCGCGAGCAGCCGCACGAGCGCCATGCGCGAGGCCCGCACGCGCGGCGCGCGCAGCACCTGCGGGCGGGCGAAGAAGTAGCCCTGAAAGAGCTCGAAGCCCAGCGAAGACGCGAGTTCGAAGTCCTCGACGGTCTCGACCTTCTCGGCGATGAGCGTCTTGCCGTGCGCGGCGAGGGTCGCGACGAGCCCGGGCAGCGCCGCGCGACTGGTCTGCATCAGGTCGACCTTGATGATGTCCGCATAGGGCAGCGCGCGCAGCAGGTTCTCCGTCACCTCGCTCACGTCGTCGAAGGCGATGCGATAGCCGGCGCGGCGCAACTGCGCGAGACGCTCCAGTACGGCCGCATCGAAGCGCACGTGTTCGAGCACCTCCAGCACGAAGCGGCCAGGCGGCAGCAGATGCACGATGTCGTCGAAGAGCAGCTCACGGCTGATATTGACGTAGCCGTAGTGGCGGCCGAGCACCGCGGGCACGCCGAGCTGGCCGATGGTGCGCGTCATCACCTGGGCCGTGGCGAGCGCGTCGTCATCGATATCCGCGCGATTGTGCGCGCCGCCGCGAAACAGCAGTTCGTAGGCATTGAGCGCGCCGTTGCGATCGAGGATGGGCTGGCGGCCCAGATAGACGAACGGCTGCGGGGCACTCGCAGCCGCGCCTGGCGTGGCCTGCGCGTGCTGCTGGGACTGCGGCGCAGGCGACTGCGCCTCGTATGCGGTGCCCGGCGCCGAGTCGTGCTGCGAAACTGAATCGGATGATGACCCGGGCGGCAGCCCGGGCTGTGAAGCTGACGACATAGATGGCGCGGAACCAGGGGTGTCCCTGCCCGCATCGCCTGGCGCTCCCGCGCTTGCCGGCGCGAGGAACGCTGACGATGAATCGGACATGGTGGATAACTCGTACGGATGAAATGGGCGGCGACGCGCCGTGCCGCCCCTGCGGCCGGCAAGACAGGCGCTGCGTGCGCCAACCCGCTGCGCATGGCGACCGGCGTCTCGACCGGCGCAACTTTAACCGAATCTGGACGCCGCCGCACTGCCGTACCACCACGTTTATGCATCTGGCGTTTTTTCGCCCGCGCCGCTAAAGATTTCCCGCCGGGGGTCGATAACTTGTTCTGATGAGCGGCTTCGGCCGGACGTGCAAACCGGCCGCCGCGCGAGAGGCGTGCGCGTACTGCGACGCCCCGGGCGCGGCAAGGACGCCTGAGACAAACCAAGGGTTGCCAGCGACAGACATGGAAGCGAACAGGATCACCGCGCCCCGCCAGGGCTGGTTGCGCACGGTCGTCGACCGGCTATGCGCGCTTGCCGGGCTCAAGGGCGTTGCGGGCGACCCACCCGTGTCCGTCGCACGGCGCGACGGAGCGGTCGAGCCGCTCGTGCCGGCTTCCGTCTGCGCCCCGGTGCCCGACTACTCAGACGCCATCTCGCTCTCGTTCGAAAATACGGCGGCCGCGGTGGACTTCCTCGTGCATGTGGATACCCACCTGCGCTTTCTCTACGTCTCCGACGCGAGCCTGCGCTTCGCCGGCTATCACCGCGAGTTCCTGCTCGGCGCCACGCTCGCCGATATCGTCGCGCCCGCGCATCACGAACGTCTCGAGTCGCTGTTCGCACGCGCCGAGCTGAGCGGCGCCGTCGAGAAGGATACGGTCGATCTCGTCAAGGCGCTCACCTACCCGCTTCCCGTCGAACTGCGCGTGCAGCGCGCCCAGTACGGCGAGACGGCGGGCTTCGCGGTGGCGGGCTTCGACGTGTCCACCTGGCAAGGCGCCGAAGCGCAGCTCACGCACGCACTCCACCACGATCCGCTCACCGGCCTGCCCAACCAGGCCGCGCTCGCGCCCGCGCTCGAACGTGCGCAGGCGGACGCCGACCGTCATGGCGTGCCGGTGGCGCTGCTGCTGCTCGACCTCGACGACTACCAGCGCGTGAACCGCGCGCTCGGCTACGACGCCGGCGACGAGCTCCTGCGCGAGACCGCGCGGCGCCTCGCGCATCTCGCCTTGCAGGGCGAGATGATCGCGCGCATCGGCAGCGACGAGTTCGCGATCCTGATCACGCCGCAACCCCACGCCGGAGCCGACGAAGTGCGCGCGGCCGCCGAAGCGCTGGGCCGGCGCCTGCTCACCTCGATCCTGCAGCCCTACTCGTTTCGCAACCAGCCGGTGCATCTTTCGGCGAGCCTCGGCATTGCCTTCCACCCGGACCTGCGCCCGGACACCGCGCATCCCGCCACGGCTGCGGCGAGCGGCACGAACGACGCCGAGTGCGCGACGAGCGCCGACACCACGCCGCTGATCCGCCGCGCGGACCAGGCGCTGCAGCAGGCCAAGGCCATCGGCGGTAACACGCTGACGCTGCACGTGCCCGTGGACGATCCGACCGACGCCCTGCGCCTGAAGCTCGAATCGGACCTCTACGACGGCGTGCGCAACGGCGAATTCTCGCTGCACTTCCAGCCCATCACGAGCAGCGCCTCGCGCGGCGTGGTCGGCGTGGAGGCGCTGATCCGCTGGCAACATCCATTGCATGGGCTCGTGCCGCCTTCAACATTTATTCCGCTTGCGGAATCCGTTGGCCTGATTAATTATCTCGGCAACTGGGTTTTGAAGGCTGCCTGTATGCAATTGACCCAATGGGACGAGCAAGGCATCGCGCTGCAGTATGTCGCGGTCAATGTCTCGCCCCAGCAGTTTCGCAATCCACGCTTCAAGGAAAGTGTCGAGGAGGCCATCGAGCTCACCGGAATCGATCCGCGCCGGCTCGTGTTCGAGATCACCGAAAGCCTGCTCATGCACGATCCCCAACATGCGAAAGCGCTGCTCGAGGAGCTGACCTCGCTCGGCATTCGCTTCGCGGTGGACGATTTCGGCACGGGCTATTCGAGCCTCGCTTACCTGCAGCGCTTCCCGCTTTCGAAGCTGAAGATCGACCGCAGTTTCGTCGAGAACCTCATCACCTCGCGTAACGACCAGGCGATCGTGAACGCGGTGGTGGGGCTCGCGCGCACGCTCGATCTGGAGCTCGTGGCCGAGGGCGTGGAAACCGAGGCGCAGCGCGAGTTGCTCACGGACATGGGTTGCGAGCATATCCAGGGATGGCTCGTCTGCAAGGCGCTGCCTTCCGAAGAGCTGCAGCAGCGCTTCGTTTCGGGTGCATTGCACGTGCACGAGGTGCAATGATGCGGGCAGCGCAAACAGCAGGGCTTTCGCGAAATTGACATGGTTCAGATGGTAAAGGCCGTCCTGCTCGACCGCTTGTGGGCCCGCATGAATGAACGCGGCGATTTCCCCATGCTGTCGCAATCGCTGCGCACCACGGTCGCCGCGATGACGAACGACGACTACGATTTCAGTGCGCTCGTGAAGGTCGTGCTCTCCGATTTCGCGTTGACGCAGAAAGTGCTGCGGCTCGCGAACTCGGCCATGTACATGGCGTTCGGCGGCAACATCACGACCGTCACGCGCGCGCTGATGGTGCTCGGCATGGACGCGGTCGGGCATCTCGTCGTCGGCCTGAAGATCGTCGATCACTTTCACCACAGCGCGCCGCGCCGCATCGACGCGAAGCTCGAACTGAACCGCACGATGCTGTCGGGCTGCGTCGCGCGCAAGCTCACCGAGCACGGCGACCTGCGCGCGGGCGAAGAGGCCGTGGTCTGCACGCTGATGCGCCAGGTGGGCAAGCTGCTCGTCGTGTTCTATCTGGAACCCGAGTGGGACCAGATTCGCCGCGAGCTCGACGAAGGCGCGAGCGACGACGAGGCCTGCCTCGCCGTGCTCGGCGTGACCTTCGAAGAACTCGGCCTCGAGGCCGCCTCGCGCTGGCGCCTGCCCGATACGATCCGCGCGGGCATGCGCCAGTACGACGACGCCGACAACGAGCCGCGCCAGGTGCAGTGGCTGCGCGCGATCACCAACTATTCGACCGAAGTGGCGCGCGTGCTGACCACGGCGGGCCTCTCCGACGAGATGCGCGAGACGCATATCGCGGAGCTTGCGCAGCACTACGGCCGCGCGCTGTCGACCGACGCCGACGTGCTCGTGCAGATGAGCCTCGCGCTCGCGCGCGAGGAAGCCGAGGACGGCGTGATGCGCGAGATCGTCGAGCTGCGCGCCAACGCGGACGCCATCGCGCGCGAGGCGCTCGATCCCGAGGCGCGCATCGCGGCGGGGGTCGAGGACTTGCGCGCCCTGCCGCCCGACAGCACGCTAAGCACCGCACTCACGCTCGCGACCGAAACCGTGCTCGCGGGCCTTGGCTTCGCGCGCTCCGTGGTGTTCGTGAGGCGCGGAGCGAACATGTTCGAAGCGGAGCACGGCTTCGGCCCGCACATCGGCGAAGTGCTGCCTAAGCTCTCGTTCAGTGCTGCATTCCAGCCCGATGTGTTCCATCTTGCGATTGCGAACAAGGTGGGCATATTCATCGAGAACGCGCGCGACCCCAAGATGCTCGCGCGCCTGCCGGGCTGGTATCGCGCGAGCTTCCAGGACGCACGCGCGTTCGTGCTGCTGCCGGTAGGCATTCCGGGCGAAGCGCCCGCTGCGCTGATGTATGGCGACTGGCTCCTGAGCCAGGAACCGCGCCGCATCTCGCAGAAGGAGATGAGCGCATTGAACGACCTCGCGCAGCAACTGGCGCGGTTTTTCGTGCACATCCCGCAGACCGTGTGAGCGGCGCGCGCGCCGTATCTGCAAGCGGCGTATTGCGCGCCGCCCTGTCGCTCAGTTCTCCTCAGTTCGCTTTTCCGGCTTCCAGTCCTCCGCCGTTCAATCCTCTATACGCTCCAGCCCCTCGGCTTGCGCGTTGCGACCGGATGTGCCGGCCCATTCCGCTGCAGCAAGAGCGAGGGCCGAGGCCGAGGCCGCATCGAGCGGCGCGAGCCCCTGACACACCGCGTCGACGCGTGTCCAGTCTGCACGCTCCAGCGCCTCGGAGAGTTCGAGCAAGCGCCCTAGCACGCCCTCGCGCTCGATGATCGCCGTGCGTATGGGCTTCGCGAGTGTCAGCACCTCCAGCGTGTTTTCGAGCGAACCGCCAAAAACCGCTTCGACGAACGAGAACACGCCCACGAGAAACGCCGCGTCCTCCTCTTCGAGATGCGCCTTGGCGAGTTGCGTCACCGCTACTTCCATGAACCGTGCGCGCGTGGCCACGAGTTGCAGCAGCGGGTCATCTTCGGCGGCGATCTTGCGGCCGTCGGCGTAAAGCAGCAATTGTGTCCAGCGCGCGATGGCGTTGGTGCCAGTCGCGTTGATCGCCTCGCGCAGCGTCGTCACCTTGCGCCCGATGTTCATGCTGCCCGAGTTGGCGAGCCGCATCAGATGCATCACGAGCACGGGATTGAGCTTGAGTTCCGCTTCGAGCTGCGCGACGGTGGGCTCGGCGGCAAGCAGGTGCAGCAGGGTGAGCAGCGCCTGGCGCGGCGCACTCGCCCGCCGCGCGCCGCCGTGCGGTTTCGCGAAGAAGTACCCCTGGAAACGGTCGAAGCCCAAGTCGTGCGCGCGCTGATAGTCTTCCTGCGTCTCGACGCCCGTCGCCACGAGCAACTTGCCCGCCGCCTTCATCACGCTCGCGAACTTCGGCAGCAGCGCGGGGGCGATCTCGCGTATGTCGATCTTGATGGCATCCACGTAGGGCAGCAGCTTCGCGAGCGACTCGTCCGCCTTCGATACGTGGTCGAGCGCGAAGCGGTAGCGGCGGCGGTGCAGCGCGACGAGCCGCGCGACGACCTCCGGGTCCGCGCCGATGTCCACCGGCAGCTCGAGCATCACACGCTCGGGGCTCACGCGCTGAAGGCCATCGTGAAAGAGCACGTCGCGCGTGATGTCGAGCCACGCCGGATGGCCCGCGAGCGAAGCGCGCAAGGCCGGCGCGGCAAAGGCCGTGACGAGCGCGCTGGCCACGGCGCCAGGCCCTGGCGTCATGCCGCAAGCGGCATCCCTCGCAGCGGCCTCGGCCTCGCGCTCGATATCGGCGCTCTCGCGCCGGTCCACGACGCGCGGCAGCGTCTCGAACGCGCACAAGAGGCCTTCGCGGTCCAGCAATGGCTGGCGGGCAAAATACACTTCGATCGGTGCGCCAATCTGTTCCGGCGACTGCGTGTCGCCCGCGATTCGTGACGTCGGCGGCCGGTCTGCGGCGTTCAAGCTCATGGGATCCCCCGCGCGGCGCCGCGCTCGTGGCGACGCCCTGGTGCTCGTCTCTTGGCATGCCGCAACCGTTTGCACTCGCGCCGGAAGCAGCTCGTTCTGTTGTCGATTTTATCCTGGCTGGTAAGGCCCGGAAATGAAGATCGCTTCGATTCCGGGGATTTCACGCAGCTTTTTTTCGCCGCCCTGCTCGCCGCCCACCATCCATCGAGCCCCGGCACATCTGCCGATTGATATGGAATCCAAATTAAACGAGTCTGAAAAAACCGGCCGGCCGGACACTGTCCAACCGGCCGGCCGGTCGCCCGGCTCGCTTACTTGAGCACGACCTTCACGTCGAAGTACTTCGCAGCGATGCGATCAAGCGTGCCGTCCGCCTTCAGGTCCTTGAGCGCGCCGTTCAAGGCGGTCTTGAGCGCCGCGTCGTTCTTGCGCACGCCGTAGCCCACGCCCTCGCCGAGCAGCTTCGCGTCGACCACCTCCGGGCCCGCGAACGCGAAGCCCGCGCCCTGCGGCTTGTTCAGGAAGCCCTTCGAGGCGGCCTCCGCGTCCTGGAAGGAGGCGTCGAGGCGGCCCGAAACGAGGTCCGCGTAGATCTGGTCCTGGGTCTGATACGGCACGACGTCGACGCCCGCGGGCGCCCACTTCGCCTTCGCGTAGGTCTCCTGGATCGTGCCCTGCAGCACGCCCACGTGCTTGCCCTTGAGCGATGCGGCGGTGGGCTGCAGCGCGCTGCCCTTCTTCGCGATCATCTGGTTCGGAATCGCGTAGATCGGATCGGTGAAATCGATGGCCTGGCGGCGCTGGTCCGTGATCGACATGTCCGAGTTGATCGCGTTGAACTTGCGCGCCTGCAACGCCGGAATCAGCCCGTCGAACGAGTTCTCCACCCACACGCACTTCGCCTTGAGCTTCGCGCAGACGGCATTGCCCACGTCGATATCGAAGCCCTGAAGCTCGCCCGCGGGCGTCTTCGATTCGAACGGCGCGTACGACGCCTCCACGCCAAAGTGGATTTCCTTGATATCGGCAGCCTGGGCCGCGCCTGCCGTCATGGCGGCGGCGCAAAAGGCGAGTGTTGCCAGCTTGTTCCAGTTCATCTTCATCATCTTCGTTAATGTCTCTTTCCAGTCAACCAGGAGGCGCCGGCAGGGCCGTGTCCCGCTGCGCAAAACAGGCCCTGAGCGCCGGCACAGGATCGCTGCGCCAAAATCGCGGCTCAATCGCACGCACCCGGTGTGGTGCGCCGCAGCAACCGCGAGGGCGGCATTGTACCGTGCCCTCGCGTGCGCTCCGGCGCGCAAGCGGAAAGCGGCGCAGCTCGCGCCCGCGCGCGGCGGCTTGCCGGCGCGGGACGTTCGAATATGCAAGTGGGTGTCGTGGATGCGCAAGCACGAATGGTGTCGCGCCTGCGGCACGCGCTCAAACGAGCGCGGCGAGCGTTTCCTGCGTGGTGTCGACGACGAGCAGGCCCGCGCGCAAACCCGGCTTCACGCCAGGATTCGGAAACACGATGCGCTCCTCGTCGTGCCCCACCACGTAGCGATACGTGCCGTCGACGGCCAGCACCGCGCCGCGCGCAAACGGTGTGAAGTTGGGCACGTCGGCGGCGACGTTGAGCGTGAAGGCCTCGCTCTGCTTCGTGATCTGGCCGATCACCGTGAAAATGCGCGGCATCGGCGCGTCCTGCGCCGATGCGTCACCGCCCGGCTGGCCCGCCACGAGGCGGCGCACGGCGGCGTCCGCATGGGCGAAGCGCGCGAGATCGTTCTGGCCGAACGGACGCACCTTGCCGAGTTCGAGCGTGCAAGCCAGTGCGCCACATGTCTCGGCCGTAAACGACGACAAGGTCGCGCCCTTCTCCGTGTGGATCAGCACGGCCGCGATGCGCGCACCCGCGAGCCATTCGAGCATGGCGCGCGCGGGCGGCTCGCCCGTATGCGGCAGCAAGGCGAACTGCTCGAACGCCGAGGCGCGAATCGCCGTGTGCATGTCGAGATGCCAGCGCGCCAACGGCGTATCGGCGGCCTTCGCGAAAAAGCGCTGCGCCGCCGCTTCGAGCGCCGCGGCGCGCGGCGCCTCGCGGCTTTGCGGCACACGCGCGTAACGGCCGCCGAAGAGCCGATTGAGGTCATCGTCGAGATAGCGTTCGCCGGCGCGCATCGCACCCGCGTTGCCGAGCACCGCGAGCACCCGGCAGGCGAGCGGCGCGCGGCCCGCGGCGATGTCGGCCACGAGTTGCGAGAGCAGCTCGATCGGCGCGGTCTCGTCGCCGTGCACGCCCGCCGAGAGCAGCACGCTGCGCGTCGTTTCGTCCACGTGCGCGGGCTCCAGTTCGAGCACGCCCTCGTCGAGCCATTGCCAGCGCACGCCCCCCGCGCATTCGCCGCTTGCCTGCCCGGGGTCGGCCGGACGTGCACCCGCCAGCGTGTACGCAAGAAAGTCCGCGAGCGGTGTATGAGGTGTGTGGGCCGTGAGCGACGTGAAGGACGCAGGCGAAGAATCAGCGCTGGAAGTCATAGAGCGATCCGAGGCCGAGAATCTGCGTGAGTTCGTCGAGCGCCGTGCGCGACTCCTGGAGCAACGCCGGATCCGTGAGATCCTGCGGCGCTAGACGGTCGCGATAGTGCCGTTCGATCCAGGCGTCGAGACGCGTGAACAGCGCGTCGTTCATCCATACGCCGGGCGCCGTCGCCGCGCGCTCCTCCTCCGTGAGCACCACACGCAGCCGCAGGCACGCCGGGCCGCCGCCGTTCTTCATGCTCTCGCGCAGGTCGAACACCAGCACCTCGTCGATCGGCCCCTTGCTCGCCACCAACTCGTCGAGATAGATCGCCACATGCGGATTCTCGCGGCATTCCTGCGGCACGACGAGAATCTGCGTGCCGTCCGGGCGGCTCAGCAACTGGCTGTTGAAGAGATAGGACGACACCGCATCGGCCACGCTCACGCGCGACTCGGGCACCTCGATCACGTGGAAGGGTGCGTCATGGGCCGCGAGCTTCGTGCGCAGTTCGTCGTACACCGCCTTCTGGTCGGCGAACGCGCGCTCGTGGCAGAACAGCGTGCTGCGATTGCCCACCGCGATCACGTCGTTGTGGAACACGCCCGCGTCGATCACTTCCGGGTTCTGCAAGGCGAACACCGTGGTGTCGTCGGTCAGGCCGTGGCGCTGCGCGACCGCGCGGCTCGCCTCGAAAGTCTGCCGCGCGGGAAAGCGCTTGGGCTCCGGCCCGCGGCGGTATTCGCTGCGCCCGTAGACGAAGAACTCCACGCCGCGCTCGCCGTACTGCGCGCAAAAGCGCGTATGGTTCGCCGCGCCTTCGTCGCCGAGCGCGGGCGTGCCGGGCAGCGCGTCGTGCACCGTGAAGTGCGCCGGATCCGCGAAAACCGTGGCGAGCGTGCGGCGCGTCGACTCGTGTTCGATCGCGCGATGCAGCTTGCTGCACAGGTTCGCGGGCGTGAAATGCACGCGCCGGTTGGGCGTGTCCGCCGAGGGGCTCACGGTCGCCGCGTTCGCGGTCCACATGGCAGAGGCCGAGCTCGCCGCGGCGAGCAGCTCGGGCGCTTCCCTGGCGGCACGCGCGATTGCTTCGGCATCCTTACCGCCAAAACCCAGATCGCGCAGCAGACGGATCGCGGGCCGCTCCTGCGGCGGCAGCACGCCCTGGGCGAAGCCGAGGTCGGCGAGCCGCTTCATCTTGCGCAAGCCCTGCTGCGCGGCGGCGCGTGGGTTCGCCACGGACTTCTCGTTGTTCTGCGAGGCGACGTTGCCGAACGACAGCCCGGCATAGTTGTGCGTGGGGCCGACGAGTCCGTCGAAGTTGGCTTCGAGCGTAGAACCAGGCGTTTGCATCGTCGTTCCTTAGAAGTGCAGGCCCGGCGAAACGCTCGCGGGCATCTGGAGTTGCGCGCTTTCCACCGAGGCCATCGGGTAGGCGCAGTAATCGGCCGCATAGTAGGCGCTCGGCCGGTGATTGCCCGAGCGGCCCGTGCCACCGAACGGCGCGCCGCTCGACGCCCCATTGGTCGGCCGGTTCCAGTTCACCACGCCCGCGCGGATCTCGCGCGTGAAGCGCTGCCACAGTGCTTCGTCGTCGGCGAGCAGGCCCGCGGAGAGGCCGAAGGCCGTGTTGTTGGCCTGCGCGATGGCGTCGTCGAAGCTCGCGTAGCGGACGATCTGGGCGAGCGGACCGAAGTGCTCCTCGTCGGGCAGATCGGCCACGCCGGTCACGTCGAGAATCGCCGGGCTCACGAAGCCGAGCGCCGGGTCGCGCTGCGTCATCGGCAGCAGGGCGCGGGCGCCGCGCTCGAGCAACTGCGCCTGCGCGCGCATGAGCTTGCCCGCCGCGCGCGCCGAGATCACGGCGCCCATGAAGGGCTGCGGATCGGCGTCGTACTCGCCCACCGTGATGCGCGAACTCACCTCGACGAAGCGTGCAAGGAAGCGCTCGCCGAACGCATCGTCGCTCACGAGGATGCGGCGCGCGCACGTGCAGCGCTGCCCCGCCGAGAGGAACGCGGACTGGATCGTGTGATGCACGGCTGCATCGATGTCCTCGACCGGCGCGACCACGAGCGGATTGTTGCCGCCCATCTCGAGCGCGAGCAC
>NZ_DATJWR010000010.1:0-19449 GCF_035501035.1 Paraburkholderia sp.
CATGCCCGTGCCGACGAAACGGTCGACGACGAGCAGGCCCAGGTCCTTGTCGGCTTCGTATTTCACCGGATCGCTTTGCGCGGGAATCTCGATGATCACGTTGAAGTCTTGCGGCAGATCCTTGCCGGCGGGGACATTTGCAAAGCTCATGAGCGCTCTCTGTTGAGAAGGGAAAAACCGACGGCTCGCGCATGGGCCGGCTCATGCGCGAGTCACGCCGCGCACACCGGACCGGCGCGAAACCGGACGTTGGAGGATGGACGCCATTATAGCCAATCGGCCGCGGCGGGCTGCGGATCGGGCGGGCACGGGCCAAACAGCCGGCAACGGGCGTGAATGGGTGGCAATGGGCGCAAGCGCGCGGCCCTCTCGCGGGCAGCGGCGATCGTCCTGCCGCATGGAGCAACTACTGAAATCGCCCGCGCCACGCGCGAAATGGCGCGATAATGGGCCGGCCGGTCGGTTGGTCCTGCCCGGCCGGCCCGTTCGTTCTGCATTTGTCTTCCCTCGTTTCACTCCCCAATTTACGAGGCGCATGCATGGAAGAAGCGAAGCACTTCATTGGCGGCGAATGGCGTTCGCCCGCCAGCGGCGAGACGCTCGCCGCAATCGATCCCTCCACCGGCCAGCCCTTCGCGCAGCTCGCACGCGGCAACGCCAGCGACATCAATGACGCCGTCACCGCCGCGCGCCGCGCCTATGAAGGCGCATGGGGCGCACTTTCCGCCGCCGAGCGCGGACGCCTGCTGTTCGCGCTCTCGGGCCTCGTCGCCCAGTACAAGGAAGAGCTCGCGCAGATCGAGGCGCGCGACACCGGCAAGCCGCTCAAGCAGGCGCGCGGCGACGCCGCCGCGCTTGCGCGCTACTTCGAGTTCTATGCGGGCGCCGCCGACAAGCTGCACGGCGAAACGCTGCCCTACCAGGCCGGCTACACGGTGCTCACGGTGCGCGAGCCGCACGGCGTGACGGGCCACATCGTGCCGTGGAACTACCCGATGCAGATCTTCGGCCGCAGCGTGGGCGCGGCACTCGCCGCCGGCAACGCGTGCGTGGTGAAGCCCGCCGAGGACGCGTGCGTGTCGCTCTTGCGCGTGGCCGAACTCGCGCGCGAAGCCGGGCTGCCCGCCGGCGCACTGAACATCGTCACCGGGCTTGGACACGAAGCGGGTGCGGCGCTCGCCGCTCACCCCGGCATCGATCACATCTCGTTTACGGGCTCGCCGCAAACGGGCAGGCTCGTCGCGCAGATGGCCGCCGAACACCACGTGCCGGTCACGCTCGAACTGGGCGGCAAGTCGCCGCAGATCGTGTTCGCCGATGCGGACTTCGACGCCGCGCTGCCCGTGCTCGTCTCGGCGATCGTGCAGAACGCCGGGCAGACCTGCTCGGCGGGCAGCCGCGTGCTGATCGAGCGCAGCGCGTACGAGCCGCTCGTCGACCGGCTCGCCGCGGCCTTCGACAAGCTGCGCGTGGGGCCGGCCGCCTCCGATCTCGATTGCGGGCCGCTCATCAACGAGAAGCAGCGGCAGCGCGTGCGCGGCTTTCTCGACGAGGCGGCCGGGAACCGCATCGCCACGGCGGCGCGCGGCAAGCTCGAAGCCGACGCCCCCGCCGCAGGCTTCTACGAAGTCCCGACGCTCTTGCGCGACGTGCCGCCGCAAAGCCGCCTCGCGCAGGAGGAAGTGTTCGGGCCGGTGCTCGCGGCCATGCCGTTCGACGGCGAGGAAGAAGCGCTCGCGCTCGCCAACGGCACGCCCTATGGGCTCGTGGCCGGCGTGTGGACGCGCGACGGCGGGCGCCAGCTGCGCATCGCCCGGCGCGTGCGCGCGGGCCAGGTGTTCGTCAACAACTATGGCGCGGGCGGCGGCGTCGAATTGCCGTTCGGCGGCACGCGGCTATCGGGCCATGGGCGCGAGAAAGGCTTCGAGGCGCTGTACGGCTTCACGGTGCTGAAGACCATTGCGATCCGGCACGGCTGATCCGCCGCCCGGCCACGCAAGCGCAGTCAAATCAACGCCAGACAAACACCAGACAAACGGAGACACCATGCGACTCAGAGACAAGACAGCCGTCATCACGGGCGCCGGCTCGGGCTTCGGCGAGGGCATCGCCAAGACCTATGCGCGCGAAGGCGCGAACGTCGTCATCAACGACCTGAACGGCGAGGCGGCCGAGCGCGTCGCGAGCGAGATCGCGCTCGCGGGCGGCAAGGCCATCGCGGTAGCGGGCGACATCACCCGCGAAGCCGACTGGCATGCGTTGCGCGAGGCGGCCATCGAAGACTTCGGCAGCGTGCAGGTCGTGGTCAACAACGCGGGCACCACGCATCGCAACAAGCCCGTGCTCGAAGTGACCGAGGCCGAATTCGACCTCGTCTACGCCGTCAACGTGAAGGGCCTCTACTGGAGCGTGCGCGCGTTCGTGCCGCATTTTCGCGAGCGCGGCGGCGGCGTGTTCGTCAACATCGCCTCGACCGCGGGCATCCGGCCGCGGCCGGGGCTCGTCTGGTACAACGGCAGCAAGGGCGCGATGATCGTGGCGAGCAAGGCGCTCGCAGCCGAGCTGGGCCCCGACCAGATCCGCGTGAACTGCGTGAATCCGGTGATCGGCGACACGGGCCTCACCGCGCAATTCATGGGTGTGCCCGACACGCCCGAAAACCGCCAGCGCTTCGTCGCGACCATTCCACTCGGGCGCTTCTCCACACCGCAGGACGTGGCCAACGCCTGCCTCTATCTCGCCTCCGACGAAGCTGCGTTCATCACCGGCGCGTGCCTCGAAGTGGACGGCGGGCGCTGCGTGTAGGCCGCTAACGACCAACGCCTAAGTGCTTGAACGATTGGTATTTTCCCCGATCCATACGCGCCGTCGCGGCCCGGCGGCGCGTATAGAATGATCGTGCTTGAACGTCGCATACCCAACATAAGAAAGCTCACAACGCGCTTTGCGCGGGACAACAGGAGACAGTGACACCATGGCCAGTCCAGCGAATCACGTGCCACAAGCCGGCGCGGGCGCCCCGCCCTCCGCCTTCGAAGAAGCCACCTACCGCAAGGTCGCGTGGCGCCTCATCCCACTCCTCATGCTCTGCTATGTGGTCGCGTATCTGGACCGCGTCAACGTTGGCTTCGCCAAGCTGCAGATGAGCACCGCGCTCAACCTCTCGGACGCCGTCTACGGCTTTGGCGCCGGCATTTTCTTCGTCGGCTACTTTTTGTTCGAAGTGCCAAGCAACGTGATCCTGCATCGCGTGGGCGCGCGCGTGTGGATCGCGCGCATCATGGTCACCTGGGGCCTCGTCTCCATCCTGACGATGTTCGTCACGACGCCCACCATGTTCTACGTGATGCGCTTTCTGCTCGGCCTGTGCGAGGCGGGCTTCTTCCCCGGCATCATCCTCTACCTCACCTACTGGTATCCGGCGCACCGGCGCGCTCGCATGACCACGTTGTTCATGACGGCCATCGCGCTTTCGGGCGTGATCGGCGGCCCGGTGTCGGGGTGGATCCTCAAGTCCTTCGACGGTGCTAACGGCTGGCAGGGCTGGCAGTGGCTGTTCCTGCTCGAAGGGCTGCCTTCGGTGATCGTCGGCGTGCTGGTGTTCTTCGTGCTCGACGACCGCATCGGCCGAGCGAAGTGGCTCACCGAGGAAGAGCGCGCGCTGCTCGAGCGCAACATCGCCGCCGAAGACGCGACCAAGGAAGACCCGCCGCTCATGACCGTGCTCACGAGCGCGCGTGTGCTCGTCATGAGCCTCACGTACTTCTCGTTCGTGATGGGCCTCTACGGCGTGAGCTTCTGGCTGCCCACCATCATCAAGGCGACGGGCGTGAAGGACGCATTCTCGATCGGCCTGCTTTCGGCCATTCCGTTCGCGGCGGCCGTGGTCGGCATGGTGCTGTTCGCGAAGAGCGCCGACCGCACGCGCGAGCGCCGCTGGCATATCGCGATTCCGGCGGCACTCGGCGCGCTCGGCCTCGTGCTCTCGGTCACGTGGGCACACGACACCACGCTCGCCATGACGGCGCTCACCATCGCGACCATCGGCATCCTCACCACGCTGCCGCTGTTCTGGAGCCTGCCCACGGCCTGGCTCGCGGGCACGGGCGCCGCGGCCGGTATCGCGCTCATCAACTCGATCGGCAATCTCGCGGGCTTCCTGAGCCCCTACGCGGTGGGCTGGCTCAAAGAAGCCACCAAGGCCAACGATTCGGGCATGTACATGCTCGCGGCCTTCATGATTCTCGGCGGCCTGCTCGCGCTTTCTGCACCGGCGAAGCTCGTGAATCGCTGAGCCTGCGGTTCGCACCAAAAGCAAACGGCCGCCTGTTTTTCAGGCGGCCGCGTTTTTATTGCTTCGTTGCTTCGTTGCCGATTCAGATTCGCGGCAGATCCATCACACCACGTTCATCGCCAGCGCGCTCTCGCGGTAGTGCGACGCGGCCTTCTCGCTGTCGCCGAGCTGCTCGTGCAAGCGCGCGAGCGCGCGATGCGAGCGGATCTTGAGCGGTTCGTTGTCACTCGCGTCGGCGGACTTGAGCGCCGCCTCGAGGAACGATTGCGCCTTGCCCCATAGCTGCTGCTTCAGGCACAGGCGGCCCAGCGCGAACAGCAGGTCGCCGTCCTCGGGCCGCTCCTTGCGCCAGGCTTCGGCCTTCTGGATGAGCGGCAGCGCGTCGCTGCCCGATGCACTGGCGCCCACCGTGTCGGGGTAGCGGCGCAACAGCCGCGCGTCCCAGTTCTGTGCGAGCGCTTCCTCGACGATCTTGCGCGCATCCGCCTGGCGGTCAAGCGCGATCAGCAGCTCGGCGGCGCAGTCGGCAAGACGCGGCGAGTGGCGCTCGATCGGCGAGAGCGACTGCCATAGTTCGAGCAGCGCGTCGGCGTTGTGGCGGCGGTCGCGCAGCAGGTTTTCCGCCGCGAGCTGGCGCAGACGCACGGCCACGGCCGGGTGCAGCGCCTCGCGCTTTTCGAGCGTCTTCACGAGCTTGAGCACTTCGCTCCAGTTCTTGAGCTGCTGCTGCGCGCGCAGCGCGATCTGCTGCGCGTGGATGCGGCGACCGCCCTGCGTGCGCATTTCGGTGAGTGCGGCGAGCGCGCCGTCCGCGTCGCGGCCGTCGGCGCGCATGTCGGCAGTGGCCATGAGACGCGCTTCCTGAAGGTCAGGGTCTTCGACCTGCGTGAGCCAGTCGTCGCGGCGCGCGTACTCATGCAGTCGATGCGCTGCGTTCGCGCCGATGAGGCCCGCCGCGCCCTTGTTCTTGTCGTCGACGAGCGAATCGCGCGCGGCCTTCTCGGCACGCGAGAAACGGCCCGCATAGAGATTGCCCACGGCGTCGCGCAGCGCGGAGTTCGCCTTCTCCGTGCGCGCGCGGGCACGATAAGCGGCCACGCGGCGCGGCATCGTCACGACGTTGCGCACGAAGCGCAGGATCGCGTAGAGCAGCAGGAACGCCACCAGGATGCCGATCACGAACAGATTGAGCGAGACGTCTACGCGATAGGGCGGATAGACGAGCACCACCTGCCCGGCGTCGAAGCGGCCCGCGGTTGCGAGCGCGACGGCAATCGCGAAGAGGAGCGCGAGCCAGAGGAGTCCACGGATCGCCATGTCTTACCCCCGGCTCCGGTACTGCTGGATCGCCTGCAGGCTCTTGTCGAGCGTGGGCAGCTCGACGGCGGCCGAGCCGGCACCCACCTCCTTGAGCAGCTCGCGCACGGTCTGCGTGTCTTTCGAGGCGCCGTCGAAGTAGCGCGCGAGCGTGGCGTCGGCCGCCGCGAGGTCGGACTTGAGCGTGGCCTCGTTGCGCGAGAGCAGCGAAAGGCGCGCCGAAAGCAGGCGCAGCTTCAGGTTCTCGCGCATGAAGTAGCCCTGGTCGGGCGCAGCGAGCATGGCGTCCGCGTTGTCGATGCGGCGCACCTGCACGAGGCTCGCGATCTGCTTGCCGACGCCGTCGACGAACGTATGCATCCACACCTTCCATTGCGGCTCGTGGCTCGCGGCCGCGACCTGCGCAATATTGGCGGGCGCGGCGGCTTCGGGCTTTGTGTGCGCGACGATCGCCTCGCCCGCGAGCGGCAGCGAATCGATCTGGCCGAGCGCGGTGTCGAGCTTGATGGCGAGGCCCGTCAAGTCGGTGGAAGGCGCCGCCTTGAGCTTGTCGATGTCCTGCGCGATCGCCTTGCGCACGGCGATGGCCTGCGCGTTGTCAGAGGCCGCGAGGCGCGTGTCGGCGCTTTGCAGCGCGAAGAGCGCAAGTTGCGTGTTGCCCGTGAGCTGGAGCTGCTCGCTCGCGCTCGAGAGCATCTGGCCGACTTCGGCGAGCGACCAGTCGTCGCGGCTCTTCGAGAGGTCGGCGTATTGCTGCGCGAGCGCCTGCTGCGAGGTTTGCGCATCGGCGATCTTGCCTTCGAGCTGCGCGATCTGCTTGTCGAGCTGCTGTGCACCCGCGACGGCTTCGTCAGCGCGCGCGCGCAGCGCGGCGGTTTGCTGTTCGGCCGCCTGCTGGCGCTGCACGAGCTGCGTGTCGAGCCGGTCGAGCTTGCGGTTGAGCACATAGCCGCCCGCCCCCGCGCCCGCCGCGACCAGCACCACGACGAGCCACAGCAGTGCCGAGCCCGCGCCGCGCCGCGCGCCGCCCGTCCCCGAAGCCGGCGGCTGCGCAGGCGGTACGGCGTAAGCCGCGCCCGACGACGCATACGACGACCGCGCGGACGCGCCGCCGGAAGCCGACGCGCCGCTTGCCCCCGTGGAAACGGCGCCCTGGTTTGCTGTGCTGCTGGAGTTGTTCGGATCTGTCATGCGTGGGTTGGCCGGCGCCTGGGCCGGAGTGTTCTGAACCGGTTGAACAGCGGAGGAAACGAGGCCAAGCAGCGTCTCGACGATGCGTTCGTCGCCCGCGCCGGACACCGTAATCCTATCAAAACCCATTGAACGCGCCGTCTCGGCGATCCGCGCATGCGGCGCGACGAGCAGCGCGTGGCGCAGCTCGACGAGTTCGCCCGCCGTGAGGTGCTCGCGCGCGAGATCGTCGAGGTTGCGCACGCCCTCGGAACTCGTCACGAGCCACGCATGCGGCGCGCCTTCGAGCAGCGCGTGAACCTGCGTCCAGGTGGCGATGGGCGGCTCCGGCACGAGGCGGCGGTAGGCGGCGACCGTCTCCACTTCGGCGCCCGCTTCGCGCAGCCGCTCGGCGAGCCACTCGCGACCGCCGTCGCCGCGCACGATTAGCACGCGCTTGTCTGCAAAGGCGTCCGCGCCGAAGGTCGTTTCTAGCGCCGCAAAGAGCGACTCCGAATCGAAGCGTACGGGCTCTTCGTCGCCGGCGCCAGCGGGGCTCACCACTCGATGATCGGGCGCGGCCACGCCATGGCGCGCGAGCGCGGCGACGCTCGCCGGACCCACCACGGCCACCGGCAGCGCGGGCGGCCAGATCGAGGAGATCGTGGCATAGCACGCGAATGCGCGATCGACGGCGTTGGGCGAGACGAACACCACGAGCGCATAGCGTTCGAGCGCGGCGAGCGCGGCGCGCAACGGCGCTTCGTCGGCGACGGGCGCAATGGCGATGAGCGGGAAGTCGAGCGTACGGATACCGTGCTGCGCCAGTTGCGCGGCGAGGCTATCCGACTGACCGGCCGGCCGGGTAATGACGACGGTGAACGGCGTGCCGCCGCTTGTCTGCGACGCGCGGCTCGCACCTGCAAGGGCGTCGCTCGGGCCACCCCACTCGTCGGGCTGGCCTGCGCTGCCGCGCGGTTGCCGGGGGCCCGTCATCATGCGGACGCCGGGCCTTCGCCCACGCCGGTTGGGTCGTTCGTCGCGCCGCTGCCCGTGCCGGGCGCCGTGTCCGGACCATCGGCGGCCTCGCTCGCCTGCGCGAGCGCGCGCACGATATCGAGCGCGCCCTGGGCAATCAGATCGTCGGCGACGCGGCGGCCCAGCGCCACGGCATCGGCCACCGTGGTCGCCGCGCTCGACTCCTCGGCGGCGAGCACGCGGCTCGCGTCGGGCGTGGCGATCGTGCCGCGCAGCGCGAGCTGGCCGTCGTGCCACTGCGCGTAGGCCGCGAGCGGCACCGTGCAGCTGCCGCCTAGCGCACGCGAAACCATGCGTTCGGCTTCGACCGCTTTCGCGGTAGCGTCGTCGTGCAGCGGCGCGAGCCACGCGGCCAGCTCGGGCCGGCCGGCGCGAATCTCGATGCCGAGCGCGCCCTGGCCCGCCGCCGGCAGGCTGTCCTCGGGCTCGATGAGCGCGCGGATACGCGCTTCGAGACCGAGTCGCTTCAAGCCCGCAGCCGCGAGAATGATGGCCGCGTAGTCGCCGCGGTCGAGCTTGGCGAGACGCGTATCGAGATTGCCGCGCAGCGGCTTCACATCAAGGTGCGGATAGCGCGCGCGGATCATCGATTCGCGGCGCAGGCTCGACGTGCCCACCACGCTGCCCGCCGGCAGCGCCGCGAGCGAGTCGTAGTCGTTGGAGACGAACGCGTCGCGCGGATCCTCGCGCTCCATGACGGCCGCGAGCGTGAAGCCCTCGGGCAGCTCCATCGGCACATCCTTGAGCGAGTGCACGGCGAGGTCGGCGCGCCCTTCGGCGAGCGCCTGCTCCAGCTCCTTCACGAAGAGTCCCTTACCGCCCACTTTCGAAAGCGTGCGGTCGAGAATTTGATCGCCGCGTGTCGTCATTCCCACAATTTTCACGTCGCAGGATGGATATAATTTGTGCAGCGCAGCTTGCACATGCTCCGCCTGCCACATCGCGAGGCGGCTCTCCCGCGAAGCGATCACGAGTGTGCGGGGCATGGGCGCGGATAACGTCTCGGAGTTCATGGCAAGTACATCGAATGATGGGATGAAAAGCAGGATCGGATAACAGGCAATGTTAGCACGCGCCCTTTTTACGGCCCGCCCCGTTGGGTTCGGCCGGCTTCGGACATGAGGCGCGTGCGGCGGCAAGGAAGAGACCCGGCAAAGCATCGGCATGGATCGTACGAAACACGGTACGCGACGCGCCGCTGCGTGGCCATTGGCGATACGTCATACGCATCGCGGCCCCGCACGGCCGCTCGTGTGGCGTCCGTACGGCAACATGGCCGCGGCGTGTGTTGACCAACGCGGCTGCGCCGACTCCCACCCGCCAGGCCTGCATCCGGCGCCCCGCCTTCGGCGGCTCGCGCCGCCTCTGCGACATCCGTACGGCTCGCCCAGGGTGGCACCTTCCACCCGTCCCAGGTTGCACCCGCAGTACACGGCCCCGCACACGTCGCGGCCATGCAGTTGGCACTTCCCCGATCAACCTGCCCGTATCCTGGCAAGCCTCAAGGAAAACATCGTGAAGTCTTCAGGCTCGGCGCGCGCAGAGCGCCGCAACAACGCATCGCAGAACGCTACTTCGAAGGCCGCATCCGCGGCGGCTACGCCGTCCGCGAAACTGGCCAATACAACGAAGACTACGAAGACTACGAAGACCACGAAAGCCACGAAAGCTACGAAAGCCAAACCGGCGACCCAGGCCACGCACGCCGCCGAGGCTACAACGCCCGTGAAGGCCACGCGTGCCTCGAAAGCGACGAAAGGCGCCAAAGCGCCGCTCGCCGCGCCCAAGACTGCCGGCGCCTCGCGCAACGGCCGCACGCGCGACGACAAGGACCAGCCGCTCTTCGAAGACATCCGCTACCTGGGCCGCCTGCTCGGCGACGTGGTGCGCGAGCAGGAGGGCGACGCCGTGTTCGACGTGGTGGAAACCATCCGCCAGACCGCCGTGCGCTTTCGCCGCGAGGACGACAACGCCGCCGCGCTCGCGCTGGAGAAGCAGCTTCGCGCGCTCTCGCCCGAGCAGACCGTGAGCGTCGTGCGCGCGTTCAGCTACTTCTCGCATCTCGCGAACATCGCCGAGGACCGCCATCGCAACCGCCGCCGCCGCATCCACGACCTCGTGGGTTCGGCGCCCCAGGCGGGCACCTTCGCGCATTCGCTCGAGCGCCTCGCGCAGGCCGGGGCGGCCGCGACGCCGGTGCTCCAGCAGTTCTTCAACGACGCGCTGATCGTGCCCGTGCTGACCGCGCACCCCACCGAAGTGCAGCGCAAGAGCACGCTCGACTCGCAGCACGACATCGCGCGCCTGCTTTCCGAACGCGACCAGCCGCTCACGCACCGCGAGCTCGAACACAACGAAGCGTTGCTGCGCGCGCGCGTGACCTCGCTCTGGCAAACGCGCATGCTGCGCGACTCGCGCCTGACCGTCGGCGACGAAATCGAGAACGCGCTTTCGTACTACCACACGACTTTCCTCAGCGAGATCCCTGCGCTGTACGGCGAGATCGAAACGCAGCTCAAGGAGCACGGCCTTTCGGCGCGCCTGCCCGCGTTCTTCCAGATGGGCAGCTGGATTGGCGGCGACCGCGACGGCAATCCGAACGTCACCGCCGCCACGCTCGAAGAAGCGAGCGAGCGCCAGGCACAGGTGATCCTGCAGCACTACCTGGACGAAGTTCACCGGCTGGGCGCCGAGCTTTCGGTGTCGAACCTGCTCGCGGGCGCAAGCGATGACCTGAAGGCACTGGCCAAAGCGTCGCCCGACCAGTCGCCGCACCGCGTGGACGAGCCCTACCGCCGCGCGCTGATCGGCGTGTACACGCGCCTTGCCGCGAGCGCGCGCGTGCGCCTCGGCGAAGGCGTGGTGGCGGTGCGCAGCGCCGGCCGCAACACCGCTCCGGTACGCGCGCAGCCCTATGCCGACGCAAGCGAATTCTCGCGCGACCTGCACATCCTCATGGATTCGCTCGCCGAGCACCACGGCGCCTCGCTCGCCACGCCGCGCCTCACACCGTTGCTGCGTGCCGTGGACGTGTTCGGCTTCCACCTCGCCTCCATCGACCTGCGCCAGAGCTCGGACATCCACGAAGCCGTGATCACCGAATTGCTCGCACGCGCCGGCGTGGAGGCCGATTACGCTTCGCTCTCCGAAGAAGACAAGCAGATCGTGCTGCTCACGCAGCTCGCCGACCCGCGCACGCTGCGCTCGCCGTATCTCGACTATTCGGAGCTCGTGAAGAGCGAGCTGGGCGTGCTGGAGATGGCGCGTGTGACGCGCGAGAAGTTCGGCGCGCGCGCGGTACGCAACTACATCATCTCGCACACCGAAACGGTTTCGGACCTGCTCGAAGTGATGCTGCTGCAGAAGGAAACCGGCCTCATGCGCGGGCGTCTCGGCCACGCCGACGATCCCGCGAAGGCCGCGCTGATGGTGATCCCGCTCTTCGAGACGATTCCCGATTTGCGCAACGCTCCGCACATCATGCGCGACCTGCTCGCGCTGCCGGGCGTCGACGGCCTCGTCGAGCACCAGGGCAACGAGCAGGAAATCATGCTCGGCTACTCGGACAGCAACAAGGACGGCGGCTTCCTCACCTCGAACTGGGAGCTCTACCGCGCGGAACTCGCGCTCGTCGCGCTCTACCGCGAGCGCGGCATCACGCTGCGCCTCTTCCACGGCCGCGGCGGCACGGTGGGGCGCGGAGGCGGCCCGACCTATAACGCGATCCTCTCGCAGCCGCCGGGCACCGTCGAAGGCCAGATCCGCCTGACCGAGCAAGGCGAAGTCATTGCGAGCAAGTTCGGCAACCCGGAGATCGGCCGCCGCAACCTCGAAACTGTGATCGCGGCGACGCTCGAAGCCACGCTGCTGCCGATGGGAGGCCCGGCGGGCCATTCGCCCGAGCAACTGCCCGCGTTCGAAGAGACGATGCAAAAGCTCTCCGACATGGCAATGGCGGCGTACCGCTCGCTCGTCTACGAGACGCCCGGCTTCACCGATTACTTCTTCGCCTCGACGCCGATCACCGAAATCGCGGAGCTGAACATCGGCAGCCGTCCGGCCTCGCGCAAGCTGCAGGACCCGAAGAACCGCAAGATCGACGACCTGCGCGCGATTCCGTGGGGCTTCTCGTGGGGCCAGTGCCGTCTGCTGCTCACGGGCTGGTACGGCTTCGGCAGCGCGGTTGCCTCGTATCTCGACGAGGCGGGCAGCGACGCCGAGCGCACGCGGCGTCTTGCGATGTTCAGGAAGATGTACAAGACCTGGCCGTTCTTCTCGAACCTGCTCTCGAACATGGACATGACGCTCGCGAAGACCGACCTCGCGGTGGCGTCGCGCTACGCGCAGCTCGTCAGTGACAAGAAGCTGCGCAAGCACGTGTTCGAGCGCATCGTGGCCGAGTGGGAGCGCACGACGAAGGTGCTCGGCGAGATCACGGGCGCGAACGAACGCCTCGCCGATAACCCGTTGCTCGCGCGTTCGATCAAGAATCGCTTCCCGTATCTCGATCCGCTGAATCACTTGCAGGTGGAGTTGATCAAGCGTTATCGCGCGGGCGACCCGAGCCCGCGCGTGCGGCGCGGGATTCATCTGACGATCAACGGGATCGCGGCGGGGTTGCGTAATACTGGGTAGGGTTTTGGTGTTTGGGCTTTGGCCTTTCCTTGTATTCGCGTCGGTATGCAGGCGTTGCCCCTGTGCGGGGCAACCCAGGCAGACCGACACGAATACAAGGGATGCCAACAAACCCAACACCAGCGACTCAGGCGCAAGCCGTCAAACCGGAAACGCCCCCGCGCCTTTGCGCGCGCGAACCCCTTCAATCGCGCCGCGTCGCCTCGATCATCAGCGCATCGAGCTTGAAGGAAAAATCGCTCTGCACATCGAAGTACTCGCGCACCTCGTCGGGCGCGCGCTCCCACATCGAGCGAATTGCCGTCACGCACTCGGGCGGCGTGCGCATGCGCGCCACCCACGAGTCGAAATCGAGCGCAATGCGCCAGCGCTCGGTCACCTTCGCGTCGAAGCCCGCTGCGTCGAGCATCGCGATCCATTCGTCGGCGCGGTAGTCGCGAATGTGCGAGGCGTCGCGCAGCAGTTCGATCGCCTGGATATACGTGTCGTAAAGCGGATCGTCGATGCCTGCGATGTCGATGAACTTCAACCGCCCGCCCGGCTTCAGCACGCGGTGCACCTCGGCAAGCGCGCGCGGCACGTCGCGCCAGTGATGCGCGCTCATGCGGCTCACGGCCCAGTTGAAGCTCGCGTCGGCGAACGGCAACGTTTCGGCCGCGCCCTGTTGCGTGCGCAGCGTCGTCAAGCCGCGCGCCTTCGCGGCGGTCTCGACCGTGACGAGCATCTGCGGGGCGATGTCGTAGGCCACGACTTCGCGCACGTGCGGCGCCACGGCAAAGCTCGCATGGCCCGCGCCGCAACCCATGTCCAGCACCGTAGCGTTGCCGCAGGTGGCCGCGAACGTCGCGGCGAGGTTCTCCAGGTCCGCGCCGCTCGCGTGGACGTGGCTCGTGAGGTAGGCGGCAGCGGTCGAGCCGAATGCGTCGGCGACCTGATCGTGATGCTTCATCGCATGCTCCTTAATGCAGCTTTTTATGTGGGGCGCGAAGCGCGCAGCGCCTCGCGTCGGGGGATCTCGATGCCCGGGCTCTCTGGCGCGGCGGCCCGTCGCCTCGCCAGACGCTACAATAGAGCCCGTTTTGTACCAGTACAAGTTAAGCGATTATTCTGGTATCGCCGCCACCCGCCCCACACTTCATGAGCTACGACACGCCCGCCGCCGGATCGCCGGGCGCCGCCACCGGCGCCTCCCAAACCCTCGAAGCGACGCCCGCGCGCGCGCTGGGCGAATTCGTCCGCGCCCATCGCGAGCGCCTCTCGCCCGCGGAAGTCGGTCTGCCGCCCGGCCCGCGTCGCCGCACGCCCGGGCTGCGCCGCGAGGAGGTCGCGCAGCTGTGCGGCGTGAGCCCGACCTGGTACACGTGGATCGAACAGGGGCGCCCCGTCTCGGCCTCGGCGGACGCGCTCGCGCGCATCGCCGTCGCGCTGCGGCTCTCGCGCGCCGAGCGCGCCTATCTGTTCGAGCTGGCCGCACAGCGAGACCCCGCCGAACCAGACCCTGCCGCCGCCTCGGATGCGCCCGCCACGCTGCTGCAAACCGTGCAGCTCGTGGACGCCCCGGCCTACGTGCTCGACCGCCAGTGGACCGCGCTCGCCTGGAACGCGCACGCGGCCGACCTTTTCACGGGCTGGCTCGACGGCGACTACGACCGCAACCTGCTGCGCTTCACCTTCACCGAGCCGCTCGGGCGCGAGCTGATCGCCGACTGGGAAACGCGCGCGCGGCGTCTCGCCGCCGAGTTCCGCGCCGATTCGATCCGCCATCTGAACGACGCGCCCACGCGCGCGCTGATCGACGCGCTGATCGCCTCGAGCGACGAATTCGCGCGCTTCTGGGCCTCGCAGGACGTGTTCGAGCGCGAGGGCGGCCGGCGCGAGTTCAACCACCCGCGCCATGGCCGCGTCGCCTACGACCAGATCACGCTCAAGCCCGCTCATCGCGAGGACCTGAAGCTCGTGGTGCTCGTGCGGCTTTGAATCCGGCGTGAGCGCGCGGGCTTGCCGGCTCGCAGTCTGCCCTGAAGTTCTCGGGAACCCGCCACCCCGCGGCCGCCACTTCGGCCCGCAGCGCCGGGCGCCGCGCACGCCGATGGTAAAATTGCCTACTTTCCCCCGCCGTGCGCCGCATTTCGCGGCTGGCCGCGCGGCCCGCTTTCCCATCGCTCACCGCTCATCACCATGACGTCCCAACTGCACAAAAAAGGCGAAGCCTGGTCGGCTCGCTTCTCCGAACCCATGTCGGAGCTGGTCAAGCGTTACACGTCGTCGGTCTTCTTCGACAAGCGTCTCGCGCTCGTCGATATCGAAGGCTCGCTCGCGCACGCCTCGATGCTGGCCGCGCAGAAGATCATCAGCGCCGACGACCTCGCCGCCATCCAGCGCGGCATGGCGCAAATCAAGGGCGAGATCGAGCGCGGCGAGTTCGAATGGCAGCTCGACCTCGAAGACGTGCACCTGAACATCGAGGCGCGTCTCACGGCGCTGATCGGCGACGCGGGCAAGCGTCTGCACACGGGCCGCTCGCGCAACGACCAGGTGGCGACCGACATCCGCCTGTGGCTGCGCGGCGAGATCGACCGTATCGGCGGCCTCATCGGCGAGCTGCGCCGTGCGCTGCTCGACCTGGCCGAACAGCACGCGGGCACGATCATGCCCGGCTTCACGCACCTGCAGGTGGCGCAGCCGGTCACGTTCGGTCATCACCTGCTCGCCTACGTGGAAATGTTCACGCGCGACGCCGAACGCATGGTCGACTGCCGCAAGCGCGTGAACCGCCTGCCGCTCGGCGCGGCCGCGCTCGCGGGCACGAGCTATCCGATCGACCGCTTCGCGGTGGCGAAGACACTGGGCTTCGACGGCATCTGCGCGAACTCGCTCGACGCGGTTTCCGACCGCGACTTCGCGATCGAATTCACGGCGGCGGCGGCGCTCGTCATGACGCACGTCTCGCGCTTTTCGGAAGAGCTGGTGCTGTGGATGAGCCCGCGCGTCGGCTTCATCGATCTGGCCGACCGCTTCTGCACGGGCTCCTCGATCATGCCGCAGAAGAAGAACCCGGACGTGCCCGAGCTCGCGCGCGGCAAGACCGGCCGCGTGAACGGCCATCTGATGGCGCTCCTCACGCTGATGAAGGGTCAGCCGCTCGCGTACAACAAGGACAACCAGGAAGACAAGGAGCCCCTCTTCGACACGGTCGATACCGTGGCCGACACGCTGCGCATCTTCGCGGAAATGGTCGCGGGCATCACGGTCAAGGAACAGGCGATGCGCGCGGCGGCGCTGCAAGGCTTTTCCACAGCCACCGATCTCGCCGACTACCTCGTGAAGAAGGGGCTGGCGTTTCGCGACGCCCACGAGGCGGTGGCGCACGCGGTGCGCATTTGCGTGGACCGCGACTGCGATCTGGCGGACCTCACGCTCGACGAAATGCGCCGCGAGCTGCCGGCGGTCTCCCATCTGCTCGCCGACGACGTGTTCGAAGTGCTGACGCTCGACGGCTCGGTCGCGGCGCGCAACCATCCGGGCGGCACCGCACCGGAGCAGGTGCGCTCGGCCATCGCGGCGGCACGCGCGGCGCTCAAGTAAGCAGCGTAAGCGGCGGGTATCGAGCGAAAGGCGTCTCGCCGGATCCGCTCGAGCGTCCGCAAACCGGGTGCCAGGCTGGCCCAAACCGGACACCAACCGGGCGCGCGACGAAATCGTTGCGCGCCCGGTTGGTGTCCGGGCGTCGCATGACATGACAAGCTGGGGTACCCGCCGCAAAATGTCGCAGGTGCGCACCCGGCAATCGCGCGCCATGGGCCAAGATCCCGCGCGATACTTGCCGATTGCCCCTGTCAGGCACCGACGCCGTCTTGTCCCGCAACTGGTGACGTTGCCTCGTTCCGTCTTCGCTCCGAGCGTCTGCCCCGATGATCGTCCGCCCACATCTGCACTGGTTCCGCATGCTGCTCGCGTGGCGCGGCTCCGTGCTGCCGCAGCTCCTGCCGCGCCTCTTTCTCGTGCTGTGCCTGTCGATCGTGGCGGTGGCCGCGCACGACCACATCCTCAAGCTGACGGTGAACCTGAGCACCGTGCCGTTCTCGCTCATCGGCATTGCGCTCGCGGTGTTTCTCGGCTTTCGCAACAGCGCGAGCTACGACCGTTACTGGGAAGGCCGCAAGCTCTGGGGGCAAATGCTCAACGAGATGCGCTCGCTCACCCGCGAGGCCCTCACGCTCCCGCGCGGCGCCGACGAAGCCACGACGCGCGAGCGCGCACGCGAGCTGGTCGGCTTGCTGGCCGCGCTGCCGCACGCGCTGCGCCATCAGCTTCGCCACACCGACCCGCGCACCGATCTCGAAGCGCGCCTGCCGCGCGCGCTTCTCGAGCGCGTGATGGCCGCGCGCTACCGCCCGGCCATACTGATGCTCTGCGCCTCGGAATGGCTCCAGCGCGAGACGCGCGAAGGCCGCCTCGACGGCTACGCGGTGCTCGCGTTCGAGCACAATCTCAACGGGCTTTCGGATGTGATAGGCGGTTGCGAGCGCATCGTCTCGACGCCGCTGCCGTTCGCCTACACGGTGATGATTCATCGCACCGTGTACTTCTTCTGCGCGATGCTGCCGTTCGGGCTCGTGGATAGCATCGGCGCGCTCACCCCGATCTTCGCCGTGTTCGTGGCCTATGCGTTCATGGCCCACGAAGCCATTGCCTCGCAGCTCGAAGACCCGTTCGGCACCGAAGACAACGACCTTGCGCTCAACATGATGTCGTCGGGTATCGAGGTCGCGTTGCACGACCTGCTGGGCGAGCCCACCAGGTTGCCGGCGCGCGAGCCGGAGCAGTTCATTCTCGACTGAAACCGCACCCTCAACGGTCGTTCACCGTCTCCGCCAGACGCTTCAACGTCGCGAGCCGCGCGCCGAGCAGGTCGAGCCGCGCGCGCTCGTCGATGAGCGGCGTGGTCGCATCGCGATACGCGCGCCACGCGCTTTGCGCGCGCGACACCACGGGCCGCGCGTGCGCCGGCATGCGCGTGTATAGCTGACGGTAGTAGCGATTCAGGTCGTAGCTCACATGCTCGCAGTGCGCATCGGCGCTGCACGCGCGCGCGAGCGGCGGCTTGCCGTCGTACGCCGCCGCCTGGTTGCGCAGCGCGATGGCACGGTCGCGCACCGGCTGCAGGCGCATGTCGGCTTCATAGAGCTGGTAGGTGGTGCCGCTCGTCGTCGCGAACGCGGCGACGAGCATGGTGTCCTCGGCATCGCGCCAGGCCACCCACTTCTGCTGGCTCGAGCGCCAGCGCTTTTGCTGCTCGGCCGGCATCTTCGCGAGCAGCCTGGCGAGTGCCGTGTCGGCAGCCGCGCGCCATGCACTGCGCGCGTCGTCCATGCACTGGATCTGCCCGGCCGTCGACGAGCGGTCCGCGCGTGCGAGACACGCGCGCATGGCCGTGTCGATCGGATCGGCCGCCGCGACTTCCGCGCGCGCGGCCGGCGCCACGGCCAACAGCGCCGTGGCAACCGAAAGCGTCGACAGTATCGCGGTGAAGGAGCGCGCAAGCCGCGCCGATGAACCGCCTAACATTGCCCTCCTCCGCGCGCTCAGTCGCGCACGCAATCCACGAAATACTCGATGCGGCCGTTGATGGTCTCGCCCACGAGCCCATGGATGTCGGTGTGAAAGCCCGGGAAGCGCTCGTTGAACTCGCGCGCGAACTTCAGGTAGTTCACGATCGTGCGGTTGAAGCGCTCGCCCGGAATCAGGAGCGGAATGCCCGGCGGATACGGCGTGAGCAGGATCGACGTGACGCGGCCTTCGAGCTCGTCGACGGGCACGCGGTCGATCTCGCGATGCGCGAGCTTCGCGAAGGCGTCCGAAGGCTTCATGGCCGGCTCCATGTTCGACAGATACATCTCGGTCGTGAGGCGCGCGATGTCGTTGGCGCGATAGACGCCGTGGATCTGCTGGCACAGATCGCGCAGGCCCATGCGCTCGTACATCGGGTGCTGTGCGACGAACTCGGGCAGCACGCGCCAGAGCGGCTGGTTGTTGTCGTAGTCGTCCTTGAACTGCTGGAGTTCGGTGACCATCGAGTTCCAGCGGCCCTTCGTGATGCCGATCGTGAACATGATGAAGAACGAGTAGAGCCCCGTCTTCTCGACGATGATGCCGTGCTCGGCCAGGTACTTCGTGACGATCGCGGCCGGAATGCCCGTTTCGCCGAACTCGCCGTCCACGTCCAGACCCGGCGTGACGATGGTCGCCTTGATCGGGTCGAGCATGTTGAAGTTTTCGGCGAGCGCGCCGAAACCGTGCCAGTGATCGTTCGGGCGCAGCATCCAGTCTTCGCGCGAGCCGATGCCTTCCTCGGCCAGATCGTCCGGACCCCACACCTGGAAGAACCAGTCTTCGCCGTATTCGGCGTCGACCTTGCGCATCGCGCGGCGGAAGTCGAGCGCTTCCGCGATCGACTCCTCCACGAGCGCCGGGCCGCCCGGCGGCTCCATCATCGCCGCGGCCACGTCGCACGACGCGATGATCGCGTACTGCGGGCTCGTGGACGTGTGCATCAGGTACGCCTCGTTGAAGCGGTGACGGTCGAACGTGCTGTTCTCCGAGTCCTGCACCACGATCTGCGAGGCCTGCGAGATGCCGGCGAGCAGCTTGTGCGTGGAGTGCGTGGCGAACACGAGCGCGCCCGTGCGCGGACGGCCCGCGCCGATCGCGTGCATGTCCTGGTAGAACTCGTGGAACTCGGCGTGCGGCAGCCAGGCTTCGTCGAAGTGCAGCGTGTCGAGCAGGTCGCCGAGCAGGTCCTTGATCATCTCGACGTTGTAGATCACGCCGTCATAGGTGCTCTGCGTGATCGTGAGAATGCGCGGCTTGAGATTGGGGTTCTTCGCGAGCGCCTCGCGCGCGAACGGATTCGCCTCGATCTTCTTGCGGATGTTCTCGGGCTTGAACTCGTCGCGCGGAATCGGGCCGATGATGCCGAAGTTATTGCGCGTGGG
>NZ_DATJWR010000011.1:0-6957 GCF_035501035.1 Paraburkholderia sp.
ACGGTCGTCAACAGCGGCGCGCCCGGCGCGATCGAGCTGTTCCACGGCTACACCTATTCGGCGCACCCGCTTGCGGCCGCCGCCGCGATCGCGACGCAGGACCTGTATCGCCGCGAAGGCCTGTTCGAGCGCGCCAACGCGCTCGCGCCGAAGTTCGAAGCCGCCGCGCACGCGCTGCGTGGTGAGAAGCACGTGAAGGACGTGCGCAACCTGGGCCTCGTCGCCGGCATCGAACTCGAGTCGCGCGACGGTGCGCCGGGTGCACGGGCTTACGAGGCTTTCGTGAAGTGCTTCGAGGCCGGCGTGCTGATCCGCTTCACGGGCGACATCCTCGCGTTCTCGCCGCCGCTCATCGTGAGCGAGGAAGAAATCGCGCGCCTCTTTGGCACGGTGCGCGACGTGCTCGCGACGGTGCAGTAAAGCGCGCTACGCGTGCGAGGGCTCGGGCCCTTGCACGCGGGCATGCGCACTCCACTCCTCAGTCTCAGCGATGCGCCGCACGGGCGGCCCGGGTTCGGGCCGCCTTTTTTGCGGCCGCCGATCGTGCGTCCGCGCCCTTCGTGCGTGCGCCCGCCTTCGCGGCGGCCGAGCGGCTCGCCGCACTGCGTTTGCTCGCCGCCGTCTTCGTCTGCTTCGATAAAGCCGCCTTGCTCGCCCCCGCGCTGCCTTCGCGCCGCAGTGCCGCTGTCGCCGCACTGGCGCGCCGTTCTGTGCTCTCGCTGCTGGGCGCCCGTGACTTGGCCTCGCGCTTCTCGGCTGCTTTCTTTGCGCTTGCGCTGCCCGCGGGCGGCGGCTTCACATCGACGCCCGCCCGGCGCGCCTTCGATAGTCCAATAGCGATGGCCCGTTTGGCCGAGCGCACGCCGTGCTCCCCTTTGCGCACCCGCTCGATCTCGTCCTTCACGAATACGCCAGCCTGGGTGCTGGCCGACTTGCCTTCACGCTTCGCCGCGCGGGCGCGCGCGACGAGTTTCTTGTCGGGCATGATGCTCCTCCATTCGCTTTCGATTCACGCTGCACGGGTGCGCAACACCCGTACCCGCGTAGCCCGCGCTCACAGCGCGAGCGCGGAACGCGCCATCGGCGTATCGTCTCCGTATTCGCCACCGAAACGGCACTGAGGCAAGCGCGCATCCACCGGCGTGCGCTGCGCCAGGAGGAAATCCCATGAAGATGCCAGTCCGCACCGGCACGCATATCGAGGGCGTCCACTGGATCGCCGAGTATCTGGAAGCGACCCATCAGATTCGCGTTTTCCGCGGCGGCCGCGAGGTCGATACGATCCCCGCGCCCGCGTCCATGTTCGGCGAGGAACGCGACGCGGGCTCGGCCAGCGACGCCGCGAGCCGCGCCGAGGAGGCCGCGCTGCTCGCCTGCCTGCGCCGCTACGTGGCCGACGTGCAGCCCGAAGAGTAGGAATCTTGAATGTCCCGCCTGCCCCATGGCCTGCTCCCGCGTTTGAGTCGAGGGGCACCGGGGGCCCCGAGGAGAGTTGGCCGATGGACGAGCGCAACGCTCACTTTCCGCCGCAGCTCATCGAAACCGACGCGCTTATCGTCGGCGCGGGGCCTGTTGGACTGTTCCAGGTGTTCGAGCTGGGCTTGCTCGAGATTCACGCCCACGTGGTCGATTCGCTGCCCGAGGTCGGCGGCCAGTGCGCGGAGCTCTACCCTGACAAGCCGATCTACGACATCCCCGCCATCCCCATGTGCACGGGGCAGCAACTCGTGGACGCGCTGATGAAGCAGATCGAGCCGTTCGGCGCGACGTTTCATCTTGGAGAGGAAGTGCAGATCGTCGAGCGTCGCGCCGACAACCGCTTCTTCGTGCAGACGAGCAAGGGCACGCAGTTCTGCACGAAGACCTTGTTCATCGCAGCGGGCGTCGGCTCGTTCCAGCCGCGCACGCTCAAGCTGAGCGGTATCGAGCGATATCGCGACACGCAGCTGTTCTATCGCGTGCGCGACCCCGAACGCTTTCGCGGCAAGGACATCGTGGTGTGCGGCGGGGGCGATTCTGCGCTCGACTGGGCAGTGCAGCTCGTAGACATCGCACAAAGCGTGATCCTGCTGCATCGGCGCGAAGGATTTCGCGCGGCGCCAGCGACAGTGGCGAAAATGCGGACGTTATGCGACGAATGGCACATGCAGTCGATCGTCGGTCAACTGACCGGCTTCGACGAGGAAGGCGGCAGGCTCGCGCGCATCAAGGTGACTGGCGGCGACGGCGTGACGCGCGCGCTGGATCTCGAGTGCCTGCTCGTGTTTTACGGGTTGTCCCCGCAACTCGGGCCGATCGCGCAATGGGGCCTCGACATCGAACGCAAGCAGTTGCCGGTGGACACGGCGCGCTTCGAAACCAGCGTGCCAGGCATCTTTGCCGTAGGCGACATCAACACCTATCCGGGCAAGAAGAAGCTGATCCTCTCGGGCTTCCACGAAGCCGCGCTCGCCGCGTTCGGCGCGGCGCATCACGTCTTTCCCGAAAGAAAAATTCATCTGCAGTACACAACGACCAGCACGCGCCTGCATAAGGTGCTCGGCGTGGAGTCGCCGGTGTTCGACTGAACGCGGGGCCCAGGCCCCGCGTTTTCTGCATGCAGACTCAGCCCTGCTCCGCATCCTGCTCGCGGAAAATACGATCGGCGAGATGGAATGCCGAATTCGCCGCAGGCACGCCGCAATAGATCGCGGTCTGCAGCAGCACTTCCTTGATCTCGTCGCGCGTCACGCCGTTATTGCGCGCGGCACGCAGGTGCAGTGCGAGCTCCTCACTGCGATTGAGCGCGACCATCATCGAGATCGTCAGCAGGCTGCGCGTATGGCGCGGCAAACCTTCGCGTGTCCAGATCTCGCCCCACGCGTAGCGCGTGATCAGATTCTGGAATTCCTCGGTCACTTCCGTGCGATTCGCGATCGAGCGGTCGACATGCGCGTCGCCCAGCACCTTGCGGCGCACCTGCATGCCCGCTTCGTAACGCTCTTCTTCGTTCATCGCGCCTCCAGCAGAAAGTCGACCACGATCTTGTTGTATTCGTCGGCCAGCTCGACATTCGAAATGTGCGAGGCATTGAGTTCGACGTAGCGCGCACCTTGCACCGATTCGGCCAGTTCGCGGCCTTGCGCGGGCGTCGCGGCCAGATCGTGCGTGCCCGAGATCACGAGCGTGGGTGCCTTGATCGAGGCGGTTTCGCCGCGCAGGTCGGCGGCGTTGATGGCGTCGCAGTTCGAGGCGTAGCCTTCATTGTCGGTATGCACGAACACGTCGCGCACCTGCGCGATCACGAGCGGATTGCGCGCCATGAATTCGGCCGTGTACCAGCGCGGGATCACCGCGTCGGCCAGCGCGAGCATGCCTTCGTTGCGCGCCTTCGCCGCACGCGGCACCCAGACTTCCGGCGTGCCGATCTTCGCGGCCGTATTGCACAGCACGAGACGATCGATGCGATTGCCATAGCGCGCGCCAAGGCCCACGCCGGTCAGGCCGCCCATCGAAACGCCCGCGAAATGCGCGCGCTCGATGCCCAGATGGTCGAGCAGCCCGATCACGTCGCCCGTCAACTGCTCGATCGTGTACGGGCCTTTCGGCACCGCCGATTGGCCGTGGCCGCGCGTGTCGTAGCGCAGCACGCGGAAGTGCTTCGCGAATTCGACCAGCTGCGGCGCCCACATCGACACGTCGCTACCGAGCGAATTCGACAGAACCAGCCACGGTGCCGTGCGGTTCGCCGCACCGTCGATGCGGTAGAACAACTGCGTGTCGTTGACGGCTGCGTAAGGCATGCGTGTTACTCCTCGTGAGTCTGCGATGAAGATTGGGGGGCGCGCCCGGCATACGACGCGAGAACCGCGTCGACAAAGGCGTGCGCCTCGCCCACGTAATTGGCCGGATCGAGCAGCGCCTTCAGGCGCGCTTCGTCCAGATGACGCGTGACGGCGGGGTCCGCCGCAAGTACTTCGTAGAGCGTACGACCGCTTTGCACCGCTGCTTTCGAAGCGTGCTCGACGAGATGGTGCGCGTCGAGCCGGCCGATCTGATCGCCGAGTGCGAGCATCACCGCTTCGCCGAGAATGAGGCCGTGCGTCGTATCGAGGTTCGCCGCGAGGCGCTCGGGCCGAACTTCGAGGCCGGCCGTGATCTGTTCGATCTGCGCGAGCGCCCCACCCGCGAGACGGGCGAGATCGGGCAGCGCGTCCCACTCGGCCTGCCAGCCGCCAAGCGCGCGCTCGTGTTCCTGGACCATGCCCGAGAACACCGTCGCGACGAGGCCAGGCGCGCGCGCCGCAGCCGTCAGGACTGCTGCGCAACCCACGGGATTGCGCTTGTGCGGCATGGTCGAGGAGCCGCCTTTGCCGGCCGCCGACGGTTCGGCCAGTTCGCCGATCTCGGTCTGCATCTGCAGGGAGATGTCACGCGCGATCTTGCCGAGCGTGCCGATCAGCATGCCGAAGAACGACGCGGCCTCGGCAATGCGGTCGCGCTGGGTGTGCCACGGCAGGGAAGGCAGCGTGAGACTGAGTTCCTGCGCAAGCGTGGCGCTCACCTTCGGCGCGGCGTCGCGCAGGCTGGCAAGCGTGCCCGCCGCGCCACCGAACTGCAGCACGAGCGCGCGTTCACGCAGCGCAGCGAGCCGCTCGCGATGACGCAGCATGGCGTCGAGCCACTGCGCGAATTTGAGGCCGAGCGTAATGGGCAGCGCCTGCTGCAGCCACGTGCGCCCGACCGCGGGCGTCGCACGATGCTTGCGTGCAAGATCGGCCAGCGTCGCACAGGTCGCGTCGATGCCGCGCTCGATGAGCGCAAGCGCATCGCGCAACTGCAGCACGGTGGCGGTATCGATGATGTCCTGGCTCGTGGCGCCCCAATGCACGTACTTGGCACCCTCGGGGTCGGCGGCCTTCACCCGCGCCGTGAGCTGCTTGACGAGCGGAATCGCCAGATTGCCGCCGAGCGCCGCGTCGCGCGCGAGCGAAGGCGCATCGAGCTGGTCGGCAACGCATGCCTCGACGATCGCCGCCACGGCCGACTGCGGAATCACGCCATGCGCAGCGCAGGCACGCGCAAGCGCCGCCTCGACGTCGAGCATGCGTTGCAGCGTGGCGTCCGGCGACCAGACGGCGTTCATCGGCTCGGTCCCGCAGATCAGGCTCGTCAGGCGTTCAATCATGGAATATGGTGCAAAGAAAAAATCAGGCGCTCAGGCACAGATGGCGCGGCAACCGGCGACGAATGTCGCCGGTTGCCGCGCCACAAACGCGTGCGTAACAGCAACTGCACGCAGGTCGCCAGTTTACGCTGCGCGGCGGTTTTGCGTCGCGTCGATCAGCGGCACGCCGGCGAGCTTCTGGAGGGCGTCGAAGTCGATGTCCGAATAGATCTCGCGCACGGCGAGACCCTCCGGCGTCACGTCGAACGCGGCGAGGTCGGTGTAGATGCGGCCGACGCAGCCCACGCCCGTCACCGGATACGAACATTCGCTAACGAGCTTGCTCTCGCCCTGCTTCGTCAGCAGTTCCATCATGACGAACACCTGCTTAGCGCCGAGTGCGAGGTCCATTGCGCCGCCTACGGCCGGAATCGCGTCGGGCGCGCCTGTGTGCCAGTTCGCGAGGTCGCCCTTCACCGATACCTGGAATGCGCCGAGCACACAGTAGTCGAGGTGGCCGCCGCGCATCATCGCGAACGAGTCAGCGTGATGGAAATAGGCGCCGCCCGTGAGCAGCGTGACGTGCTGCTTGCCGGCATTGATGAGCTCGTCGTCTTCCCGGCCGGGCGCGGGGGCCGGGCCCATGCCGAGCAGGCCGTTCTCGCTGTGCAGGAAGATTTCCTTGCTCGGATCGAGATGGTTGGCCACCAGCGTGGGCACGCCGATACCGAGATTCACATACGCGCCTTCGGGAATGTCCGCGGCCACGCGCTTGGCCATTTCGTCGCGATTCAGTCGTTTCATTGCCTTTCTCCGTTCCTTCAGGCTGCCTGGCCGCCGTGCTGCTCATGCGCTTGATGCGCGGCTTGCGGCACTTCCACGACGCGCTGCACGAAAATGCCGGGGGTCACGATCACCTCGGGATCGAGCTCGCCGAGCTGCACGACTTCCGAAACCTGTGCAATGGCGACCTTCGCCGCGCTGGCCATGATCGGACCGAAGTTGCGAGCCGTCTTGCGGTAGACGAGGTTACCCCAGCGATCGCCCTTGTACGCCTTGATGAGTGCGAAGTCGGCATGCAGCGGCGACTCGAGCACATAGTGGCGGCCGTCGATCAGGCGCGTTTCCTTGCCTTCGGCTAGCTTCGTGCCATAGCCGGTGGGCGTGAAAAAGCCGCCAATGCCGGCGCCCGCCGCGCGGATGCGCTCGGCCAGATTGCCTTGCGGCACGAGTTCGAGCTCGATTTCGCCGGAGCGGTAGAGCGCGTCGAACACATACGAGTCGGTCTGGCGCGGAAACGAGCAGATGATCTTGCGCACGCGCTTCGCCTTGAGCAACGCGGCCAGCCCGGTATCGCCGTTGCCCGCGTTGTTGTTGACGATCGTGAGATCGCGTGCACCCTGCGCGATGAGCGCGTCGATCAGTTCGGAGGGCATACCGGCCGTGCCGAAGCCGCCGATCATCACCGTGGCACCGTCATGTACGTCGGCCACGGCGGCTTGAAGCGAGTCGAAAATCTTGTTGATCATGCCTGTTCCTGAAAGCGATGGGCATCGCGGAAGGTCCACGTCACTCGATCGCAAAAAGTTCTATATACGAACACTGATTCGTTTAGCGAACGTCCAGCGCATTATCGGAGTGTATTTGCGCGCTTGTCAAGGCGGGTCTACCCCAGGGCTGTTAGGTTCTCGCATCCCCACGAGCGCACTTACGCAATCGTTCAAAGTTCATCGCGTGCCGGTGCAGCTCAACGGAGATATTCTGAACGTTCGCAGCGCGTAGGCAGTTCAATGCGATGGAGCGAAGGCGCG
>NZ_DATJWR010000012.1:0-11393 GCF_035501035.1 Paraburkholderia sp.
TTTGCGTTGTGTAGACTTCGAGCAGTGTCTAACTTTGTGCGTTGGCATTTTGCCATATCGTTCCCTTCCAACGATAAAAAAAGTCCGCCCCTTTCACTGGGGCTCGCCGAATGTGGTACACCCGCAACAAAAAGTTCCCGCAATTTTACCTGGTAGTGCGCCTGGGTGGCGGGGGCGTTGCACATTGTCATCCAAATCGGACGCTGTGAACCTGAATCCGGTCGAAGCTGCGGCGTTTGCGCCACGCTCAGCGCGTTTTTGAGCGCTTCGGCGCCATCCCTCTAATAGGTATACGCAGACGGCGGGCGGGGGTGTCGTGCATGGTAGAATCGCGTGATGCGCTGCGTCCGCGGCGTCCATGCGACAGCTGGGCTATCTGGCGGCACCGTTCGCGACCTCGACTCCTTTAACGGGCGAGGCGCTAGCACACCGCGTGCCCATATAAGACATCGATAATGGATCAATTCGCCAAAGAGACTCTGCCAATCTCCCTCGAGGAGGAAATGCGCCGCTCGTATCTCGACTACGCGATGAGCGTGATCGTTGGGCGAGCACTACCGGATGTTCGTGACGGCCTGAAGCCCGTGCACCGGCGCGTGCTTTACGCGATGCACGAGCTGAACAACGACTGGAACCGCGCCTACAAGAAGTCGGCGCGTATCGTCGGCGACGTCATCGGTAAATACCATCCCCATGGCGATACGGCCGTCTACGACACGATCGTCCGGATGGCGCAGGACTTCTCGCTGCGCTATATGCTCGTCGACGGCCAGGGTAACTTCGGCTCGATCGACGGCGACAACGCCGCGGCCATGCGATACACCGAAATCCGCATGGCGAAGATCGGCCACGAGCTGCTGGCCGACATCGACAAGGAAACCGTCGACTTCGGGCCGAACTATGACGGCAGCGAGAGCGAGCCGCAGATCCTGCCCGCACGCATCCCGAACCTGCTGATCAACGGTTCGTCGGGCATCGCGGTCGGCATGGCCACGAACATCCCGCCGCACAACCTCAACGAAGTCGTGGACGCCTGTCAGCATCTGCTGAAAAATCCCGAGGCGACGATCGACGAACTGATCGAAATCGTTCCCGCACCCGACTTCCCGACCGCCGGCATCATCTATGGCGTCGCCGGCGTGCGCGATGGCTATCGCACCGGTCGCGGCCGCGTGGTGATGCGCGCCGCCACGCACTTCGAGGAAATCGATCGCGGCCAGCGCATGGCGATCATCGTCGACGAGCTGCCTTATCAGGTGAACAAGCGTTCGCTGCTCGAGCGCATTGCCGAACTCGTCAACGAGAAGAAGCTCGAAGGCATTTCCGATATCCGCGACGAGTCCGACAAGAGCGGCATGCGTGTCGTGATCGAGTTGAAGCGCGGCGAAGTGCCCGAAGTGATTCTTAACAATCTCTACAAGGCGACGCAGCTCCAGGACACGTTCGGCATGAACATGGTCGCGCTGGTGGACAACCAGCCGAAGCTGCTGAACCTGAAGGAAATGCTCGAGCATTTCCTGTCGCACCGCCGCGAAGTGCTCACGCGGCGCACGGTGTACGAGCTGCGCAAGGCGCGCGAACGCGGCCACGTGCTCGAAGGCCTCGCCGTCGCGCTCGCGAACATCGACGAATTCATCGAGATCATCAAGGCCGCGCCCACGCCGCCTATCGCGAAGCAGGAGTTGATGAACCGCTCGTGGGATTCGTCGCTCGTGCGCGAGATGCTCACGCGCGCCGAGCAGGAGAACGCAACGGCGGGCGGTCGCGAAGCCTACCGTCCGGAAGGGCTGAACCCGCAATATGGTATGCAGGCCGATGGCCTCTACCGTCTGTCCGACACGCAGGCGCAGGAAATCCTGCAAATGCGCTTGCAGCGCCTGACCGGGCTGGAGCAGGACAAGATCATCGGCGAGTACCGCGAAGTCATGGCGCAGATTGCCGACCTGCTCGACATCCTTGCGCGCCCCGATCGCGTAACTACCATGATCTCCGACGAACTCACCTCGATCAAGGGTGAATTCGGCGACGCCCGCCGCTCGAAGATCGAGCTGAACGCAACGGAGCTCAACACCGAAGATCTGATCACGCCGCAGGACATGGTGGTGACCATGTCGCACTCCGGTTACGTGAAATCGCAGCCGTTGTCGGAATATCGCGCCCAGAAGCGCGGAGGTCGCGGCAAGCAGGCGACCTCGATGAAGGAAGACGACTGGATCGACACGCTCTTCATCGCCAATACGCACGATCACATCCTGTGCTTCTCGAATCGCGGCCGCGTGTACTGGGTGAAGGTATATGAAGTGCCGCAGGGTTCGCGCAACTCGCGCGGGCGCCCGATCGTCAACATGTTCCCGCTGCAGGACGGCGAGAAGATCACGGTCGTGCTGCCGGTCAAGGAGTTCTCCGCGGACAAGTTCGTATTCATGGCCACGGCGCTCGGCACGGTCAAGAAGACGCCGCTCGAAGCCTTCAGCCGCCCGTTGCGCAAGGGCATTATCGCGGTCGGTCTCGATGACGGCGATTACCTGATCGGTGCCGCCATCACGGACGGCGAGCACGACGTGATGCTGTTCTCCGACGCCGGCAAGGCCGTGCGCTTCGACGAAAACGACGTGCGCCCGATGGGCCGCGAAGCACGCGGCGTGCGCGGCATGCAGCTCGACGACGGTCAGCAGGTCATCGCGCTGCTCGTGGCTGGCGACGAGCAGCAGTCGGTGCTCACCGCAACCGAGAACGGCTATGGCAAGCGCACGCCGATCACGGAGTACACGCGCCATGGCCGCGGCACGAAGGGTATGATCGCGATCCAGACCTCGGAGCGTAACGGCAAGGTGGTTGCGGCAACACTCGTCGACTCCGAAGCCCAGATCATGCTGATCACGACCTCGGGTATTCTGATTCGCACTCGCGTGTCGGAAATCCGTGAAATGGGCCGTGCAACGCAAGGTGTTACACTCATCAGCCTTGACGAAGGCACGAAGCTTTCTGGCCTGCAGCAGGTTGCCGAGGCGGACGCCGAAGGTGAGGGCGAGCAGGGCGAAGGCGAGGAGTGACGCGCCACGTTGGCCCGCAAGAATAGACTTACGCGGGCTTTAAGGTGGATTTCAGCGAATCTTGTTAGTGTCAGCTAAATGAATGGTGTGCCGGGCGGACCGGTGAGCGGGCGAACGACGCCCCGCAGTTCGAGCGGCAGTGCTGTCCGATCAATTTTTCAAAGGGAGTAATGATGCAAAAACGATTCAAGCAGGTGATGTTGCTGGCCGCTCTCGTGCCGACGTTTGCCATGGCTCAGGCGCTCCAGAGCCAGGCGCCCGCCCAGGCTCCGGCCGCGGCTGCAGCACCCGTCGATCCGGCCAAGCAAGCCGCGATCAAGGACCTGCTCGACGCGATCGACGCACAGAAGCTCGTCGGCGCAATCGGCAACAGCGCCCAGATGCAAGCCAAGCAGCTCGTTCCGGCCATCCTGTCGGACGCGCTCTCGGAAAACAAGACGATGACGGACAAGCAGAAGCAGGCCGCCGTCCCGACGCTGCAGAAGAACGCAGTGCCGAAGCTGGTTGACTCGGCGGGCCAGGTCTTCGCGACCGACGCGTTCCGCCAGGACGCCATGTCGGCTCAGTACGACGCTTACGCGAAGTACTACAGCACGCAGGAAATCAAGGACCTGACCACGTTCTACCGCAGCCCGACCGGCCGCAAGTTCATCCAGGTTCAGGACCAGGTTGGCCGCGACGTCGTCAACAGCCTGATGCAGAAGTACATGCCGCAGTCGATCAAGGCAACGCGCGACGAAGCCGACAAGGAAGTCGCGTCGGTCAAGGTCAGCAAGTAAGCCTTTCGGGCGCAGCGCGCCCGCCGGTTCGCCGCGGCCGTTCAAGGCAGCGGGGCCGGATCGGGTAGTTGAGCCTGCGCCAGGCCGCCGCGGCCTGCGTTGGCGGGTTCCCGGCGACAATGCGATAATGGTCGTTTGCGCGATAAGCGCGGACGGCCATTTTCTTTTTCTGGCGCGTTTGCGGCGTAGTTCGGCCGCAGCGCCTGCCTCGGGGAATCTTCTAGTGACGCGCGTCTACAACTTCTCAGCCGGACCGGCGGCAATGCCCGAAGAGGTCCTGCGTCAGGCCGCCGACGAAATGCTCAACTGGCATGGCAGCGGCATGGGCGTGATGGAAATGAGCCATCGCGGTCCGGAATTCATGCAGATCCACAGCGAGGCGCTGCTCGATCTGCGCGAGTTGATGCAGGTGCCCGCAAGCCACCAGATCCTGTTTCTGCAGGGCGGCGGCATCGGCGAGAACGCGATCGTGCCGCTGAACCTGTTCGGCGCCAAGCCGCGCGCCGACTTCGTGGTCACCGGCTCGTGGTCGCAGAAGTCGCAGAAGGAAGCGCTCAAGTACGGGCAAGCGCATATCGCCGCGACGGGCCGCACCGAGGCTGGCTTCACGCATTCGCCGCCCAGGAGCGAATGGAAGCTCTCCGAAGACCCTGCCTATGTGCACCTGTGCACGAACGAGACGATCGACGGCGTCGAGACCTTCGAGATCCCCGACCTCGGCGACATTCCGCTCGTGGCCGACGCCTCGTCGCACATCCTCTCGCGGCCGATGGACATCGCCAAGTACGGCGTGCTCTACGGCGGCGCGCAGAAGAACATCGGTATGGCGGGTGTGACGGTCGTGATCGTGCGCGAGGACCTGCTCGATCGCGCGATGTCGATCTGCCCTTCGGCGTTCGAATGGAAGACCGTCGCCGCGAACAACTCGATGTACAACACGCCGCCCACGTACGCGATCTACATCGCGGGGCTCGTGTTCAAGTGGCTCAAGCGCCAGGGCGGCCTCGCCGCCATCGAGGCGCGCAATGTCGAAAAAGCGAAGCTGCTGTACGACACGATCGACGCAAGCAACTTCTACATCAATAAGGTGGAGCGCCGCGCGCGCTCGCGGATGAACGTGCCGTTCTTCCTCGCCGACGAAACACGTAACGCAGATTTCCTCGCCGGCGCCAAAGAGCGCGGGCTGTTGCAGCTGAAGGGCCACAAGTCCGTCGGCGGCATGCGGGCATCGATTTACAACGCGGTGCCGCTCGAGGCAGTGAAGGCGCTGGTCGAGTACATGAAGGAATTCGAGGCGCAGCACGCGTAAGCGCCGGGGGGAAGCCCCCGAGTGCCGCGCGCATCCTTTCAGATTGCCGGTCTCACGCATGGACGACGAACTCAACTCCCAACTCAAGCCGCTGCGCGAGCGCATCGACGCGATCGACGCGCAGCTCATCGCGCTCCTGAACCAGCGAGCCTCTGTCGCACTCGAAGTCGGCGAGGTCAAGAAGCATTTCAACGCACCGGTGTTTCGCCCGGAGCGCGAGATGCAGGTCATCGCGCGTCTGCAGGAATTGAGCGCAGGCCCGCTCGGCAACGATCACATCAGTGCGATCTGGCGCGAGATCATGGCTGCGAGCCGCTCGCTCGAAAAGACGATTTCGGCCGCGTTCCTCGGGCCGGTCGGCACCTATAGCGAGCAGGCGATGTACGAATACTTCGGTCAGTCGATCGAAGGCATGCCGTGCCCCTCGATCGACGAGGTATTCCGTTCGGTCGAGGCGGGCGCCGCCGAATTCGGCGTCGTGCCGGTCGAGAATTCGACCGAGGGCGCCGTTTCACGCTCGCTCGACCTGTTCCTCGAAACGCAGCTCGTGATCGCCGGTGAGATCGCGCTGCCAATCCAGCACAACCTGATGACGCAAAGCGGCAACCTGAGCGGCGTGACGCGCGTGTGCGCACACCCGCAGGCGCTCGCGCAGTGCCAGCACTGGCTGACCGCCAACGCGCCGCAGCTCGAGCGCCAGCCCGTGTCGAGCAACGCCGAAGCCGCGCGCCTCGCCGCCGCCGACCCGACGGTCGCGGCCATTGCCGGCGAGCGTGCCGCCACGCACTATGGCCTCTTGATCGCGAATGCGCTGATCCAGGACGACCCGCACAACCGCACGCGCTTCGTGATGCTCAGCAAGCAGCCTGCGGGCGCGACGGGCCGCGATCAGACCTCGATGATCGTCTCGGTGAAGAACGAGCCGGGCGCCGTCTATAAGCTGCTCGAGCCGCTCGCGCGCCACGGCGTGTCGATGACGCGCTTCGAGTCGCGCCCGGCGCGCCTCGGCAGCACGTGGGAGTACTACTTCTACATCGACTTCGAAGGCCATCGCGACGAACCCGCCGTGGCCGCCGCGCTCGACGAGCTCAGCAAGAAGGCCGCGTATCTGAAGATCCTCGGCTCGTATCCGCGCGCGCGCTAAGGCGTGACAACGCGCGGATCGCGCGCCGGGCCGCGTGCCGCAGGCGTTGCCATGGGCCGCCTGCCAGGCACCGTCCGCCGACGGACGCCGACGGACGCCGACGGACGATACCGGGCGGCGCGCCTTTCCCGATCCGTCCGGACCAGACCCGCAGTACGCCACGCGCAATGCCGGAGGCAGGTGACGCCCAAACCTGCCGCCCCGTGCTTCAAGCCCTGGAGAGATGCATGACCACGCAATTCGGCCCCTCGTATGTGCGCGCGATCGCGCCTTACATTGCCGGCAAACCGATTTCCGAAGTCGCTCGCGAGTTCGGGCTCGACGAGGCGCGCATCGTGAAGCTCGCTTCGAACGAGAATCCGCTTGGCATGCCCGAGTCGGCGCAACGTGCGCTCGCGCAGGCCGCGAGCGAACTGGGCCGTTACCCCGATTCGAATGCGTTCGAGTTGAAGGCCGCACTGGCCGCGCGCTATGACGTGCGGCCCGAGTGGATCACGCTCGGCAACGGCATCAACGACATTCTCGAAATCGCTGCGCATGCGTTCGCGGAGCGCGGCCAGTCGATCGTCTATTCGCAGTACTCGTTCGCGGTCTATGCGCTCGCAACCCAGGGGCTTGGCGCACGTCACATCGTCACGCCGGCCGTCCATTACGGCCACGATCTCGACGCGATGCTCGCGGCCATCGCCGACGACACGCGCCTCGTGTTCGTGGCGAACCCGAACAACCCGACCGGCACGTTCATCGACGGGGCGAGGCTCGAGGCGTTCATCGCGAAGGTGCCTGCGCACGTCGTGGTCGTGCTCGACGAGGCGTACACGGAATATCTCGCGGCGGACAAGCGCTACGACTCGATCGCGTGGGTGCGTCGCTTCCCGAACCTGCTCGTTTCGCGCACGTTCTCGAAGGCGTACGGACTCGCGGGCCTGCGTATCGGCTTTGCGATCGCGCAGCCGCAACTGACCGATCTGCTCAATCGCTTGCGCCAGCCGTTCAACGTCAACACGCTCGCGCAGGCAGCGGCGCTCGCCGCGCTCGGCGACACGGCGTTCCTGCAGCGCAGCGCGGCGCTCAACGCCGAAGGCTATCGCACGCTCACGGCCGCGTTCGAGCGCCTCGGCCTCGAATACGTGCCATCGGACGGCAATTTCGTGCTCGTGCGCGTGGGCGACGACGAGGGCGCTGGCGACCGCGTGAACCTTGCGTTGCTCAGGCAGGCCGTGATCGTGCGGCCCGTTGGCAACTATGGCTTGCCGCAATGGCTGCGCGTTTCGATCGGCCTTCCCGAGGAGAACGCGGCTTTCCTCGCGGCTCTCGAGCGCGCGCTTGGTGCGCCATGAGGGCGCAACTCTTCTTTTTTCTGGTGACGTCGTGAGTGCGTTTTCCTTTAGCAAACTGGTGATTTTCGGCGTGGGCCTGATCGGCGGGTCGCTTGCGCGCGCGTTGCGCGAGCGCGGCTCGACGGGGCAAGTGATCGGCGTGGGCCGCCACGCGCAATCGGTCGCGCGCGCGCTCGAACTCGGCGTGGTCGACGCGGTCGCGACGCTCGACGACGAAGCGGCGCTCGCCGCCGCGCTCGATGGCGCCGACATCGTCCTGCTCGCCGCGCCGGTTGCGCAGACCCAGGCGCTGCTTGAGCGCATCGCGCCGCACCTCGGCAGCGAGACGATCGTGACCGACGCCGGCAGCACCAAGAGCGACGTGATCGCCGCCGCGCGCTCGGCGCTCGGCGCGCGCATCGCGCAGTTCGTGCCGGGGCACCCGATCGCCGGCCGCGAGTCGAGCGGCGTCGAAGCCGCATTGCCGGATCTTTACGTTGGCCGCAACGTCGTGCTGTGTCCGCTTGCGGAAAACGCGCCGGCGTCGGTCGAGCGCATTGCCGCGATGTGGCGCGCCACGGGCGCGGTGATCGGCGAGATGCCGGCCGCGCAGCACGATCGCGTGTTCGCTTCGGTCAGCCATCTACCGCACGTGCTCTCGTTCGCGCTCGTCGACCAGATACTCGCTTCGCCCGACGCCCAGCTGAAGTTTTCGTTCGCAGCGGGCGGATTTCGCGACTTCACGCGCATCGCCGCGTCGAGCCCCGAAATGTGGCGCGACGTGTGCCTTGCGAACCGCGACGCGCTGCTCGCGGAACTCGACAGCTACACTGAAGTGCTCGCGAAGCTGCGCGCGGCCATCGACGCCGGCGATGGCGCCGCGCTCGAAGCCGTGTTCGCGCGCTCGCGTGCGGCGCGCGAGGCGTGGCAAGAGCGCGGTGGCAAGGGTGCGGCCGCAGCCATCGAATCCACGCCAGACAAGTAAGCAGGCAGGTACCCGCCAGGCGGCGCTAGCGCCGCAATTCAAGGCATTCTCAGGACACGCTCATGGAACACCTCGATCTCGGACCGTTCACCCGTGCGTCCGGCACGATTCGTCTGCCCGGCTCGAAGAGCATCTCGAACCGTGTGCTGCTGCTCGCGGCGCTGGCCGAGGGCGAAACGACCATCACGAACCTGCTCGACTCCGACGACACGCGCGTCATGCTCGACGCGCTCGAAAAGCTCGGCGCGCGGCTCAAGCGCGAGGACGACACCTGCGTCGTGCAGGGCACGCGCGGCGCTTTCACCGCCGTGCGCGCGGATCTCTTCCTCGGCAATGCGGGCACGGCCGTGCGCCCGCTCACGGCCGCGCTCGCCGTGAACGGCGGCGACTACCGCATCCACGGCGTGCCGCGCATGCACGAGCGGCCCATCGGTGACCTCGTCGACGGCTTGCGCCAGATCGGCGCGAGTATCGACTACGAGGAAAACGAGGGCTATCCGCCGCTGCGCATCCGCCCGGCGGCGATTTCGGTCGAGGCGCCCATCCGCGTGCGTGGCGACGTGTCGAGCCAGTTCCTCACGGCGCTGCTCATGACGCTGCCGCTCGTGCGCGCCAAGGACGGCATGACGATCGTCGAGGTGGACGGCGAGCTGATCTCCAAGCCCTACATCGAGATCACGATCAAGCTGATGGAACGCTTCGGCGTGAAGGTCGAGCGCAACAATGGCTGGCACCGCTTCGAGGTGCCAGCGGGCGTGCGCTACCAGTCGCCGGGCAAGATCATGGTGGAAGGCGATGCCTCTTCGGCGTCGTATTTCCTCGCGGCAGGCGCGATCGGCGGCGGCCCGGTGCGCGTAGAGGGCGTGGGGCGCGCGAGCATCCAGGGCGACGTGGGTTTTGCGGCGGCGCTCGGGCGCATGGGCGCGAACGTCACGATGGCCGACGACTGGATCGAGGTGCGCGGCATCGGCAACGATCACGGTAAGCTCGATCCCATCGACATGGACTTCAACCTGATCCCCGATGCGGCCATGACGATCGCCGTGGCGGCACTCTTCGCGGATGGCGCGACCACGCTGCGCAACATCGCGAGCTGGCGCGTGAAGGAAACCGACCGTATCGCCGCGATGGCGACCGAGCTGCGCAAGGTGGGCGCGGACGTGGAGGAGGGGCCCGACTACCTGATCGTGCGGCCGCCCGAAAAGCTCACGCCGAACGCCGCGATCGACACCTACGACGACCACCGCATGGCGATGTGCTTCTCGCTCGTGAGCCTCGGCGGCGTGCCGGTGCGCATCAACGACCCGAAGTGCGTCGGCAAGACGTTCCCCGATTATTTCGAGCGCTTCCTGGCGCTCGCGCAACCCTGAGCGCGCGCGGCCGACGCTGACGCCTGCCTGAATTGAACAACGCATGAAATCGACCCGCCCCTTTTATCCGACGCCCGTCATCACGATCGACGGCCCGACCGCCTCCGGCAAGGGCACGGTGGCCGCGCTGGTCGCCGCGCATCTCGGCTTCCACCTGCTCGACAGCGGCGCGCTGTACCGGCTGGCGGCGCTCGCGAGCCTGCGCTACTCGATCGCCTGCGACGACGCGGACAGCCTTGCAAAGCTGATCGACGATCTCCACATCACGTTCCGCGAAGGCATCGCCCAGCTCGACGGCGCTGACGTGTCGAGCGAAATTCGCGCCGAGCAAGTGGGCAACCGGGCCTCCGTGATCGCCGCGCATCCGGCGGTGCGAAGCGCGCTCGTGGCGCGCCAGCGTGCGTTTCGCAAGCTTCCGGGGCTCGTCGCGGACGGTCGCGACATGGGCACCGTGATCTTCCCGGACGCCGTCCTGAAGGTGTTTTTGACGGCCAGCGTGGAGGCCCGCGCGGCCCGCCGGCATAAGCAATTGATCCAAAAAGGTTTTTCTGCTAATATGGATGACTTGCTTCGGGATTTGCGTGAGCGCGACGCGCGAGACAGTAACCGCGCGGCTGCGCCGCTCAAGCCCGCAGAGGATGCACAGCTTCTCGATACCTCGGCGCTATCCGTCGACCAGGCGGTCGAACGGGTCGTGCAGTGGTATCAGGCGTTGCCCGTGCGGTAATCCGAAGGACGCGGCAACGCGCAGTAGCAGCGCAGTAGCAGTAAAGGCAGCAATCGCAGTAGCGGTACCTGTAGTGGTGCCCTGCATGACGCCAAAGAAGGCGGCAGGGCGTGTGTTAAACCCTTTAACCCCGTATGGCTTTTGCATTTTCGCCGTGAACGTTGCGTTCCGGCATCAACGCTCCGCAGTCACGACTGACTGGCGGTGCAGCGAAAACCATGCAAATCCAGATTTTTATGTCCGACCTGCAAACCTCCACCCCGAATACCGAATCTTTCGCGGCTCTGTTCGAAGAGTCGCTGACCCGCCAGGACATGCGCGCCGGCGAAGTCATCTCCGCCGAAGTCGTGCGCGTCGACCACAACTTCGTGGTCGTCAACGCTGGCCTGAAGTCCGAGGCATACATCCCCCTCGAAGAGTTCCTGAACGACGCGGGTGAGGTTGAGGTTCAGGCGGGCGATTTCGTTTCCGTCGCGATCGACGCGCTGGAAAACGGCTACGGCGACACGATCCTGTCGCGCGACAAGGCGAAGCGTCTCGCTTCGTGGCTGTCGCTGGAAAAGGCGCTCGACAACAACGAACTCGTGACCGGCACGATCACGGGCAAGGTCAAGGGCGGCATGACCGTCATGGTCAACGGCATCCGCGCGTTCCTGCCGGGTTCGCTCGTCGACACGCGTCCGGTCAAGGACACGACGCCGTACGAA
>NZ_DATJWR010000013.1:0-2762 GCF_035501035.1 Paraburkholderia sp.
TGTGCGTGCGCTGAGTCCCAGAATCGTCGGGCAATCTGTACAAGCTGTGGAACCGGATGTCATCGGGGTCGTACTTCCCGCCACTGGTGAAACAGGTGGAGATACCCAAGGCCACGGGCGGTACCAGAAAGCTGGGCGTGCTAGAGAACGACAATTACCTTGGCCGGTCCTTTGACAATTACCTTGGCCGGTGGTGAGGAGTCGGAGGCGGCGTAGCCGCCGGAGACGACGAACCACCGGCGGCGCCCGGAGCAGCGGGGTTTTACGATGGCTGATCGCATCGAACAAGAAGCGAACAGCCATGCCCGGAACCTACGTGACGGACCAGCAGGTCCGACTCTATATGAGCAAGCGCAAACATCACACTCAGGAAGTCGCCGCGGCCATGGCGGGTATGAGCGTTCGCACGGCCCGGCGCATCGAGCATGACGGTCGTCTGCCGTCGCAGAAGCCGCCGCGCACGTGGCGCACTCGATCCGATCCGTTCGCCGACGTTTGGGATGGCGAGGTCGTGCCGTTGTTGCGCCACGCGCCCCGGCTCAAGGCCATCACGCTGCTGTGCAAGCTGCAGGAGGCGCATCCAGGCCTCTTTCCTGACAGCATGCGGCGCACGCTCGAGCGGCGCGTCAGCCAATGGCGCGCACTCGAGGGCCCCAGCAAGGAGGTCTTCTTCCCGCAGCAGCACTTGCCCGGCGTGCAGGGGCTCTCCGACTTCACCGACATGCGAGATCTGCGCGTGACGATCGCCGGCGCGCCCCTCGATCACCGGCTCTATCACTTCGTGCTCGCGTTCTCACACTGGGAATACGCCTATGTCGTCGAAGGCGGCGAGAGCTTCGAGGCCCTCTCCACGGGCTTGCAGAACGCGCTGTGGCAGGCCGGCGGTTGCCCGCACGAGCATCGCACCGACAGCCTGTCAGCGGCGTTCAAGAATCTGCAGGCAGAAGAGGACTTCACGGCTCGCTACGACGCGCTACTGGCGCATTACGGCATGGCTGGCACACGCAACAACGTCGGCGTGGCTCACGAGAACGGCAGCGTGGAGTCCTCGCACCGCCATCTGAAGGAGGCGGTGGACCAAGCGCTGATGCTGCGTGGCCATCGCGATTTCGACGATCGTGCTGCCTATGAGGCGTTTGTTCGCGAGGTCGTCATGCGGCGCAACCGCCGCAACGCGGCCGCGTTCAACGCCGAGCGCGAACATTTGCATGATCTGCCGGCACATCGCACGACCGACTTCATCGAAGAGGAAGCACGCGTGACACGCTGCGGCACCTTCACCGTGCGCGGCATTCTCTACAGCGCGCCGTCGCGCCTGATCGGCCACCGTCTGAAGGTGCGTGTCTACGCCGACCACCTCGACTGCTATCTGTCCGGCGCGCTCGTGCACAACACAGCGCGGGGCTCGCATGCTGCCAATAGCCGCCGTCGCAAGCTCGACTACCGGCACTTCATCGAGGCGCTCAAGCGCAAGCCTCAGGCGTTCAAGGGACTGGCGTTTCGCGACGACTTGTTCCCGCGCGAGGCGTACCGCCGGACGTGGGAGCGGCTCGAGGATCAGCTCACGCAGCGCGAAGCCTGCAAGGCCATAGTCGGACTGCTTGAACTGGCCGCGAATCATGGCGTCGAGGCGGTGCTTGCTGAGCGGCTTGAGGCATTGCTGGCCTCCGGTGAGCTGCCCGATCTCGAGCAACTGCAGAACGAATTCGCGCCGCGGCAGGCGCAGTGCCCGGACGTAGCGGTCGATATGCCGCCGCCGGCCCTCTACGACACGCTGCTCGGCGAGGAGGTATCGGTATGAACGCGCCCGCAACCTATGATGCCGCCCGTATGGGGCTGATGCTCACCGAGCTGCGCTTGCCGACGATCGCGCGGCTATGGCCTGAGTTTACGCAGCGCTCCGACAAGGAAGGCTGGCAGGCCACGCGCTTGCTTGGCGCGCTGCTTGAGCACGAGCTGGCTGAACGTGCGAAACGGCGCATTGAGCGGCACCGCGTCGAATCGCACCTGGACCCGAGCAAGACGCTCGAGACATTCGACTTCGGCTTAGTACCGATGGTCTCCAAGGCGCATGTGATGGCGCTCGCAAGCGGCGACTCGTGGCTGGAGAAAGGCGCCACAATTCTCCTGTTCGGGCCGCCGGGCGCGGGGAAGACCCATCTTGGCTCGGGTATCGGCCATGCCTTGATCGATGCAGGTTACCGCGTGCTGTTCACACGCACCGGCGAAATCGTGCAGAAGCTACAGGCGGCCCGTCAGAGCCTGCAATTGCCATCGATGCTTGCCAAGCTCGATCACTTCGACTTGATCATCCTCGATGACCTGTCATACGTGCGCAAGGATCAAGCGGAAACGAGCGTGCTGTTCGAACTCGTCGCCGAGCGCTATGAGCGGCGCAGTCTGCTGATCACGGCCAACCAGCCGTTCTCAGGCTGGGATAACGTGTTCCCCGACCCCGGCATGACCATCGCCGCGATTGACCGACTCGTCCACCATTCGACGATCTTTGAAATGAATGTCGAAAGCTACCGCCGGCGCACCGCGAGCGACAAGCAGTCTGCTCGCCGCCGACAATCATCCAGCGACAACGACAATCACCGCGACATCGATAACGGAGCGACAACCATGACCTAACACTCACCGACAATCATCCCGGCCAACCGGCCAAAATGGTTGTCGCTGGACCGGCCGTCCTGCTTGACGCTATCTACCGAGACGAATTCCTCGGCAGCCTTCGGGGACTGCCCCCAGGCCTGACAGGG
>NZ_DATJWR010000014.1:0-4808 GCF_035501035.1 Paraburkholderia sp.
TTTCTTCGGACGGCATCGCCGCCGCTTCCGGCACCGGAGTGCTTAACAGCACACCGCCCTTGAGGCCCAGGTTCCACTTGGTGCGGATGAAGCGCGCCTGCTCTGCTGCGTCGTCCAGCCTGAAGTCCGCGCGAAAGCCGCTGTCGCGCGTGTAGAACGCAGCGAAATTGTCCTGCTCGCAACTGAGCACCGGCACGCCGTGCGTTTCCAGGTATTCCAATGTGAGCCCGATGTCCAGGATGGACTTCGCACCGGCGCAAACCACCGCCACCGAGGTCTTTGCCAATTCCTGCAGGTCCGCCGAGATGTCAAAGGTTTGCTGCGCGCCCCGGTGTACGCCGCCAATGCCTCCGGTGACGAAGACCTCGATGTCGGCCAGCGAGGCACATATCATCGTGCCAGCCACTGTGGTGGCGCCGAGCCCGCCGCCAGTCAGCACGGCCGGCAGGTCGCGCCGGCTAACCTTGTGTACATGGTCCGAGCGGCCGAGCAGTTCCAGCTCGTCGTCGGAAAGGCCGATGTGGATTCGCCCTCCGATCAGCGCAATCGTCGCTGGCTCGGCCCCCGCCTCGCGGATCAGGGCCTCCACTTCGCGCGCAGTGCGAATGTTCTCCGGATAGGGCATGCCGTGAGCGATGATGCTCGACTCCAGCGCGACAAGCGGGCGGCCGGCGGCTTTTGCAGCGGCTACAGGCGTGCTGAACGCCAACCAGGAGTGCGCGAGGTTTGCAACCATGTCCGTGGGTCTTCGAGTGTCGTGAACTTCAGTATGCCGCATAGGGCGGCTCGACGGCGGATTGCCGAGCACGGTGTGTTCCCTGCCAGTATCCCCGTCGTGCAAGGACGGAGTTCTGCAGCGAAGTAGCCTTCAGGCTGCTGTTGGCCGAAGCCGGATGCGCTTGCGAGCGGGAGCATCAAACTCGGTCCACGCCACAGTTGCCCAGGTCATCAGGTCGAGTCCTTGCAATCACCGGCAGCATATTCAGCGCGCACCGATGGACAGTCGAATGATCCACCGACAGCCCTCGCTCCGACATGATCGCTTCACGATTTCGCAGGCTCAGTGGGTAGGCGACGTACTAGCGCACGCACAGCAACATCACATCCAGCGGATAGTGCAGCCGCTTCAGAACCTTGGCGATCCCCGGTGCAAGCGTCGTTCGTGGCGTCAGTGTCCTCTTCATCGTGTGGCCAAAGCGTTTTCCTCAGCCTCGAATTTTAGCTCCCCCGCGTTAATGCGACAGAGCCCGCTTTGCTCAGTACCGCCAATCGGGATGTTGATTGTCGTCTTGCCCGCGTGAATCTGTCGCGCAGTTCTGTCCACGTCAGATCCTCCCGCTGCGCCGTTGCGGTACCTGCGCGAATGAGGCTTGAATGAGAGCAAAAAAAGCGACTGCAGCGGCAGCTTGGCGCACGATTGTTTTCATCGCAGAGCCTCAACGGATAATCGGTATTGTCCACGCCGAACGGCGCAGGGACGCTTTCGCCTTGCTCGAAAACAATTGCCGGCCTGCGGCAATTCGATGCACGGAGAGTGCAGTCTTACCGCCACCGATAATTGCGTTTGCTCAATGCAAACCGGTATTAAGCCGATAAGTTGTGCTATTACAACTACGCGAGCAGGGGAGTGGGGATATATTTCGAGCCGTTAGAGTTCGAGCGCGGAAGCTTGTTTTTTGCGCTCTGTAAATGAGTAGATGCCCCAGAAAAGGAATGTGCATGATGAATCTCAACAAGGCCTTGATTGCTGTTGCTGCACTTGGCGCATTCAGCGCCGCGGCGCACGCCCAGAGCAGCGTTACTCTCTATGGGTCGCTGGATGCCGGTATCGCGTATGTCAATAATGCTGGCGGCCACAGTGCCTGGCTTCAGTCGAGCAGCCTGCTCTCGAATACCTATTTCGGTTTGAAGGGGGCCGAAGACCTCGGCGGCGGCCTGAAGGCGATCTTCAAGCTGGAATCCGGTTTCGATATGTCGAACGGCAAATTCAATAGTAACGGCTCGATGTTCAACCGTCAGGCCTACGTCGGTATCCAGAGCGATAAATACGGTACGTTCACGCTCGGCAAACAATATGATTCCGTAGTTGATTACCTCTCGCCGCTGTCGCTGGCTGGTCAGGCAGGGGTTGTCAATCTCGCAGCGCACCCGCTGAACAACGACAATATCGGCGCACAATACTCGATCAACAATGCCGTCAAGTACGAGAGCGCTAACTATTCCGGCTTCCACTTCGGGGGCTTGTACGGCTTCAGCAACGATCCGGGACAGTTCGCCAATGGCCGCGCCTGGAGCGTCGGCGCTGGCTACTCCGCAGGTCCGTTGACGGTCGCTGCTGCCTATGATCAGACGAATACCGACACCAACGCCGCGGCCAATGCGAGCGCTGCGGCCACGGTGCCGTTGGGCGGCGACGTCAAACGTACGTTCGGCGTTGGGGCGAACTACGCGTTCGGTCCGGGAACCGCAGGCGTGCTCTGGACGCATACCCGCATTCAGGGTGCGACGTCGTTCGGCCTCAATGGCCTGAATGCGCGCTTCGACAATATCGAGGTCAATGGCACGTATAGCCTCACGCCGGCGCTCGCTCTTGTCGGCAACTACACCTATACGTATGGCAAGACTACTGGCGCGGGAACGTCTTCGAGCGATCCGAAGTGGCACTCGGCGACGCTCGCCGCGGACTACTCGCTTAGCAAGCGGACGGACGTCTATTTGGCAGGGGCTTATCAACACGCTTCCGGCGATGTCTACAATAATGGTGTTATCGCTATTGAAAACACGGCCAGTATCGCTGGGCTGCTGCCCGCATCGACAACGCAGAACCAGGTCGCTGTAACGGTCGGCATGCGCCATCGGTTCTAAGGTCGTTTCCGGAAAGGTGGAAAATACTGATAAGGACAGACGTCCGCTGGCGTCGACGTGATTTTCCAACCTCCCCGTCTGCCTGTATGGTTGACGTTTAGTGCGCGCCGGTCTAGCCACCGGCGCGCTTTTTTCGTTTGCGAATGCACAAAGTTGTGTGGCGTCACGCTTGATGGGGCGTCAGCGCTTCGGGCGGGTCACAATCGACGCCGCCGCGGCTCCAGCCAGGTCCGTCAGGTGGATCTGGTGCAAACAGGCGATCCGAAAACGATTGTTGATAAATAGAGGAATTCTTCTCAAACAGACAGGATAGCAGTCCAGACGGCGGGCGCGCGCGCCACGACGCGCCCGCTTCGGCCTGCTTCAATACAGCCACAATCTGCTCGACACCGAAGCGTTTGCGTTTCATCGCACGGCTCCTTTCCTTAGAAAAGGCCGCCGAAAAGTCGCTTACATCATGGCATTGTTTACCGGGGGCGCTCAGAGGAAAGGTGCCAAGATCCGGGGAAGCGGTCAGCAACATGCGGCAGGGCCGCTTGCCTAAGCATCGGCGATGACCGGCCGCCCATGGGCGACGTGGTACTCACCTTGCCCTGGCGAATGCGTCTGCGATCTGCCGTGCCCGTTTGACCTCGTCGCTGTGCAGGTAGATCGAGGTGGTAGAGACGGACGCATGCCGCAGGTTGTCCCGCACCGTGGTGAGCTCCGCGCCGCGGCCAAGCGCGTGCGTTGCGTGCGTATGCCGCATCCAGTGCGGGCTCGCGCGACGCAGCTTTTCGGCGAGCGGCGCATGGTCGGCCTCGATCGCGCCGGCGGCCAGCAGGAAGAAGCGTCTGAGCACGCCCCACAGACGCACGCTGCTGATGGCCGCTTCGCTGTCGGCCTCGAGACTGCCGACAACGGGGGTCGCCGGATTCCAGCGCACGGGCAGCACGGGCAGGTCACGGTCGGCCAGATAGCGCGCGAGCGCCTCCCACGCGAGCGGAGGCAAGGCGACACGGGCGAGCTTTTTTCCCTTGCCCGTCACGCGCAGCCAGTGATCGCCGTGCGCATCCGTCTCTGCGTGGCCGAGCGTCGCTCCGACCAGTTCGCTTGCGCGCAGGCCAGTGGCATAACCGAAATCCAGCAAGAAGCGCAGCCGCTGCGCCGCGGGCGCCGACCAGCCGTACGACCACTCCAGGCCGTCTGCGATCGTACGCACGAGCGCCCATTCGCCTTCGGTGAATGCATGCGAGGTGTCGAGCACCTGTGCGCCGCTCGCGCCGCGCACTTTCACGCCGGAAAACGGATTGGCCAGCACGTAACGCTGCTCGATGAGCCAGCGGAACAGGGCGCCGACAATCGACAGGGCATGCGCGACGGAGCGCGCGGACAGGCTGCCGTTGAACGGGCGCCAGTCCGGTGAGGTGCGGGGGCGCACTGGGCCGACCCAGCGGGCGCGGGGGGAGGGATGGCGCAGGAATGCGCGGTAGGCGATCGCGTCCTCGGTGGTGAGCGACGACAGCGCGCGGCCGCGCTCGATGATCGCCCAGAGGATCAGGCGCTCGGCTTCCTTGCGGTAGGTGCGCTGCGTGGCCGGCGACTCGTGCAGTGCGAGCCAGGTCTGCACGGCCTCGTAGTCGTTGGTGGCGTCCAGCGTGCAGGTCTCGCGAGGCGCGCGGAACGTGCCCGCGGTTCCGTCGACCTCGTGCGGGAGTTTCAGGGATTCCCACGGCACGATGTCGCCGCGCTCACCCGCCACGATGAGCGCGCGCGCCTTTTCCGTGAGGGCGGGCCACGCGGCGAAGAACGCCTCGATCGCGCGGGCGCTCGCCGCGCCGAGCCCGGGCACGGCTTTCCACCACTGGCGCCGGCGCGGGATGCGCACGGTGAGCCCGGCGAGCGTGGTAATGCCGTGCGCGTACAGCACCCGCACGGCGCGCGGTGTGAACCACTGCGCGATG
>NZ_DATJWR010000015.1:0-17371 GCF_035501035.1 Paraburkholderia sp.
CGCATCGACGGCCTGGTCGAGGTCCGCATCGGGCATCACGACAAGGTGATTCTTCGCACCGCCAAGCGCCTGCACGCGCTTGCCGTGCTTCGTGCCTTCCGTATAGATGTACTCGGCGATTGGCGTCGAGCCGACGAACGAAAGCGCGGTGACGTCGGGATGCGCGAGCAGCGCGTCGACAGCCACCTTGTCGCCGTGCACGACGTTGAACACGCCGTCGGGCAGGCCCGCTTCCTTCAGCAGTTCGGCAAGGCGCAGCGACGCCGAAGGATCGCGCTCGGAAGGCTTCAGCACGAAGGTGTTGCCGCACGCGAGCGCGATCGGGAACATCCAGCACGGCACCATCATCGGGAAGTTGAACGGCGTGATGCCCGCCACGACGCCAAGCGGCTGGCGCAGGTTCCAGTTGTCGATGCCCCCGCCGATCTGGTCGGTGAAATCGGTCTTCAGCAGGTTGGGAATGCCGCACGCGAACTCCACCACTTCGATGCCGCGCATCACCTCGCCCTTCGCATCGGAGAACACCTTGCCGTGCTCGCGCGTGACGAGCTCGGCGAGTTCGTCGTGGTGCTGGTCGAGCAGATCCTTGAACTTGAACAGAATGCGGGCGCGCTTGATGGGCGCCGTCTCGGCCCACGCCGGGAATGCGGCGTTCGCGGCGGCGACCGCGGCGTCGACTTCGGCCACGCTCGCGAGCGGCACGCGAGCGCTCAGCTTGCCGAAGGCCGGGTTGAAGACGTCGCCGTATCGCTCGCTCGTGCCGCCCAGCGGCTTGCCATTGATGTAGTGCGTCAGCGTGCGCACGCCCGTGTCGCCCTGATGTGTCTCGCCCATGTGTGCCTCTTTGGTGGTGAAGCCTCGATGACGGTTAGCCTAATCGGGAAGCCAGGACGCGATCCAATAATTAATGCTCAACTGCGATATAAGGCGGTTTAATATCAGGGCATGGACCTGACCCTGCTTCGCGCGTTCGTCACGGTCGCGCGCGAAGGCAACCTCACGCGCGCGGCCGCGCATCTGCATCTCACCCAGCCGGCCGTCAGCCTGCAGATCAAGCATCTTCAGGAGGCGCTCGGCGTCGCCCTCTTCACGCGCACCTCGCACGGACTCGCGCTCACGCGCGACGGGCAGGCGCTCTTGCCGCACGCCGAACGCGCGCTCGCCGCCGCCGGCGACGTGCAGCGCGCCGCTGCCGCGCTGCGGCACGAAGTGCGCGGGCGGCTGCGCATCGGCACGATTCTCGATCCGGCGTTCCTGCGGCTCGGGGGCTTTCTGCGCCAGCTCGTCGAGACCTGGCCGCAGATCGAAACGGCGCTGCGACATGGCATGTCGGGCTGGGTGCTCGACCAGGTGCGCTCGCGCGAGCTCGACGTGGGCTACTACATCGGCCAGCCCTCGCCCGACCCCGATACCTTCCACACCATCACGCTCACGCGCTTCCAGTACCGTGTGCTCGCGCCGGCGGGCTGGAAGGACCGCGTGAAGGGCGCGCGCGACTGGCGCGCGCTTGCCGCGCTGCCGTGGATCTGGACGCCGCCCGCCTCCGCGCACAACCGCCTGCTCACGACACTGTTCGAAGCCGCGCACGCGAAGCCCGTGAAGGTGGCGGAGGTGGACCAGGAGCCATCGATGCTCGATCTCGTGAAGTCGGGCGTGGGCCTCACGCTCGCACGCGATTCGATCGCCATCGCCGAGGCGCATGCGCACGCGCTCACCATCGTCGAGGGCGTGACGGTGCCCACCGAGCTCACCTTCATCACGCTCGCCGCGCGCCGCGACGAGCCCGCCATCGCGGCGGCACTCAAATCCATAGAAACGCAATGGGCGATATGAGCCGCACTCATGAAGATGCACCCATGCGGCACGCGGCCCGAAACTGCGGTAGCGTTGCCTCGCCGGTGCCTCGCTGTTGCCTATGTAACAGTGCTGTCACGCAAGTTTTGCTAGATTCGTAATTCGCTCCGCGTTTTCGGCACGCTGCCCGGCGTGTACGCCCTGCGCGGCGCGTTCCGCGTTTCGCCCATCGTTCCCTCGTTCCCCCGTTCCTCGTTTCACCACAGGAGAGCCTCGCATGGCCCGCAACATCGAAATCAAAGCCCGCGCCCGTGAGTTCGACGCCCTGCGCGAGCGCGCCGCCCAGCTTGCCCCGGATGCGCCGCTGATCTTTCGCCAGCAGGACTTCTTCTACGACGTGCCGCGTGGCCGCCTGAAGCTGCGCCAGTTCGACGACGGCACGCCGCCCGAGCTGATCTTCTACCAGCGCGACGACCGCGACGGCCCGAAGGCCTCGTACTACACGCGCAGCCCCGTCACCAATGCCGAAGCGATGCACTCGCTGCTCGCCACGGCGCTCACCACGCGCGGCATCGTTTCGAAGGAACGCCACGTGTATTTCGCGGGGCGCACGCGCATCCATCTGGATCGCGTGGACGGCCTCGGCGACTTCGTCGAGCTGGAAGTGGTGCTCGGGCCCGAAGACGACGAGCAAGGCGGCGAAGCCGAGGCGCACGCGGTGTTCGCGAAGCTCGGCGTGGACGAGAGTGATCTCGTAGCGGTGGCGTATGTGGATCTGCTCAATATGGCCAACGCGGCCTGAAAGCCGAAGTTTCCTTGAGGTCTCCTTGAGGTTTGCTGAAAGCGGGCCCTTGCGGCCCGCCGCGCTCACGCCGCCGGGGCGCCCGGTTCCAGATGCCCGAGCGGCAGCGGCCCATTGCGCTTGAACGTGGTGAGCACGATGTTCGAGCGCACGCTGTCCACGCCGGGCACGCGCATGAGCTTCTTCATGACGAAGGTCGAGAGCGCGTTCAGATCGGGCGCGACGATGCGCAGCAAATAGTCGGCGTCCCCCACCACGGCATGGCATTCGAGCACTTCGGGCAGCACGTCGATCTGCTGCTGGAACTGCTCGATGATCGAATCCCCATGATGCTTGAGCTTGAGGCTCGTGAACGCGGTCACGCCTAGCCCGAGCTTTTCGGGCCTGAGCACCACGCGATAGCCGTCGATCACCCCCGATGCTTCGAGACGTTGCAGCCGCCGGCCGATCTGCGAAGGCGAGAGCGGAACCTGCTCGCCGAGCTGCTGATGCGTGGCGCGGCCAAAGCGCTGCAGCACATCGAGAAGCGCCAGATCGAAGTGGTCGAGTTCGAACATGAATGCAATCCGCATTGATTGAGTTATCGATGCTCGATTATCGCATGCACGCCCCGCATCTCAGCCAATACGCGCACATTACGCACGCTGCCCGCTCTACACTTGCACAACACAAAGCCTTTTTAGTGGAGCGTTACGAACATGGCCGCCGCCACCGCGAAACTGCAGGAGCAGTTCGACGCGGGTCTCACCATCCGTCCCGATTTCACGATCGATCAGCCGCTCGATCGCTACGGCGCGGCCGATCACGCGGTCTGGGACCGCCTGTTCCGTCGTCAGCGCGCCCTGCTCGAAGGCCGCGCCTGCGACGCGTTCATCGAGGGCGCGCTGCGCATTGGCCTGAACGTCGCCCACGTGCCCTCCTTCGCGCAGGTGAGCGAGCGCCTGACGGCGGCAACGGGCTGGCGCATCGTCGCCGTTCCGGGCCTCGTGCCCGACCGCATTTTCTTCGAACACCTTGCTAACCGGCGCTTTCCGGTCACCTGGTGGATGCGCCGCCCCGATCAGCTCGACTACCTGCAGGAACCCGACTGCTTCCACGACCTGTTCGGCCACGTGCCGCTGCTCACCGACCCCATTTTTGCCGATGCGATCCACGCCTACGGCCGAGCGGCGCTTGCCGTCGAGGCGCGCGCGCTGCCGCTGCTCGCCCGGCTTTACTGGTACACGGTCGAATTCGGCCTGATGCGCGACGCGAGCGCGCCCAACGGCGTGAAGATCTACGGTGCGGGCATCGTGTCGAGCAAGGGCGAGACGCTGTACAGCGTAGAGAGCGCGGCGCCCAACCGTCTTGCGTTCGACCTCGATCGCGTGCTGCGCACGCGCTATCGCATCGACACGTTCCAGAAAACCTACTTCGTGATCGACTCGTTCGCGCAACTCTTCGAAGCGCTCGGCGCGGGCATCGACTCGCGCCTCGCCGATCCGTCGGCGCTGATCTCGGCGCAGCCTCATGGCGCCGGCGACGTGCTGCAATGCGATACGGTCATCACGCGCGGCACGCGCGAAGGCTGGCTCGACGATGGCGATGTTTGAACGCTCGAGCGCCGCACGGCCGCACGTTTGCACGCACGGCCGTTTCGCCGCAACACGCACGCGGCTCGCATGACCGGGGCGCAAGCACGCGTGCCCTATCCGTGAAAAAATGGCTGATGGGGCTACGGCGCATGCCGGGCCCCCTAGCTTAGCTCAAGAAAGGTGCAACGATGATCAACCGACTCACATCCGAAGAGCGAGCCACGCAGCTCGCCGACTTGCGCGGCTGGCAGGCCGTTGCGGGCCGCGACGCGATCCAGCGCCAATTCCGCTTCGCCGACTTCAACGAAGCGTTCGGCTTCATGACCCGCGTGGCGATCAAGGCGCAAGAAATGAACCATCACCCCGAGTGGTTCAACGTGTACAACCGCGTGGAGATCACGCTTTCGACGCACGAGGCCGACGGCCTCACCTCGCGCGACATTGCGCTCGCGCAGTTCATCGATTCGATCGCGCCGGGTCTGCTCAGCGCATAGGCACTACCGCGTACAGAGTGTAGGCACAATCAAGCGCGCAGTGTACGGCTACGCGGTGCGCACAGCGAGCGCGCATCGCGCCATGAAAGCATAATGCAGGGTATCGGACGCGCAAACCTTCAGCTTTGAAGGCTATTCTTGTGGGATACGTAAGACTCCCAGGCAGCGCGGGCAATCGGCTCCAAACGTTCCGGCGAGATGGCGTTCTGACGCTGTACAATCAGCAGCGCATACGGCTTGGAGAGCGCGCTTGCCTCCTGGCACAACGCGAGTTCGTCGCCGCTCGAAGGCGAGCGGTTGCGCCAGAAGTTGATCGCGGCTTCGAGTTCGGTGATCGAGATGTCGGACATGTGGATCGTGATCGTGCAACCGTCGCACGCGGCGCCGCTCAGTCGCTGTGCTTGAAGTCCCACGAGCGACACTTCGCGAACTGCGTGCCTGAACGCTAAACCCATTGTACTTGAGCGAATTCCATGCGACTCCTTCTGATCGAAGACGACCGCCCTATCGCACGCGGTATCCAGTCCAGCCTCGAACAAGCCGGCTTCACGGTCGACATGGTCCACGACGGCATCTTTGCCGAACAGGCCCTCACGCAGAATCGCCATGAGCTCGTGATCCTCGATCTCGGCCTGCCCGGCATCGACGGCATGACGCTGCTGTCGCGCTTTCGTCAGAGCAACCGGCACACCCCCGTCATCGTGCTGACGGCCCGCGACGAGCTGAACGACCGCGTCCAGGGCCTGAACTCGGGCGCCGACGACTACATGCTCAAGCCGTTCGAGCCCGCGGAGCTCGAGGCACGCATTCGCGCCGTGATGCGCCGCAGCGGACCGCACGGCGACGTGCCGCGCCCTGAAGTCTCGCTTGGCGGCGTACGCCTGTCGGGCGTCGATCGCCGCATCTTCAACGACGACAAGCCGCTCGAACTCTCGCCACGCGAATTCGCCGTGCTCGAAATGCTGCTGCTGCGTCATGGCCGTGTCGTGAGCAAGGCGCAACTGCAGGACCACCTCACGCACTTCGGCGGCGACCTCGGCGACACCGCGATCGAAGTCTACGTGCACCGCGTGCGCAAGAAGCTCGAGAGCTGCCGTGTCGAGATCGTCACGGTGCGCGGCTTCGGCTATCTGCTGCAGGAAATCCGCCAGGCGGCCTGATCCGCCTCGTTCCTGAGCCGTCGTGCGGCGGCGGAATGCTCCGCCGCCGTCTGCACCCCATGGCGCCTATGCCGCCACGAGTGCGGCCCGCGTACAATGGATCGGTCCCGTATGGCGCAGCCTGCCGCACCCACGATTCATTATTCGCCCCGAAGCCATCATGTCCCCGCCTGCCGCAACGAGTCTGCGGCGAACACTGCTGCGGCGCCTCGCCGCCCCGCTTTCGCTGCTCGCGCTGATGAGCGGCCTGATCGCCTATTGGCTCGCGTGGCAATACACGCAGCACGTGGTCGACCGCTCGCTTGCCGACCTCGCCACGGCCATTTCCCGGCAGATCCAGATCGCGGGCGCCGACGCGCCCACCACCGTGCCGCCGCTTGCGCAGGCGATGTTCTCCGACCCCGTCGAGCATCTCGTCTACCGCATCAGCAACGGTGAGACGGAAATCGCCGGCGACCGCAACCTGCCTCTGCACGGCACAAACGTTCGCCGCATGCACTACGCGTACGTGTTCGAAACGATGTACGAGGGCGTGAGCATGCGCGTCGCGCAGGTGCGCGTGCCGCAGCCCGCCGGCAATCCGATCGTCGTCGAAGTCGGGCAGCCCGTGCATCATCGGTTTCGCATCGCGGCCGAGTTTCTCGTCGCGATCATGATGCCGCTGCTGCTCTTGCTGCTCGCCGGCTGGGTCATCGTGTGGCGCGTGGTCAACCAGCAGCTCAACCCGCTCACCGCGCTCGCCGATTCGCTCAACCGCCAGACGCACACCTCGCTCGAACCCGTCGACGAAACCTATGTGCCCGTCGAGATCCGTCCGCTCACCGGCGCGCTCAACGCCCTGCTCGGCCGTCTGAAGAGCGCGCTCGAAGCGCAGCGCAAGTTCATCGCCGACGCCGCGCACCAGTTGCGCACGCCGCTCACGGCAGTGAAGCTGCATGCGGAGCAGGCCGTGATCGCGCGCGAGCCGCAAAAGGTCAATGACGCCGTGCGCGAGCTGCGTGCAGCCGCCGATCGCGCGGTACGCCTGTCGAATCAGCTGCTGTCGCTCGCGCGCGCGGAGCCGGGCGAGCAGGCCGCGCGTTTCGTCGATATCGATATGGCCACGCTCGCCTTCGAGACCGGCGCCGAATGGGTCCCGCGCGCGCTCGCGAGCCATGTCGACCTCGGCTTCCAGCGCCTCGACGACCCTGAAAACGACACGCCGCTGATGGTGCGCGGCAACCCCGTGCTGCTGCATGAAGTCATCGCGAACCTGCTCGACAATGCGCTCAAGTATCTGCCGCCCGCGCGCGTGGACGGCGGGCGTATAACCGTGACCGTCACGCAGGTAGTCGCCGACGGCATGCCGATGGCCGAGATCGTCGTGGAAGACAACGGGCGCGGCGTCCCCGCTACGCAGCAGGCGGACCTCTTCAAGCGCTTCTTCCGCGGCGACGGCCAAAGCGAGAGCGGCGTGGACAGCGGCGCGGGCCTGGGTCTCGCGATCGTCCACGACATCATGACGCTGCACCGTGGCAGCGTGCATTACGAAGATGCGCCCGAAGGCGGCGCGCGCTTCATCGTACGCGTGCCGCTCGTGAATCGCCGCGCGCCTGCCGGCAGGGAAGCCAAAGACACGAGCAACATGAGGGAATCCTCGCCCGCCGAGACGGCGCCAGTTCATGCTGCCGCATCCGATCTCGCATCCAGTCAGACGCATAGCAACAAGAAGCCGGCCCACCAGGCGAGCATCGATCTCTGAATCCGCACGCGCGATGAAAACGACAAGGGCCGCTCAATTTGCGGCCCTTGCTCGTTCTACGACAGACGATCTGCGATGCGGTGAAAGCGTCGCTTACTTCTTCTTTTTGCCCTTGCTCTTCGAGCCCTTCGCGCTCTTCTCGTTCTCGGGCGTTGCGAGCATGGTGCCGCGGCACTTGCGGGCGCCGCAGCGGCATTCGTATTCGCGCTTGAGCTTCTTCGTCTGCTTCGCGTCGATCACGAGGCCATAGTCGTAGAACAGCTCTTCGCCTTGCGCGATGTCGGTCAGCGCGTGAATGTAGACGTGCCCGTCGATTTCCTCGGCTTCGCAGTTCGGTGCGCACGAGTGGTTGATCCAGCGCGCGCTGTTGCCGTTCACCTTGCCGTCGATCACGTCACCGTCGTCGAGCGCGAAATAGAACGTGTGATTCGGTTCAGCTGGATTGTGCGGATGACGGCGCAGCGCCTCCTTCCACGAGATGCGCTCGCCCTTGTATTCGATCAGCCGCTCGCCGGCCGCAATGGGGACTGCCGCAAACACGCCCTTGCCGTGCACGCCCGACTGGCGCACGACGATCCTGCGTACATTCATTGAATGAATCCTTGTGAAGTACCGGGGAAGACCACCCGGGTCATGACAAGCGGCGCTGGACGGATCCTCTCGCGCGCCGCCTGCGGCTTTCTCATGAAGCCGTGCCCTGACAGCCTGCCTGGCCCTGCAGCGGACCTGGCCCCGACGCAAAAACGCGGCGCCGATTTGGCGCCGCGCTCGTGTGACGCCCGGCGCGCCACAGACGGCATCGTACACGCTCGCGCTGCTTTCGTTCAACCCGTATGCCGCGCGCGAGCGGCATTGCGCAACATGCGTCTCAGCGCTGCCCGAGCGTCGTCTCGCCGAACAGCTTCTTCAGGTCGCGCGGCTGCGAACGCCAGTACTGCGGCGGCGCGCTCACGCTCGCCCCGAGTTGTGCCGCGGCGTGCCACGGCCAACGCGGATCGTAGAGCATCGCGCGCGCCATTGCGATCATGTCGGCTTCACCGTCCTCGACGATTTGATTGGCCTGCAACGCGTCGGTGATGAGGCCCACCGCGATCGTCGTCATGCCGGTTTCGGCCTTCACCTTGCGCGCGAACGGCACCTGATAACCCGGCTCCAGCGGAATCTTCTGCAATGGCGACACGCCGCCCGATGACACGTCGATCCAGTCCGCGCCACGCTGCTTGAGCGCCTGCGCGAATACCACGGTGTCGTCGGGCGTCCAGCCGCCGTCGACCCAATCCGTCGCGGAGACACGCACGCCGATCGGACGATCAGCGGGGAATTCGGCGCGCACGGCATCGAACACTTCGAGCGGAAAGCGCATGCGGTTCTCGCGCGAGCCGCCATACTCGTCGCTGCGCTGATTCGCGATGGGCGAGAGGAACTGGTGCAGCAGATAACCGTGCGCCGCATGCAGTTCGAGCGCGTCGATGCCAAGGCGCGCGGCACGGCGCGCCGTAGCCACGAACGCATCGCGCACACGATTGAGGCCCGCGACGTCGAGTGCGAGCGGCGGCGGTTCGTCCTCCTTGTGCGGGAGCGCCGAAGGCGCATGCGGGAGCCACCCGCCGTCCGCAACCGAAATCAGCTGGCCCCCGTCCCACGGCACGTGGCTCGATGCCTTGCGCCCCGCGTGCGAGATCTGCATCGCGATGCGAATCGGCGAATATCGGCGGATGGCGGCAATGACGGGCTCGAGCGCCGCTTCGGTCGCGTCGTCCCACAAACCGAGACAGCCCGGCGTGATGCGGCCATCGGGTTCGACAGCAGTCGCTTCGATACACAGCATCGCGGCGCCCGAGAGCGCGAGGTGACCGAGATGGATCATGTGCCAGTCGTTGGCTTCGCCGCGATCGGCGGAATACTGGCACATCGGCGAAACGACGATGCGATTGGCGAGCGTCACGCCACGCAGTTCGAGCGGAGAGAAGAGCTTGCTCATGGGAGCCCCACGGACGATAGTCGGGAGCGTCCGAGAATAGCACGCAGCTTTTTCGCGCGCTCGACAGAGGAAAGTCGTGAGCGCGGCACCTCGCCGCGCGCGGTGCTTCAGGGTGGGCTTGCGGCCATGTGTGCGTCGACGGCGTCGAGCCATTCGCCGAACATGCGGCTCGCCTGCACTTCGAGAAGCGGGCCGTGCCGTGCCGTTTCCTCACGAAGCGCGTTCACGTCGACGCCTGCCGTGGCGATTTCGCCGGCATTGCCGATCAGCCAGGGCTCGAAGCGGTCGGCGCGTACTTCAGGATGGCATTGCAGGCCAACCACGTGGCTGCCCCACGAAAACGCCTGGTTTTCGCACAGCGCCGTGGACGCGAGGCGCGTCGCGCCCTGCGGCAAATCGAAGGTATCGCCATGCCAGTGCAGCATGGAGGTTGCCGAGCCGTCGAGGTGCCGCAGCGGCGAGGCGCGGCCGGCTTCGGTGAGCGCAAGCGGCGTCCAGCCGATCTCGGGCTGGGGCCCGGCGTATACACGTGCGCCGAGCACTCGCGCAATGAGCTGCGCGCCGAGGCAGATGCCGAGCGTGGGCAATCCGGCCGCAATGCGCTTTTCGATCATCGCGGCGAGAGGAACGAGTGTGGGATAGCGTGCGTCGTCGCACGCGTTGATCGGACCACCCAGGATCACCATGAGCGACGCCGACAACGGATTGAGCGCGCCGATGCGCGCGAAGCCGACGTCCACGTACCGCACCGGACGTCCGCGGTCGCCGAGCACGCGCTCGAAACTGCCGAGGTCCTCGAAATAGACATGGCGGATGGCCAATACTTCGCGATTCATCGGCATATTCCCGGGCCGGCGGTCGGCAGCCTGTAAGTCAACATACGCGTCAACATGCATGTCACCGCTTCTGCATGGCTCGAGACGAACGTTTGCGCGAACGGTCGTGACAAAAAACTTGTGACACCTATGCGAATTTCCTCGCAAACGCGTCACACACAATCTGCATCGGGATGCGCCGCATTACCGTGCATGACATGCAAAACGCGCGCGAGGGACAAACGCGTACATGCGCGCCGCCCGCAGCGGGACGGCGGCGCAGCGGCGGCGTTATACCGCGAAGATCTTCCAGTTCTTCTTCTGGGTCGTCGCATCGGCCGGTTCGTACACCGAGCAATCGAGACGCAGGTCGGTGTCTGCCATATCGATGTTAAGCAGCCGGCAATGATGCGGCGTCTTCTTCGCATTCTTGCTCGGCTCGAATTGCGAGCAGGTCAGGCACATGCGGTGCTGCGGGCTGGTTTCCTGCGATTCGAGCAGATAAACCGTCTTGAGCAGCGTGCGATAGAGCGTGGACTGCTCTTCGACACGCAATGTGCTCACCGCTTTCGAGAGGAAGTCCGGCCACTGTGCCGCCTTCTTCGCCGCAGTGCGGCCGCGCGTGGTGAGACGCACCGCAAGTGCGCGGCCGTCGTCGAGCGCGCGACGCTTTTCCACGAGCCCCTTGGTTTCAAGCGTGCTCACCGCATCGCTGGTCGTGGCGGCCGTGAGTGCCGTCTCTCGCGCGATCTCGCCGAGCCGCATCGGGCCCTTGCGCTGCATCAGCAGCACGAGAATTTCGCCCTGGGTAGGCGTGAGTCCTGCCCCTTCGGCCCAGTCCCACGCCTGGCTCCGCATTGCCGTGCTAAGTCGCAACAGGCTATGGGTCACCCGCCCGGCTGCCTGCTCTCCGTATACGCCTTCGCTCATAGTCTTTCGCTGGTTATTGGCAGCTTGCGCTGCATCGTCAGCCGCCGCTTTGGCCGACGGCCTGTGGGAACGCTTGCGTCCGGGAACCCCGAACGCCGCACCTCAAACAATCCTGCAACACACACGCCATGGCATGCGTTGCACAGCTGTGCTTCTTGCCGCAGGCGGCGAAAACTCCCCTTCCGTCGCGACGCCCAAGCAGCAAACCGCCATTCTATGCGAGAGTGGCAAATCGCACAGCTAACTTATCCAATGCGAATTGTGGATAACCCGTTGATAAGCGCGCTGCCGCCATGTGCACAGCGTCCTGATAACACGCATTCTTCGCCCAGGACGCTTGCTGCGTTATGGCGGATTTCTGTCGCAAACGCAACTGGAATCTGCCAGTTTCTCGCGCCCCGGTCATTACGCAGTCCATTGAGTTTGCAGGGATTTCGAAGTTTACCCACAAAAGCATGCACCTATTGCCATTGAATATGGTGCATGTCGGGACCAAGGTCAAAAAAATTAGAACCCCCTGGTACCTCGAAGTAAACAAAAAAAATTTTTTGACTACCTCGAAAAAGTGGGGTGACGGCCGCGCGCGACCCAAATTTCGCCTGTTTTCTGTCCCCCCAAGCATGAAGGGCAGCCCGAAAGCTGCCCTTAAGCCTTGCTTGCCCGGCGCAGGGCCTCGCCGGCACCCGCGCAAATTCGGTCAGTGGTCCTGCACTTATCCCTCTCCCCTCACGCACGCCAACGCAAGCACTGCTGCCGCACGGCTTCGTGCAGCGACTTCTCCTCGGCCACCACGCCGCGCAGCCAGGAGGCGTCGTTGGTCTGCGCGCGGGCGATCGTGCCGACCTCCGTGAGCGCGCGCGTCGAGCCGAGCGCCTCGCCGTGCGGCGCGATCCGATCCAGCGTTTCGAGAATGTCTTCGGAAATCGTGCGGCGTTCGCCCGTCTGCGGATTCACGCAAGTGCCGGCAAGGCCGAAACGGCACGCCTGGAAACGGTTGAACGTGTACACGAGGTAGTCGTCCTCGAGCGGCGCGATCGGGCGATCGGTGAGCAAATGGCGCGCGAGCGTCTGGATGTAGCAGGCGATCGCAGCGGCCCGCTCCACCGAAAGCGGCGTGTCCATCACGCGCACCTCGATCGTGCCAAAACCAGGCTTGGGGCGGATGTCCCAGTAGAAGTCTTTCATGCTGTTGACAACGCCCGTGTGCACCATCTTCGAGAAGTACGCCTTGAACTCTTCCCAGCTCAGCACGAAAGGCGCGCGGCCCGAAAGCGGAAACGCGAACACGGAATTCAGTCGTGCCGAGTGAAAGCCGGTGTCCACACCCTGCACATAGGGCGACGACGCCGAAAGCGCGATGAAGTGCGGGATGAAGCGGGACAGGGAGTGCAGCAGGAATAGCGCACTGTCCGCGTCGGGGCAGCCGATGTGCACGTGCTGCCCGAACACCGTGAACTGCTTGGCGAGGTAGCCGTAGAGTTCGGAAAGGTATTGAAAGCGCGGCGTATCCACGATGCGCCGGTCGCTCCACTGCTGAAACGCGTGCGTGCCGCCGCCGCACAGGCCGACGTTGAGCCGGTCGGCCGCGGCGACGAGCACGTCGCGAATCTTGCGCAGATCGGTCACGGCCTGCTCGTGCGTCGTGCAGATACCGGTGGAGAGCTCGATCATGCTTTCGGTGATTTCGGGCGTGATGTTGCCCGGAATCTCCTGATCTTTGATGAGGCGCATGAGGTCGCTACCCGCCTTTGTCAGATCGTAGTCGTGCGTGTTGACGATCTGCATTTCGAGTTCGACGCCGAACGTGAACGGCTTCGAGTCGACGAAAGATTCCAGTGACATGGCGTCCCCTTACGGTGCGGCGCGGGCGCCGCGTGTTTCATTGTTCGCCGCGTTCGCCGACGAGCGCAAGCATGCGGTAGACGACCCACGGTCCGAGGAGCTGCAGCACGACGATCGCGCAAAGGATGATCGCGCGCAGCCGCGGATCGAACGACGGATAAAGTTCATACGTGTCCTCGACGAGCAGCAGCGCTAGCGCCGACATCGGCGTGAGAGCGAGGCCGAGCGCGATGCCCTGCTTCCAGTGGAGCCCGCTCGGCTTGGCGAAAATCAGCACACCGACGAGTTTCGCCACGAGGCGCGCGACGATCAGCCCTGCCGCCGCCACGCCGCCCACGAGGATGTCGTGCCACTCGAAGGTCGTGAGCGTGAGCACGAAGAGAATCACGGTGAGTAGCCAGCCGGCCGTGCCGAAGTGCTGCGGCCATAGCTGCGGGCGCGCTTCGAAGTTCTTCACGATGATGCCCGCGGCGAGCAGGCTCAGGATCGTCGAGAGCTTGAGCAGATGGGCGATGGCGATCGCGAGCAGCACGAGGCCGAAGAGCGCCACGAAAGAGTGCTCGTCCTGCGGGCTCAGGCGGCGGTAAAAAAGCATGCACGCCTCGGCAAGCACGAACGCGAGAATCAGCGAGCCGATCAAGAGGTAGAGCGGCTGAAGAATCGTCGCGAACATGTTTCCGTAGATTTCCTGGTGCAGCCAGCTCGAGGCGAGCTTTTCGACGACCACGGCATACATGCTGTTGAGCGCCGTGAGCGTGAGCAGGCGCTGCGTGACCTGGCCTTCGGCGCGCAACTCGGTTTTCAGCTGGATCACCATGGCGGGCGACGTGGCCATGGCAATCGCGGCCACGACGAGCGCGATCATCGCCGGCACGGAGAGGAACAGCAGCACGACGAGCACGAGCACGAAGGTGAGCGTCGCCTCGGCGAGACTCGAGAGGATCAGCCACGGATTGCGGCGGATCCAGCGCAGGTCGAGCCGGCTGCCCAGTTCGAAAAGCAGCAGGCCTAGCGCGACATCGAGCAGCGGTCGCGCGGACGTGCCGACGTTGGCGTCGATCACGCCAAACCCGGCCGACCCGGCGATCAACCCGATCACCCCATAGCCGGCAATCCGCGGCAGGCGCCACGCGCGATAGCAGAGCTCGCCGCACAGACCGGCGGCGAGGAGCGCGAGCCCGGCCCAGAAAATACCGTCGAGCGGCAACGGCCAGGCGGGAAAAAACGAAAACGCCGACTTCATCGTGGTGGCTTCTCCTTTTCAGGAAGACAGTCCGGCTGTCCGACGTTAGATCGACAAACGACTGGCACGCAGGCAAGCCGCGTGCCGTGCATTGCGATGTGGCCGGCCGGCGCGCCTCTGCGGCGAGCCGACGTGGACTTGTGCTTCCTGCTGCGAGTGCGGGAAACCACTGCGCCGGCACGTTGCGGTGCGGCGGACAGCCGGTACGGGCGCGTTCCGTGTGGTATGGCGGCGCCCGCGTTGGATGAACGAACGCTGCCAACTTCCCTGAGCACTCAGATTCGGGAAGAGGGGCAACCGTTCCTTGGATACGTCGGCCGTCTCGTGCGGCGTTCGACGCGGAAAGAACGGCGATTGTGCCATAGCTTTTTTGCAATTGTCCGCGTCGATCGGAAAGCCGTCACGAAGACGGTAATTGCGCCCGCATTGCGTGCGTTTGACGGTGGGTGCGGAAAAAATGACCGCTATTGCGGAACCTGGCGTTCGCGCTTCTGGATCCGGTTTGGAGACGCCGTCCGCTCGATAACGATGGCGTCAGCCTTGTGGTTTACGGTTTACCGTATGTATACGTAGTAAGAGTTAACAAGCACCTGGATTTCCTGTGGATAACCCCGGTTTACCGAAAGAGATCAGCAGGTTGGCCGCCGCACAACCGGGCGCAAAGCGTGTGCGGACCGTACGAGCTTCGAGGAACAACTTTCGGGCCTCGCGTGCGGCATGCCGGGTTACCCCGTTTACGTCCACATCGGTTCCACACGGGATTCGCAGGCAATTCGCGCGGTTATCCACAGATTACCGGGGATAACCCCCGGCTGGCCAGGCGCTTCACCCGGCGCTCAAAGACTGCGTTGACGCAAGGCGCGCTGAAGGAAGCGGGCCGGATCGAGATGGTCCGCGAGATCGCGCTCCAGGGGCCAGGGCTCGCCTTCCAGCTGCGAGGCGATCAGCTCGGCACCGAGCGCGGCCCATACGAGCCCGCGCGAGCCAAACGCGTAGGCTCCGTAGAGCCCGGGCGTGCGCGGCAAGTCCAGTGGCCATGCACCGGCGAGGCGCGCCGCGTCGCGGCGGGCAGCGTCTTCGTCGCCGAGTTGGCCCAGCATCGGCATGCGGTCGCTCGTCACGCAGCGAAACGCCACGCGCCCCGTGAAGTCGCCGTGCGCGGCGGCGAGCTCCGGCAGCATGTGCGCGACACGCTCGAGATTCTCGGCATGGCCGGCGGCGCGCAGCGTGCCGTCCGCGTCGTCGACTTCGTAGGTGGCGCCGGCCAGCGTCACCCCGCCGTCTAGCGGGACCGCATAGCCCTCGCCGATCACGGGCACACGCAGGTTTGCCAGCGGGCTGGGGTCGACGAGCGTGAGCTGGCCGCGCACGATGCGCGTGGGCGCATGCGCGAGCGCGGCGGCGCGCGAGGCGTCCTGCGCGTTCGCGAAGATCACCACGCCCGCGCTGGCGACGAGCTGCCCGGCGTCGTCGTACACCTGCCATTCGCCGCAATCTTCCGCCCCTGTGCGCGCAACGTGACCGATACGTACACCGAAACGTCTCTCGACCTGCGCGCCGGGCAGCGCCGCGGCGAAGGCGCATTGCGCGCGGCACAACGAAGCCGGATCGATGGCGCCGCCATGCGGATAGAACCACCCGCCTTGTCCGCTTTGTCCGCCTTGTCCTCGTGCCAGCGCGACCCCGGCCAACGCCTGAGCCTCCTCATGTGTGACGGCGCTCACAAATTCGTTGGGATACCCGAACGATTGGAGCATCGCGGCGACCGCGCGCGATTCGTCGTCGGTGGTGAGATGGAGCAAGCCGGCGTGCGTGCGCTTGGGCGCATGGCCGGCCGCTTCGAGCGCAGCCCAGCGCCGCAGCGCGTAGAGAAAGCCCGCTCGCGTGATACGCGAGGCGCTGCTGTCGTCGCGCGAAATCAGCGGGTGAAATACGCCGGCCGGATTGCCCGACGCCTCCTGCGCGGGGGCCGCGTTGCGCTCGATGAGCGTCACGCGCCAGCCGCGCGCGGCAAGCCGCTCGACCAGTGCGCAGCCCGCGAGCCCCGCTCCCACGACGACCGCATGCCGTTCGCGCAGCGCGAGCGGCAAAGGCGGCTCATGGCGGCGCACGCGCCAGCGCGGCGCGAAGCGCCCGGACAGCATCGCCCGCTTGCCGCCGAAGCCTTCCACCTTGCGGTATTCGAAGCCGTTTTGCAGCAGCGCGCGCTTCACGTCGCCCGAACTGCTCCAGGTCGAGAAGGTGGCGTCGTCACCCGCGATGCGTGCAAGTGCCTTGAAGATGGCCGGCGACCACAGATCGGGATTCTTCGCGGGCGCGAAGCCGTCGAGGTAGATCGCGTCGGCGCGCATCCACAGTTTGGGAAATACCTCGAGCGCATCGCCGAAGACGAGCGTGAGCACCACCCGTCCGCCCTCGAATTCGAGCCGGTGCGTGCCGGGCACGAGCATCGGCCATGCGTCGACGAGTTCGCGCGCCAACTCGGCTTCGCGTGTGTGCGCAACGACCGCGCCGAGCGCCGCGCGCAGATCGTTGCGCGTGAAAGGATGCTTCTCCACCGAGACGAAATGCAGCCGCTCGCAGCGCGCCGGGTCGTCGCGCCATGCGGACCACGTGGCGAGAAAGTTCACGCCCAAGCCGAAGCCGGTCTCGACCACCGTGAAAATCCGCCGCCCCTGCCAGCGTTGCGGCAGTTCATTGCCGTGCAGGAAGACGGCTTCCGCCTGTGCGAATGCGCCGGAAACGCTGTGATAGATGTCGCCGTAGACGGGAGAAAACGGTGTGCCGTCCTCGCGGAAGGCGAGCGTGGCGGGTGTGAGGATGGCGGTCATGAGGAACGCGAAGGCAAGAACGAGGGAGGACGGAGGCTGCACAAACCGTGTGAGGCTGCACGACAACATCGTCGCAAACGCTTGCGGGGATGGGGTTTGCGGCCATGCTGCGTTGGCGCGGCGCAACGCGTTACTGTCAAAAATCGTCGCAGGCGGGGGTGTTT
>NZ_DATJWR010000016.1:0-11198 GCF_035501035.1 Paraburkholderia sp.
TGCAGCCGCTGGCATATCGCTGTTCCGATTCCACCCATACCACCGGTTACGTAAGCGATTCGCTTTGACATGTTCTACCCCCGGTTCTTGTTACGGTTAACGACCAACCTACTTTTTCCTGACAGTTAATCTCTGCTCTGCCAGGCGACCATGATCTATCAAGTCGCGAAGCACTCTGACTTCCTGCGGCTTGGCGCGCTGCTCCAGTCTTGCGAGAAGTGCGGATGCATAACCCTCCAGCGCCTCGCGTCCGTGACATGCCTCGGACTGAAGAAGAGTTTCCATATCCGCTGCGCGAATGCTTTGCTCGTACAGCATGCTCGCAATATGCGATGCGCCTCTCGCCGACTCCGTCTCATAGTGGTTCATGGGTCCGGTGTCGCCAGATTCCCGTTTTCGTTTAGTTTCGCTCACATCGGCACTTCTGTCTTGCCGCACAGGGCCTGCTGTTTCACCTCAGAAATTCACACGTGCGAGTCTTCGCAAGCGCGACATCCACTGAGGCGCGAGAATCAGGCTTTACGGAACACCCGGCACGCCGACTCCTTACCCCGCAATTCCCAGAAAAAGTAAAGCAGACTTGGCGTCCTGGGGTTGACCCGCGCGGAGTCAGCGAACGTCCAGATCGAGAACGGTGGCGCGCCGTGTACAAGCGTTCAGCGGCGGAATAATGATTCCGCATCGCCAATACTCCACGCCGTCTTCGCACAGGGCTAACCACTTCGCGGCGTGGGGCCGAGCCGAGGCCGCCCCCTTTAAATGCGCTGTCAAGGTGTGCGGCAATGGCACGTCTGCGTCGACTATCCCGGAGGCTACCCTCGAGGTGGCCGAAATTTTCGGCATGTCGGCTCGTCATCTTTGATCTCTCTTAGTTTGTATTATGGTGCAACTCGGCGCCAGCTAGTTCACAGCGTCGGATGAAACTACTCGTTCGCCATGACAACCTGGTGACGCCGCGCTGCGCCCTATCATCAACTCGCACGTGCTCGCCATAGGATACGGGTCGCCCATTTCAGATATTCGTGCGCGCGCATGAGTTCCAAATACAAAATGTAATCCTAATGATACGGTCGCACCGCATTACGGTTGCGGCATGGCTTTCCTAGTCCACAACTGCGCTAAACGCGGAGGGAAATCAAAGCCGTCAGTCGCCGCCAAAGCTAGAGAAGCCTGCTCGAACTTTCCTGAATTCACCATCCCCCGAACGGGGGATAGATTACGAACAAGATGGCCTTCGTTCAGTTCTCGAACGTTAGCACGGTACTTTCACTCTTGCCTTATCCAATTAAATTGATGTATTCCATCCCACAGCGCTCCTCTCCGGGTTTGACGGATAGTTGCCATCCTTCCTCATAATTGCCAAATCCTTAACGAATATATTTTTGCCTAAGAACCTTTAACAAAATGATGCAGGGGCTGTTAGCCCGCAGCGATTGATGTTAACTTCATCATTGTTTCGGTAACGGAAAGGACATGGCCAATCCGATACTCGATGATGAGCTGTGGGCACTCATTGAACCCCTGCTGCTCCCACCCAAACCACGCCGTTCACGCTACCCCGGACGCAAACCACTCGATGACCGGGCAGTGCTCACCGGCATCCTGCTCATCCTGCAGACTGGCCTGCGCTGGGACCTGCTGCCGCGAGATGGGTTGCGGAAGCGGCATGAGTTGCTGCGCCGTCTGCGCGACTGGCAGGCCGCCGGCGTCTGGGACCGACTGCACGAACTGCTTCTTGCAAAGCTACGCGAAGCGGACCGCATAGACTGGTCGCGCGCGGTCGTCGACTCCTCCTCGATCCGCGCGGTTGGTGCGGGTCAAAAACGGGACCCAATCCCACCGACCGTGCGCGACCAGGTTCAAAGCACCACCTCATCACAGAAGCGCCGATTGCCACCGCACTCATTCCCGTCGCCTTCGTCGCTTTCCTTGGATACTGCGCAGGGGCGCCGCAAATATTTTCGGATTGCCTGTTGCCGGCGCTCCTGATTGCCGGGATGCTGAAGACTCCACGCGCGGAACTGTTGCCAATCTTTCCTTCCGGGTGACGGCAGACGTCCCGCTCACACTTTGCTGGTCGCCCGCACGCCCAACAACGGGTGTCTCGCAATGCGGCGCCGAGGTTCTGCCACGCGAAGAGTCGGCCAGGAAGCCCGACTCGTCTGGGAAGAAGATGGAGGCGTAATCGTTATGGGCTTGTCTGGCAACGGCTGGATACGTGTCGTGCTGCCAGCGCTCACTTGTCAACGAGGTGCTTGTCATGGAAAAGGCGAGCGAGTCGTCTCCGGCGCTGTTCATTCTGCCCGTCACCGACGAGTTCGTCATCTCGTCGCTTGATTCAATCGGTGTGGGGACGACGGGCATTGCCCTCTTCGTGTCGGGACTCGTCATCGCCCAGGTAAAGGTGAAGCGGTCGCTTCTTGTGGTGCAAACAGCTTCCAAGGCGCGTAACCGGGCAGCAAGTACATAGTCAGCATGCCTTACGCGCTGGCGACGTCATTGAGGCGCTACCGCGCACTTGTGCAGGTTGTGCTCGCTGCTAGACGAGTATCACCAATACGAGCCCGACCGGTGATTGGATTCTCCTGTTCAGGCCGGCGACGAATGGACGAAGTGGTAAAACTAATGATAAACACGATGGCCGTCGCGGTCGGCATCTTTGTGAAGAACCCTCCTATGCCCACCCGCCGTCATTCTCGCCATCGAGCCTTGGGCACCTGGATATTGAGCAGGGCGAGCGCAGTGCCGATGAACGGCAACCAGACGCGAGGCTCGGACAGCCCCTTCAGGATCGCCCTGACGGCCGCATGAACTCCCACTCCGGCATCCTTGTCCGAGTTCCATCCGAAGCAAGCCAGGTATCGGAACACCCATGAAAACTGGCCGTCGACAAACGCGCTCAAATCGGTGGCTCGAGCGCCGGAGCTTGGTCTGGTTGGGCGTCTCTAGCTTGGGTGCGTCCTCCTATGATTTCACGACCTGCCGCTATTTCGGGGGCATCCGGACCGCGCCGTCAAGTCGAATGACCTCGCCGTTCAGCATCACGTTGCCAAGAATGTGCGCTGCGAGGCTCGCAAACTCTGGAGCCCGTCCGATCCGAGGCGGGAACAGGACGAGCTTTGCCAGCGCCTCGCGAACGGCTTCTGAGACGTCTGCCGCCATCGGCGTTTCGAACACACCGGGGGCGATGGTCACCACCCGGATGCCCGAGCGCGCCAATTCGCGCGCAAGCGGCAAGGTCATGCCCGCCACGCCGGCCTTGCTCGCCGCGTAGCAAGCCTGGCCGATCTGGCCGTCGAATGCCGCAATCGACGCTGTATTGATAATGACGCCCCGCTCGCCCTCCGGGGAAGGCAGGTTCGCAGCCATCGCGTGTGCCGCCAGCCGGACCACATTGAAAGTACCAGTCAGGTTCACCTGGATGCCCTTCGTGAAGAGTTCCAGCGAATGAACCGTACCGTCCTTGCCGAGCACCTTTTGCGGAATCACGATGCCCGCGCACTGAATAACACCTTGCAGGCTGCCGCCTAGTTCGAGCGCACTCGCAATGGCTTGCTCTACGTCTGTTTCGCTCGTCACGTCCGCTGGGACAAAGCGAACTTTTTCACCGAGCGCGGCGGCAAGCCTTTGACCGGCCTCAAGATTGACGTCGGCGATGACGACGTTCGCCGCGGCCGCAGCCAGCATTTCGACTGTTGCACGGCCCAGCCCCGAACTGCCGCCTGTGACCAGAAAGGTATTGCCCTGTATGTCCATGATCAAGCCTCCTCGTGTGTTGACCGTCGGGCTGCGCTTCACTGCGCAACGACGAGCGTGGCCGCATGAAGCGAAACGCCGACCACCCCGCCTACGAATGTCCCGTTGATCCGGATAAATTGCAGATCGCGGCCGATCTCCGCCTCGATCTTTCGGCTGACTTCCTCGTCGTTCCAGCTTCTCATAACCTCGGTGATCAATGCCGATAGCAGACGCCGGTAGCGCACCACAAGCGTCCGGGCGAGTTCCAGCCACCACGCATTCAGCTTGCGTTGAATCGCAGGCTCGCTTGCCACGCTTTTGCCGATCGAGACCAGCACACTCGCAGCCACGCCGCGCAAGACGGAGGTCTCGCGATCGAGGTCGGCCGCCACGCCTGCGCGAACATGATCGAGCACCGTCAGGTAGTATTCGCCGTCCCTGAGATGCCGAAGGCAATAGCGCATCAACGATTTGCCGAGGCGACGATGAGCGGTCGATGTCCGCAATTGAAGAATCAGACCCTGCACAGCCGCGTCGAACTCGCGGCGAAGTTCGTGATCCGGAGTCGCGACGACATCACGGAGCAGCGCAATGACACCTTCGACGAACTTGTTAACGATATAGGCGTCAAGCAGCGCCGGTGTGTACCTCGACGCCGCGCTGAACCTGGCCTTGATCAGATCCACGTTTGCCGTGAGCCAATTCTCCAGCGCGTCGAGTCCGTGATCCAGCAACGGCTGATGCCGGTTCCCGTCGCTCAGGACTTTCAGTATGTTGCCAACGGCGCGTGACACGTCGAGCGTGCGCAGTTTCGGTATTACCATGCGATCGAAAAATCGCCCGACATCCCCGTCGTCGATCCCGTTCAACAACTCCGGAAGCGAAGTGGCCATCACCTCGGCGATGGCCCGGCTGTTGGCCGGCTCGGAGAGCCACCCGGCCAGCGCTTGCGCGGCGTTGTAACCGCTCAGCCGGCCGATGATGAGTTCCGGTGTCAGGAAGTTTTCCTCGACGAAGTTGCCAAGGCTTTCAGCGATGCGCTGCTGGTTCTGTCGAATGATCGCTGTATGCGGGATCGGCAGACCAAACGGGTGCCGGAACAGTGCGACGACCGCATACCAGTCCGCTATTGCGCCCACCGCGCCGGCCTCTGCAAGCGCCCGCGGCCATTGAAGCCACGGATGCTCTGCCTGCCAGGCGACGCACACCAACAGCAGTGCGATCATGGCCGCAAGCAGAAACGTCGCGAATCGCCTCATGTCTCTCAGGCGAATCGCCTTTCGGTCGTCCGCTGTACTGGCTGCTGTGCGCCGCAAACCCTTGTCGCCTTCAGCCGCCACACTCAAGCCGCCCCCCGAAGAAACTTGCGCACGACGGGAGCAACCTGTTTCGCACGCGTGATCAGAAACAGGTGCCCGTCGTCTATCACGTAGAGCGTCGCATTGCGGATGCGCGCCGCGAGAATCTTCGCATTGGTCAGCGGCACGATCGGATCGTCGTTGCCGTGCATGACTAGCGTTCTCTGGCGCAAGGCGCCTAGCCAGGGCAGGCTGCTCCAGCCCCACGCTGCCAGCAACTGATAGAGGTAGCCGCGACCGCGGGGAGCCTGAATATGGCGGCTATGTTCCTTGAGCAGCGCAGGATCGCGCCGATAAGCGCCCCCATAGATTTCAGCCCCGACGTGTTGAAGGTAAGCCGGATCGGTATAGCGGCGCGCCCCGATCAGCTTCGATAGCACCGAGAGTTTCGCCGGTACCATGATGACGCCCGGCGACGTTGCCGCGAGAATCAGTTTGCGGCAGCGCCCCGGATACAGGCGTGCGAATTGCTGTGCGAGCGCGCCACCCCACGACACGCCGAGCACATCGACGGGTCCGTCATATCCCAAACGCGAGAGCAGCCTGTCCGTCAGCACGGACAGCGTCGAGAAGCGATACGGCATGACCGGCGTGGGCGAGCCACCGACGCCGGGGATGTCGAAAATGATGACGCTCACATCCTCCAGGGCCGAGACGAATGGCTCCACAAGTTCCAGATTGGCGCCAATGCCATTGAAGATCAGCAGTGGCGGCGAAGTATCGCTGCGGTGCCAGACGGCGACGCGCAGTGCCTGGCCATCCAGATCGACCGTCCGGATCTGCATGGGGGTAACTGACTCGGAGCTGACAGATGTTTCTCTCATCCGGGAGACCTCATGACAGGACGCTTCGGAGCAAGCAGCGGCGATGCGCTCGCACTGCCGCGCTACTTGCCTTGTTGCAGGAGCGCCTTCCACTCCTCGACGTGCTCCGCGACGCGCCTTGTGATCACCGCAAAACTGTCAGACAGCGCGCGGTAAGCCGTATCCGCCAACTCCTGCACGTCCGTCAGGGTCTTGGGCAACGCGTGTTGAACCAGTGCTGCGGGATTTGCGGGGGCAGGTTCGCTTCCGGACCCGGTCGACCGCGCGAAGAGAGACTGGAATCCGGTCATCGTCGTGTGCAGTATCTCCGACTGCTTTCGAGCGAGCGACTGCATGCCCGCAACGGTGGTCGTGCCGGCTTCCGTCAATGCATCAATGTCCTTGCGGCGCCACTCCAGTACTGTGGCGATATCGATTCGCGGCAGCTTGAACTGCCCGATCACCTTCGTGTATTCAGCGAAGAGACCGGTGGGATTCGTCGATTCCATGATCAGGTTCCCCGAAAGACTGCGTTAAAGAAGGGTTGTCACCCGGCGAGGCGGGTGCTTCACGCTTGTACGACGTAAGTACCAGGCGCCTTCGCGCCCGCTGGATGCCGCTCATTACCGAGCGCGGCCGGCGCTGTGCGCTTCTCGCCGGAACGCGCGGTCAGCCAATCTCGCCAGTCGCTCCACCACGAGTCGCTTTTGCCCTGCGCCACGGCGAGCCACGCGTCCGCATTGGTCGGGAGTTCCTGCTGCGGATTGACGAAGTACTTCGCCTTCGGATTGCCCGGCGGGTTGATCAGACTCTGAATGTGACCACTCGAACTCAGCACGAACCGTGTGCTGCCTCCAAACATCCGCGCCGTGTCATAAACGCCTTTCCACGGCGTGATGTGATCGGTGATGCCGGCCACCACATACTTGTCGCATCCCACCTCGGACAGGTCGATCGGCATACCCAGCACCGCAAGCGCACGAGGCTTGCTGAATAGATTGTCCGTGAAAATATCGAGCAGTTGCCCATGCAGCCCAGCAGGCAGCCGGGTCGTATCGTTGTTCCAGTAGAGGACGTCGAAGGCAGGCGGCGTCTTGCCCAACAGGTAATTGTTGACCCAGTAGTTCCATACCAGATCATTGGGTCTCATCCACGCGAACACGCGCCCCATCGCCTCGCCGGCGAGCACTCCTCTCGCGGTGCTGGCCTGCTTGGCCGCCACGATTGTTTCCGGCGTAACGAAAGCGCCGAGTTGCGACTCCGCACTGTTGTCCAGCACCGCCACCATCAGCGTGGCGGCGTGCACGGTCTTCTCACCGCAGTTTGCAAGATGCCCGAGCAGCGCCGAGATCGTCATCGCTCCGGAGCATGCACCGTGCAGGTTCACGTCGTCGCTGCCGGTGATGTCGCGTACCGCCGCGATGGCCTCGGCAAGTGCGGCGACGTAGGTATTCAGATCCCATTGGCGCTGCGCGGCGGTTGGGTTTCGCCAGCTCACGGCAAACACCTGGAATTCGCTCTTGACAAGATACTCGACGATGCTCCTGCCTTCGGACAGGTCGAAAATATAGAACTTGTTGATTTGCGGCGGAACGATCAGTTGCGGGCGAGCGTAAACCTGCGCGGTCGCCGGTGTGTACTGGACCAGTTCGAGCACCTCGTTGCGAAACACCACCGAGCCCGGCGATGAGGCGAGATTCTTACCCAATTCGAACGCGGTCTTGTCGACCTGTGCGGGCATGCCCTGATTCTCCAGCATATCCATGACCAGGTTCTTGACCCCGCCAACCAGGCTCGCCCCGCCCGAATCGACCAGCTTCTTGAGCGCCGCCGGATTGCCGAGCAGCGTGTTCGTCGGCGACAGCGCGTCCGAGATAAGTGACAGCACGAACTGCGCACGCTCCTTGCTCTTCGCGTCGAGTGCCGAACGGTCGACGAACCGTGTGAACGCGTTGCGCCAGACGAAATAGCCTTGCATCGTGATCCGATACCACGAATTGTCCTGCCATGCAGGATCGGCGAAGCGTTTGTCACCCTGCGCCGGCGTGCATGGCGAGCTGCCGCACAGTACGGAAATCAGCTCGCGTGCGAGCGCCGCTTCCTGCTCGACCAGCAGCGCGGGTTGCCGCAACACCTGTGCGCCGATCTGCTGGGCCGTGGCCAGGATGTCACTTGAACGCAGCCCGACGAAAGGGTGAGGGCCAGGCATGCCGTACGGGGCGCGTGTGGCGATATCAGTGGCTTGCTTGCTGCGTGACGGGTGCTCAGTGGTGGTCGCCATCTGCATCTCCTCTATCGACTGTTTGGTTCCGTCTAAAACCGGATCAGGCCACAAGCATGGCTAACGTCTCAGCGATTAACGCGGGCTTCGCCTCGCCCTCGATCTGGAGTTCGTTCAACGTCTTGACGATGACACGGCCGCCGTCTTTTTTCTCAACGGACAAGAGGGTTATGCGGTTTCGCACACGCGCTCCGGCTTTGACCGGCGTCATGAAGCGCACCTTGTCCAGCCCGTAGTTCAGACCGGCTGATGCGTCCTCGGGAATGAGGCCGATCTCAATTAAGAACGCCCCTAGCAGGGAGAGCGTCAGATACCCATGGGCGATTGTGCCGCCGTAAGGGCTGTCGCGTTTCGCGCGCTCGGCATCCACGTGAATCCACTGCCTGTCGCCCGTGCATTGCGCGAAAGCGTCGATGCGTGCCTGGTCGACGAGAGCCCAATTCGATACTCCCAGCTCACGGCCGACGAACTCGTCAATCGTCGCGAGGCTGTATTCGTTGATGCTCATCATGTTTGCTCCGCGTGAGGGTCATGCAAACTGTTCGCGCAACCACTTCTTGTTCATCTTGCCGACGCTCGTCTTCTTCAGCTCATCGACGAACCTCACCGTTTTCGGCACGGCGTACTTCGAAATACGCCCTGTTGCAGCGAATGTCAGCAGATGCTGTTTGATGTCCTCCTCGATGACCGTCGCGTCCGGCTTGAGAACCACCAGCGCCGCGGGCCGCTCGCCCCATTTGTCATCCTTGACGCCGATCACCGCCACTTCAGCGACGCCCGGATACAACGAAATCAGGCTTTCAATTTCGATCGACGAGATCCATTCACCACCCGACTTGATCACATCCTTGATGCGGTCCGTGATCTGCAGATTGCCGGTTGTGTCCATATGGGCAATGTCCTGCGTGTGCAGATAGCCGCCGGCCCAGAGTTGCGCGGACGCCTCGGGATTGTTCCTGTAGCCCTGGGTGAGCCACGGCGCTCTCACGACAATCTCGCCGCAGGTCTTGCCGTCGTGCGCAACGTCTTCCATCTCGTGCGTGACGATGCGCAGATCGACCAGCGGGATCGGCAGACCGGTCTTGCAGCGCAAGCGCACCTGCTCGTCGTGGTCAAGCGACTCGCTGCCAGGCTTGAGCTGCGCGAGGGTCAGCACGGGACACGTCTCTGACATGCCATAGCCGGTGAAGACGTCAATACCTCGTTCGAGCGCGGCGCGCGCGAGACCATGCGGCAAGGCTCCGCCGCCGATCACGAGCTTCCAGTTGCTGAAGTCGGCGGATGTCGCCTCGGGGCAACTGAGAAGCATATGCAGGATGGTGCTTACGCAATGCGAGAACGTGACGGCTTCTTCGCGAACCAGCTGTATGATCCGGTCCGGCATGTAGCGGCCGGGGTAGACCTGCTTGACGCCCAGCACTGTGGCAATGTAAGGCATGCCCCATGCATGGACATGGAACATCGGTGTGAGCGGCATGTAAACGTCGCCGCGGTGAAATCGCTGGCCCGACACGGGGCTTGCTAGCGCTGCCATCCCGGTGATCGTGTGCAAGACCAGTTGCCGGTGGGAAAAGGAGACGCCCTTAGGCAGGCCGGTGGTGCCCGTCGTGTAGAACGTCGTGGCTCGCGTGTTTTCGTCGAAATCGGGAAATGTGTAGCTTGCTGCGCTCGCAGCGAGGAGGGCCTCGTATTCAGCTGCAAACGGGATGGTGTGCGCGCAAACCTCGCTGTCCGGTTCGTCGATCCAGACGAACGCACGCACCGTTGCCAGCTTGTCCTTGATCGCCTCGATCACCGGCAGAAAATCGGTGTGAACGAGCAGTATCTCAGCACCCGCATCGTTGATCGTATAAGCGATTTCCGTCTGCGAGAGCCGTACATTGACGGTTTGCAAAACGGCGCCCATCATCGGCACCGCAAAATAGCACTCGAGGTAGCGGTGGCTGTCCCAGTCCATCACCGCGACAGTACTCCCGTATTGGACACCTAGAACTTCAAAGCCATTGGCGAGCCGGGCAATGCGCTCCTGCAGCGTTGAATAGGTCATTCGCAACTGCCCGCCGTAGACGATTTCCTGGTCCAGCGATTGGGAAAACGGCGTGTGCAGCAGTTGCTTGATGAGCAACGGATACGCATACACCGGCGGCATCGGGGGTCTGGCGTCAACCTGCATCTATGTCTCCTTGCGTCCGATATCGGATCTCGGGGTTATATAGGTTCTTGTGCGCTTGCCCCATACAGTCCGTACCTGTTGATTCCATCATCCTTGCCGAAATGGTCCCGGGCCATCCCCCAAAAGGGGGATAGAAGAGCCGGTCCGAGCACCGCGGCGATCGGATCTGAAGTCCGGCCGCACCCCACGTTCACGGGATATGAGGTTATCTCAAGAGGTCGATCTCTCTGGACGAAGGACAGCCTCGCGCGTTTCTAGCGTCGAGGCAATCCGTATCCGAGTCATTGAAGCTCGTAGAACACTCGCCAAAAGAAAGCTTCACATTTTAGTTTTGTCGTCAATCCCCCATTTGTGACTTCAACATTCCCGGTCGATCCCATCGTCACAATAGCTCCTGTGAAGCGTCTTGATCCGTCGGCACGGTAGGCGTTTTTGCTGTCCGCCGTTTTCAACCTGAGGTTCGCAAACTGACGAAACTGTCTTATGCCTAGAAGCTCTGGCTGCCGCTCATCCTGGGTCTGTTGTGTCTCGCTGGAATATCGGTCTATGACGCCTACCAGACCAGGGAAGTGCGGCTGCACGAGCGCAAGGCTGACTTGAAACACGCCTCGGATATCGCCAATCAACTTCGCCCTCTGTCATCAGTTGCGCCCACCAATTTGTAGTTGCGGACGCAAGTCTGCGCCCATTCAGCCCATTCAGCCCATTTGATTACACACAACTCATTCGTCAAGTTCTCGTGCGTACCGGAGTCCGGCGGCGAAATCCATCACGCGCTGCAGACCTTGCCAGATGGTCTTGACTCCGGGTTCGCCATCGCCTTTGCGCGCCAGGAAGCCGCCAAG
>NZ_DATJWR010000017.1:0-6858 GCF_035501035.1 Paraburkholderia sp.
CGCTGCCGGTTCGCACGCCAACGCCGGCTCCGCAGTCCCAGCCTATGGCACGCGCCCAGGAGCCCGCGCCAGCAGCGCAGCCCGAGACCCGTTCGCCCGCCCAAATGGCGACGGCTGGCGCACCCCCGTCGTCGTCCGACCATGGTGCGACAACCACTGACCGGGCGTCCGCAGGATCGACGCCCGGCAACTCGCCGGCGCGTGCCATCACGCAGCCGCTGCCCTCGGTTCCAGACGATTTGCGCGAGCAGGCCTACCAGACCATTGCGATAGCCCGTTTCGTCATACATACCGACGGATCCGTAGCTGTCGAACTCATCAAGCCCACGCAGTACCCGCGTCTGAACCAGATTCTTGTTGAGACCCTGCGAAGCTGGCGTTTCTTTCCGGCGATACAGGATGGACACCCCGTCGAAACCCAGCAGGACATTCGCGTGCACTTTAACGTGAGCTGATTCGCTGGAGCGGCACGCCACTCTGACAGACGCGCGAGGTAGCCGGCTTCGGATCCGATCAGCAGAGCGCGTTCGCATGCAGCAATTGCCCCGACAGCTCGAACGCCCCAAAAGGCCCGGGTTCCGGTCATCTGAACAGATTGGGTGACCGTCGCTTCATGTCCGGGTACAGCCTGATGCAATTCGCACGCGCAGCGTGAACCTCGCAAGGCTGCGATCGGCGGCACGCGACCCGACCCGGACGCTCGCTCATAGACTGTGGCAACGGCTGGTTCAGCCATTAAGGCGCATTGAATAAGAGACGTTTGACTGTCCTTTCTTCATTCGAGAGCCGTCATGCGCCGCATCACTCATCATTGTGGAAGTAGCCGGGTTGCGATTCTGGCGTGCCGCTCAATCATGGATCTCCGCATGGACGGCACGCAGTGCGAGGAGATAACTCTCGATCCCGAAGCCGCAGATCTGCCCTTTGACGATATCGGCGAACACCGAATGGTGCCGGAATGATTCCCTCGCATGGATGTTAGACATGTGCAGCTCAATGACCGGACAGGTCAGGATCGCGAGCGCGTCGCGGATGCCGTAGCTGTAGTGCGTCCACGCACCGGCGTTGATCAGCACGGCGTCCTCGCCCTCTTCAAAAGCTCGATGGATGCGCTCGCACATCGCCGCTTCGCTGTTCGTCTGAAACGATTCGACCTGCACACCCAGTTCCTCGCCCAGTGCCTGCAGCCTGGCATCGATGTCGGCGAGCGTAACCGTTCCGTATTGCGCCGGGTCGCGCTTGCCGAACATGTCGTGATTGATGCCATGAAGCATCAGGATGTTCTTCATCGGGTTCTCCTTTGCGTACTCAGTCGAGTGGCACTGAGAGGCGGTCGATGACCGCGGCCGTCGACGGTCGCACGCCGCGCCACCATGCAAAGGCTTCGGCCGCCTGTTCGACCAACATGCCCACGCCGTCGGCGACACCGTGTACGCCAGCGTTGCGCGCGAGCCGCAGGAACGGCGTGAGCCGCTTTCCGTACGCAAGCTCGTAGGCAGTGCCCTCCGGGCTGAACACGCCCGGAGGGACGGGTGGCAGGTCGCCCGTCAAGCTTGCGGACGTCGCGTTGACCACAAGGTCGAAGCGGCCTCGCGTCGCGAGATCACCATAGCCGCAGGCCCGCAAGCCCGTAGCGCGCGAGTCGACCTGGGCGACCAGCGCGACCAGCGCCTCGCCTTTGGACACATCGCGATTGGCGACGACCAGTTCGGCGGGACCCGCGGCGAGAAACGGCAGCAGCGCGCCGCGCGCTGCGCCGCCCGCGCCGAGCATCAGCACGCGTTTGCCGGCAAGCGGGACGCCGAGATTGACTTCGATATCGCGCAACAAGCCAATGCCGTCGAAATTCTCGGCAACGATCCGGCCGTTCTCGAACTTGAGCGCATTGGTAGCACCCGCCAGTGTCGCGCGCTCGCTGCGCTCGTCGGCGAGCGCGAAGGCCTTGAGCTTGAACGGCGCGGTGACGTTCATGCCCTTGCCGCCATCCGCAGCGAACTGGCGCACGACCTTCGCGAAGCCATCGTCAGGATCGAGCGGACCTTCGATTGCGACGTAGGACATCGCCTGATGCGTCGCTTCGGCAAACAGGCCGTGAATCAAGGGAGATTTCGTGTGTCCGATCGGATGGCCGATCACTGCATACGGGTCAGTCATGGTGTCTCACTTCGAGTAGAGAACGCCTTCGCATTGCATCGCCTCGATCTCGGCAGCGGAAAAGCCGAGCGATTGCGCGACTTCCGTGTTGTGCTGCCCGAGATCCGGCGCGACGTCGCGAATGGTCGTGTCGCAATCAGAAAAGCGGAAAGGCAGGTTGGGCAAACGCAGCGTTCCATAGCGCGGGTGATGCTGCTCGACCACCATGCCGCGCGCCTTGATCTGCGGATCGTCGAGCACCTCGTCGATGCGCTGCACCTTTGCGCAAGGCACATCGATGCCATCCAGCAGTTCGAGCACCTGTGCGACGGGCCGCGCGGCGACCCACGGCTCTACGACGGACAAAATCGCCTGCCGGTGTGTGTTGCGGCCGACGCTATCGTAAAAGCGCATATCGCTGCCGAACCCGGCGGGCCCGCCGTGCGTTTCGATCAGCGCGGCGAGGCGTTTCCACGCGTCGTCCACCTGTGCCGCGATCACGAGGTCGCCGTCCGCGGCGCGAAACACGCCATAGAGCGTCGAGGTCGGCATGTCGTGCCCCGTCTGCTCCGGCAGCACGCCCCGAAGCGTGTAGCACTGCACCGCGTATTCGTGCATCGAGACGAGCGTGTCGTAGAGCGCCATGTCGATGTGCTGGCCGCGGCCGCTCTTCACGCGTCCCAGCAGCGCCGCGTTGATCGCCGCCACCGCGTGAATGCCCGTGTACATGTCGCCGAGCGAAATGCGCAGCAACGGCGGCGGTTCGCCCGGCGTGCCCACCATCTGCATGATGCCGCTCTTCGCCTCCGCGATCAGGCCGAAACCGGCGCGATGCGCGTCGGGGCCCGTATGGCCGTATGCCGAAATCGAGCAGTAGACGAGGCCCGGATTGCGCGCGGATAACTCGACATAGCCCAGTCCGAGCTTGTCCAGCGCGCTGGGACGATAGTTCTCGACGAACACATCCGCCGAGTCGCACAAGCGGCGCATGAACTCCTTGCCGCGCGCATCTTTCATGTTGACGCTGACGCCGCGCTTGCCCATGTTCAATTGCAGGAAATAGCCGCTTTGCTGGCCGTCCAGCACGGTCGCGTGCTGGCGCCCTGCGTCGCCGCTGCCCGGACGCTCGACTTTGATGACTTCGGCGCCGAGCGCCGCGAGACAGCGGCCCACGTAGGGACCGGCGAGGAAGTGGCTATAGTCGACAACGCGAATGCCTTCGAGAGGACGGGCCTGCATCAGTACGCTCCCGGCCGACGCGGCACCATCAGACGATGTTCGCCGCGCTGAACCACCTGGTTATCCTGATTGATCAGTTCGGAGGGCAGCACGACGATGCCCCAGCCGGGGCGGCTGTTGCTCGGCCGCATGGCGCCGACGCGAAATTTCACGTGCAACACATCGTCGACCTTGACTGGCAGCAGGAAATCCCACGTCCATCCAAGCGACATACCGGGCAGAAAGCGATAGTCGCTCTGTGTCTTGAGGCCGTCGGCAATCGACAGCCCGAAAAGCCCATGCGCGACGAGGCAGCCGAAGTGGCTCGCTCTGGCGTATGCCTCGTCCACGTGCACGGGCGTATGGTCGCCCGTGAGGTCGGCGTACGCGAGAATCCGTTCCTTCGTCACGGTGTAGCTCGGGCTCACGCACTCGTCGCCTTCGCGGGCGTCGTCCCAGTACTTGTCGATGATCGTCATGCTCACGCCTCCGCGCGCGGGTTGATGCTCAGCGCCTGCGCAACACACTTCGCGGGCTTCGCCTGAATCAGTTCGACGGCGAGGCCGTCGGGCAGACGCAGCCAGTTGCGCCCTTGCGGCATTTCGCTAACGCCATAGGCTTGGGCCTCAGCCAATGCCGCCTCAAGGTCTTCACACATCACGCCAAGATGTGCGAGGCGCCCCTCTGGCCCTTCATGCTGAGGCGCATGAATGAACTGCAGGCCGCCAAGCGTCCAGTACTGGCGCGGCGCGTCGACAGTACCGTCGACTTCACGCATGGTCATGCCGAGCACGTCTTCAAAGAAGCTGATATGCCACCGGATGTCCTTCACCCAGATCGCGACATGTTCCAGATAAGCCTTCGAGCCACTCATGCCGTCGTCTCCTTGCTCGCTTCATCGGCCATCGCGCGCTCGATGCCCTTGATGCAGGCCACCAGCGTCGCGTTGACGGGCGTCGGCACGCCGAGCCGTTGTCCCCAGCGCACCACCGAACCGTTGATGAAATCGATCTCCGTGGCCGATCCCTTTTCGAGGCTTTGCAGCATCGACGTCCTGAACGCGGGAGAAAGGCCTTCGGCCGCCAGTGTCCATGCCTGCTCGGGGTCGGTCATCGACAACGTGATGCCGGCCGCGTGTGCTGCTGCCATAGCTTCGCCGATGGCCGCGAGAGCCGTCGCTTTCAACAGCGGCTCGTCATAGAGCTGGCCGTAAGTGAGGCGCGTAATGCCGGTAATCGCGCCCGTAGCGACGTTGACGAGCAGCTTGTCCCACATCGTGCCCATGATGTTGTCGCTGACTGTGGTCGTCAGCCCCGCTGCATTGAAGGCCTCGGCGATTGTCTTCACACGGCGCGTGAGCTGGCCATCCAGTTCGCCGATGTACGTCGCCTTGCCGGTGACACCCGACTGGATATGCCCCGGACCGCGCAACACGCCACCGACATACGTCTTGCCCGCCAGCACGCGCTCGCGGCCCACGATATCGGCGAGCACGTCTTCATGCCCGAGGCCGTTCTGCAGCGACAGCACGAGCGTTTCGGGCCCGATCAGCGCGAGTGCGCCGCGCATCGCCGCGTCGGTGTGGAAGGACTTGACCAGCACGATCACCACGTCGGCTGCGCCGATTTCACTTGCCTGGGACGCCGCGCGCACCGCGATGCGCCGCGTGCCGGTATCGTCGTCGACCAGCAGACCGTCGCGGAGCATCGTTTCGACATGGACGGGCGAACGGTCCAGCAGCCAGGTTTCGTGGCCGCCCTCCGTGAGGGTGGCACCGATCGCGCAGCCTAGTGCGCCGGCGCCGAGAATTGCAATCTTCACAGGGTTTCTCCTTGACGTGTAGGCACACGATAGGAGTCGCGGCTCATATCGGCAATGCAATGACTACAATGGCGTCATTGCACCAGACAATAATGCTCGCTACGCCATGATGCCGACCGATTTACCTGATCTGAAGCTGCTACAGCTGTTCGACCTTCTGTATGACGCGCGCAGCGTCACGCGCGTTGCCGAGCAACTGGGACAAAGCCAACCTACCATCAGCATCTGGCTCGGGCGGCTGCGTGAGTATCTGCAGGACCCTCTTTTCATCCGCACCCCCGGCAGCATGGCGCCGACGCCGCAGGCCGATGCGCTGATCGGGCCTTGCCGCGAGATTCTCGAATCGCTCAGGCGCTTCGCCGCGTGGGAGATCACGTTCGATCCTGCGACCGCGCAGCGGCGCTTTCGCATCTGCATGACGGACGCGAGCCACATCACGCTGCTGCCGAGATTGCTCGCGCACGTACGCGCCCAGGCGCCCGGCATCCGGCTCGAGGCGGCGGGAATCGACGGCAACACGGAACGGGCGCTGGAGTCGGGTGAGGCCGATCTGGCTATTGGCTACGTCCCCTGGCTAAGCGGCGGCATCTACCAGCAGCAGCTTTATCAACAGGATTGGGTATGTCTGACGAACCGGCATCATCCGCACATTCGCGGGCGGCTCGGTTTGAAGCAGTATCGCTCGGAGGCACATGTCGCGATCGAATCGGGCACGGGTGCGCAATTGCTGGAACTGGCGCTGGCGCGCGAGCGGGTCGAGCGTGACATCGTGCTGCAGCTGCCGGGCTTCCTGGGGCTCGGAACGATCGTCCAGACGACGGACCTGGTCGCCACGCTGCCACGCCACATTGGAGAAACGCTCGCGCAGGCCAACGATCTGGCTGTACATGCGTGCCCGATCCCCGTGGATGGTTTCGCCGTCCGGCAACATTGGCATGCCCGGTATCATCACGAGGCCGGGAATCGCTGGTTGCGTGGTGTGGTCCTTCAGCTGTTTGGCGTATCGCCGTGAAAATGACACCAAGGCGCCGTGCGCCATTTCACGGACAATACGACCGTTGTACCTCTGAAAGTGGCCGGTCCCGGCCTTTAGAGTCCATGGACCACCCCGAGGCGTTCCTGCGTAGTTTCCAGCCCGGTTGCCTCTTGCTGCACACGTTTGATCTGGCCAAAAAAAAATCCGCCCGGAGGCGGAGAGTGGAAACGCGTGAAAAGAAGACGATCAAATCGTCCCCTGGCCGTATTACGACTTCATGAAACCGGTGCACCGGGAGTCCGAAATGGCCACACGTGTGGCCCGCGCATCGTCAACCCGCAACCAGCTTGAGCGCGAGCTTGTAGTGCGGATCGCCCAGCGGCACTTCAGCGGCGCTGCCTGCGCGCAGTTGGACCGGGACATCGTGGACCTCGAGGCCCGTCGTGTTGACCTGCTCGCTCACGCAGTTGGCCGGTCCCGTTTTCGTCTTCCCGGTCGCGGCGGTGTCGATCGCCGTCACGGCCAGATCGAAGGTTTCCCCGTCGACCTTCTTCGTGTCGACCTGAACCAGCTGGCCGACCCACTTCTCGCGCGACACGAGCTTCACACAGTTGGGCAGCTTCGTGCAGTCGACGTAGCCGTTGCTGTCGCCGGTTGAGATATGGAACGGTTGGGTCTGGCCGAAGGGATCGCGGATGATCGATGTCGCG
>NZ_DATJWR010000018.1:0-45536 GCF_035501035.1 Paraburkholderia sp.
CCAGCTCACAAATCGCTCCCGCGAAATCGCTTTACGTACTACGACGCGTTCGGCGCTATCGACCGCATGAACCTGCATCACGCTCTTCGCGAGATCCACGCCAACACGAGTAATCCTGTCCATGACGTTCCCCTTTCCCGATAGGTTGTAGCACTATCCATGATGGCACCAGACGGTGCAGATCCGGCGATCGGGGAGGTCCTTACCAATTCAGTCGATCTTCAGTCCGCTTGCCTCGGCGGCGGCCCGCAAGACCTTCACGGCCTCGGGCACGACCTCGTGCCCAATATCGTCGCCTTCGAGAATGCCAATCTTCATGAGTCGTGCTCCAGTTGCGGTAAAAAATCCAGCTCAGGGGGAAAGCACTTCCAGGCTGCGCCCGTTCGTGCGCGGCCCGAATACGCCAACGCCAACAATGATGGCGAGCATGGCGGCGCCAATCATGCAAAACACGCCGGACTGGCCGTAGCGCGCCATCAGGTCGCCAACCCAGTAGCCGACGAGTAGAGACCGCGGCTCGTGCGCGGCGTCAGCTCCGTCACCTTCCGATTTATTTTTCACGCCTTTTGATGTGAACACCGGCAGTTCTGGAAAGGCGTGACCGCTCGTGGAAATGAAGCGCATGAAATCTGCCCGGTTGGCGGTTTGGATTGGCCGAGCAACGGCATTGTTGATGCGCAGATGCGCGCAGGCAATAGCAAAACCAGTTACTTCTTTACTAACCGGAGGTAATCAATGATCGACCGAACTGACCTCAGCCTCGTGCTCGCCGTCCGGGAAACCGGCAGTCTGACGGGTGCGGCGAAGCGTCTGCAAATCACGGGTGCCGCGGTCACGAAACGGCTCGCGCAGGTCGAAGCGTGGCTCTCGGTCAAGCTCTTCGTGAGGACGACGCGAAGCGTCGCGGCAACTCCCGAGGGCGAAATATTCTGCGAATACGCGAGGCATCTGGTCTCGGGATTCGAGACGCTCGAATCGCGTCTCGCCGATTTCACCACCACGCCGGTCGGATCGATCAAGCTCGCGAGCAACGTGGGGTTCGGCAGGCAGTGGCTCGCGCCGGCCATTCAGGTATTTTCGCAGTGCTATCCGTCGGTGAAGATCGAATTGCACCTGCTGAATCGGCTACCGGACCTGCAGGCAGAAGGATTCGATGCCGCCATCTGGCTTTGGCAACCCGTCTCGCCGCAGTGGATCGTCCACACACTGGCGCGCAACACGCGTGTCGTGGTCGCGTCGCCGGACTACATCGAGCGCTTTGGCGCACCCCTCGTGCCGGAGGACCTGCCCCGTCATCAATGCCTGCGCATGCGTGAGCGGGACATGCCGGCGAATGTGTGGCGGCTCAACCGCATCGCTCCAGATGCCGGAGACTCGCCTCTGGTCGAAATCAACGTGACAGGTCGGCTTTCCAGCAACAATGGAGAGGTGTTGCGCGATTGGGCATTGAGCGGCGCGGGAATCGCACTGCGTCCCTATTGGGATGTCCACGGACACATTCGGGATGGCAGCCTCGTTCACGTGCTGAGCGACTATGCCAAGCTTGATTCGGACGTCCAATGGATTGCGCCCTATCGGCCACATCTGCCCGAACGCGTGCGCTTGTTGAGGGAGTTCCTTGAGATTCGAGTTCGAGAGGCGGCGTGGCTCGATTAGGTCGGGTATGCGAAATCTCGCTCAGGTCACACACGGCGACGCTGAAACATTCCAAGGGGAGTCAGCCCCGCCGCGTCAATCAACCTTAGAAGGTGTGCCTTATGCCAATGTTTCCCCCAACGGTGGTGCCTGACACTCCATGCAACAGGCTGAGATCGGATACCGCAAGACCGGTCCTCATGTTACCGTGATTGGAGACCACGCCAATCTGCAAATACAGCGCAGTGCGCCTCGAAAGAAAGTAGTCCGTTCCCCCTGCCACCATCAACGAGTGGTTCGCGGTGGCGTCGCGGTCGCTCGTGTACCACGCACCCGTATTCACATCGAGGAATGGCGTAATCTGATATCGGATACCGCCGCCGTAGACGTTGTTATTGTTCGACCCCGCGACCTTGTAGTTGACAAATGCCCCCCTTATCGTCAACGACCCGATCGTGTAGCTTCCTCCGATCGTTCGCCCCTCGAATTCAACGGTACTCGGGATCGGGGTCTGGACTGTTCCGCCGCCGTTGCCATCGTAGATCGCCGCATTGATTTCGGCGGCACCGTTCTGGTACTTCAAGCTCGCCGACCATTGCCGTCCCGCCGGGAAGTCACCCGCTTCACCGCCCAGTGCAAGCATCACGCTGCCCTGAAAACCTGCCACTTTGGGGCTCGTATAGGACACCGCGTTGGAATTGAATGCTCCCGTTACGTAGACGTTGTTGCAGTACACAACAAGCGCGCTACCGAACTCCGAAAACTGACGCGGATCCGTATCGTACAACGCGAGATAAAACGGGGAGAACTGTACGCCCCCCTTGACCATACCGAATGGGCTGTCGATCCCGACCCACGCCTGTTGCCCGAAAAAATTCCCGTTCGAACTCTTGAATCCCCCGTTGGCAACGCTGATCCCACTCGCGAGTGTGAACTCCGCCTTCACCCCCGAACCCAGGTCCTCCCTTCCGGCCATGCCAAACGATGACGGACCCACGCCGCTATCGACCAACGCAAACTTGCTTCCAGCGTTGCCTCCATTTGAATTTGCCACCTTGCTGGAATAGGCCAGCCCCGCATCCACCACCCCATACAGCGTGACACTCGATTGTGCGTAGGCTACAACTGAATCGAGCAACAACATGAAGAAGGCCAACAATCTCAACCTGATACGTCCCATCTTGAATCTCCTTATGGTTAGATCTGCATTCCTAATCAATTTCCATGACCTTTTAATCCCGCGAGACGAGCAGAATGCCGTGGGGAGCCGGATCGCCGTATGATGGTCACGCGATTTCCCCCGCGCGTCACGGCGAACAGCACTACGTTGTGTCGGCCCCTCTTAAGAAAACAGGGGCTTTGCCATGCCAGCGGCGTCCGCGTCGGTCATGTCTCAGCGAATCCGATTAGATCTATTTCGCGAGCAACGCCCGCAAAAATCCGCTCTTCGGCGTTTCTACGACCTGTGAATTTGCGCGCCTTGCGAGCATCGTTTTGCCGGATTGCAGCCGGTCAGGTTCGGCCGCCAAAGCCGGCGCGCTCTTTCCCTGCACAAAATCGACCGCCGGGAAACAATTGAAATCGAGGATAGTGCACCGCCCCTCCACGGATCGAGGCGAAGGGCAACGGAGAGGGTCAAACTGGACCGATATCCATGCCGGTAACCCATGTAAAATCGCCAACCACGACTCACCGAGGTACGCAGCGTCGGCCTCATGGGCGTAGACGCCACGGTCACAACATCGCAACCTGATGGAAAATTGCATCGCCTGAGCGCCGTTGCCACGACCCAGGCGTCTCGCCTTCAAACATGTCAGAGACCTGCGCCAGCCCACGAGCGCCCGAGCAGATCGCTCAATGGGCCGATTTCGACAGGACGTGGGTTAGCGTAAGGATTCGCGAGCGCCTGTTCGATCGCATATGCAATGCCATCATGCGGCATCCCGATATCACGTAGCGCCAGTGGAATACCACAGTCGTATTCCAGCCGCAGCAGAGCGCGAGGAGCATCATCAGAACCGATCGCACGGCACAGGCGCGTCATGGCCTCCGGGACCATCGGCGCGTTATAGGCGAGCGCGTAAGGCAACACGATGGCATGCGTTTGCGCGTGCGGAAGATCGAACAATCCACCCAGCGTATGGCACAGCTTGTGATGCAGACCCATTGTGGTCACACCGAGGCAGCACGCGCAGAGCCAGGCTCCATACAGCAGCGATGCACGCGCCTCTGGGTTGCCCGGTTCCTTCAGCACTTTCGGTAGCGCAGCTACGATCGCGCGAACCCCATCTTCAGCCATCATCGCGACTATTGGATTGCTGTCGGGCGCATACAGCGCCTCGACAGCGTGCGCGATTGCGTTGAATGCGGACAGTGCCGACATCAACGGTGCAAGCGTAAGTGTGAGGTCCACATCGTAAATCACCACCTCGGGCTGGATCTTCGGGCTGCGCTGGGTCGTCTTGCGGCGATCCTGCGTCTCGCCGAGAATCGGCGTCATTTCGGAGCCCGCGTAGGTGGTAGGAAGCACGATCTGTGGCAGATCGGTGCGCAGTGCGATGGCTTTGCCAAGCCCGGTTGTGGACCCGCCCCCCGCCGAGACGACGCCGTCGATCCGCTCTGCCTCGACGACCTCCAGTGCTTGCTTCGTCACCTCGATCGGCGTGTGAATAGTCGCAGAACTAAGCGTCCCGACTGCACGATCACCCAGAAGCTTTCGCACACGTTCCGCCAGATCGGCCTGCTCCGGCGTCGACAACACCAGCAAGCGCCGCAAGCCGAGCCGCTCCGCCTCTGCGGAGAGAGCGGCGATCGTGCCATGGCCGAAGACGACCCTCGCCGGGAGCATCTGATAGACAAAAGAACCCTTCACCATTCTGTTCCCCCGATGTATCGCACAGCGGCGCTCTTACAAGAATTGGCACGCCTCGTGGAACGCAAGGCGCGGCAACCGCTCGAGCACCTTGCCCGGATCGCCATAGCCAATGTTGCAAAGGAAGTTCACCTTGATATCGCCTTCCGGGAAGAACTCGTCGTTGATTTTCTGTGCGTCGAAGCCTGACATCGGCCCACAGTCCAGTCCGAGAGCACGCGCAGCGAGAATCAGATAAGCGCCCTGCAAGGTGCCGTTTCGAAATGCCGTGCTCTCGATCAGATCCGCGTTGCCTTCGAACATCGTGCGAGCGTCGGCGCGATGCGGAAATAACTTCGTCAAGTGGTCGTAAAAGCGATGATCGTGCGCGACGATCACACACACCGGCGCGGCAAGGGTCTTATCGACGTTCCCCGGCGCCAGCGCCGGCAGCAAGCGCGCCTTCGCTTCGGGCGTACGCAGGAACACGAAGCGCGCCGGAGAAGTGTTCATGCTCGTCGGGCCGTATTTGGCCAGATCGTAGAGCGCCCGTAACTGCTCATCGGTGACTGACTTGTCGAGCCAGCCGTTTTGAGTGCGGGCACCGCGGAACAGCGTGTCGAGTGCGACTGAAATCGGCTCGTTGATCATGTTCGTTATCCAAAGTAAAGAAGGGAATTTATGCGCCGGACGCTGGAGACGAGGCTACGTCAACACGGGATCAGCGTCGGCTGGACTCACTACCCAGCATCGTTCCGATGCGGGACCGCAGTCGCGGCTCGATTCAGGACGAAAGTGAAGTCGAGCGTACTGAACGGCGTATCGATTCGAGTGCCATCGGGCGCCGTGCCACGCTCGTGTTGCTCCCAGTCGGCTATCAACGAAGAACGCACGCCGAACACGGCATCAGAATCGAGGTAGCGGTCGCCTTCGCGAAATACGTGAGTGATAAGACGCTCGTAGCCTGGTGCCTCGATCATGAAGTGCAGATGAGCCGGACGCCATGGATGCCGCCCGAGTGCCTCCAGCATGCGTCCAACCGGACCGTCGTATGGAATTGGATAGGATTCCGCTGTAATCGAACGGAAGTGGAACGATCCGTCCTCGAGACTGCGCAGCGAGCCACGGGCTTTGCTCTCCGCGCCATCGTACTGAATGTCGTAGAAGCCATTGGAATCCGCTTGCCAGACCTCGATATGCGCGTTCGGCACCGGCTCCCCGGCGAGTCCCAGCACCCGCCCGCTCACGAAGCACGGCTGCCCCGTTGCACCATTGGCAACGTCGTCGCCATTTTCGTAACGAGGTGCGTTTGAGACAAAAAATGGCCCAAAGACTGTCGACTCCGTGCAGCCAGCCGGCTTGCGGTTGTTGAGCGCAGTGACGAGCATGGAAAGGCCCAAGGCGTCCGAGAGCAGGATGAATTCCTGCCGCTTGTCATCGGTGATGTGGCCAACATCCGTGAGGAACTGAATACCCTGGTACAACTCGTCTTCGGTCAGGGCCACGTCCCGTGCGAATGCATGGAGATGCTCGATAGCGCTTGTCATGATCCGCTTGAAGCGGCCATCTTTGGCTTGCGCGTGATACGCAAGGGCAATTTGCGTAATGCTGTCTTCGTTGACGTTTCGCATGCATCCTCCAAGTGGTCCGGAATTTGAATAAAGATATATCCAACTGGCGGGATCCGCCTCATGCCCCCGCGGAATAGTGTCCATGACCCGGAATACATAGAGCCCGATTATTGACCGGTGTACTGTTGGCTCCGATAAAAGACACATGCTTCAAAACCGGGCCGATTGCACAGCCGTGTCGCGGAAATGCTCTTTTTTCGGGCATCGGCAAAGCGCTGAAAAACGGGCAGTTCAATCACGCCGCTCCGCAGTTATCCGGACTCGGTGCTATGTGTTGCATCAACGCGCCCCGCTGCATGGGGCTTGTGCCGTGGCCACGGACGGTCGAACTGATCGCCTTCGGTCAGTTGTTTTGCTTTGGCTACGCCGATATCACGGTGTTGCTCGTCATGACGTGGTAGCTGAATCGGTTCCATTCACGGAAATAAGGAATTCGCGTTTCCCCTCCCGGCATCACATATCCAAAACAGAATATCGTGCAAAAAAGATGCAGACACTCAGCGAGTGCACCGTTTTGGATCGGAGGGGAAGTTATTTTCGCCAATTTGTGTGATTCACCAACAGAGAGGAGTCATCTTGCCAATTCAAGCAATCGATTCGACTTATGCGGGAAGAGATTCCCGCGAAGAGCTGTTCGCCTGTGTTGTCGATCAGCAGGAACGTTTCGCAAATAAGGTGTTTCAGACCAGCAGCCCTGACCTGGAGGTGATCTCATGCCCGTCGCACTAGTCACAGGAGCCAGCCGCGGAATTGGTGCGGCTATCGCAATGACCCTTGCCAAACAGGGGTACCGCGTAGTCGTCAATCATCGGAACAGCGCGCCGCTCGCCGAAGACGTCGTCGGGACCATTGTCGCGGCAGGCGGCGAAGCGGTGGCGATCAAAGCGGACGTCACCGAGCCCGCCGATGTCACGGCCATGGTCGATGAAATCACCCAGCGGTGGGGCGGCGTGGACGTGCTCGTGCATAACGCGTTGACGCCCTATGCCATCACCTCGTTCGCCGACCTGACGTGGGAGCAACTCGGAGACAAGCTGGACAGCGAACTGCGCGCCGCCTTCCTGACAACGAAAGCGGTGGTGCCGGGCATGATGTCTCGTAGTCACGGACGGTTGATCTACCTGAGCGCGTTGCTGTCGCGTCGTCCGCGTGTCGGGATGATTACGCTCGGCACCGCCAAGGCGGCCATGGACCAGTTTGTCCGGTATATCGCGCTGGAACTCGCGCCGCACGGAATCACGGCCAACATCGTCGCACCGACCACCGTGGAGGGCGCAACCTCGACTGAGTTGGTCTCGCCCGACCGGTTGCGAGCGATTGCCGCCGCCATACCGATGCAACGACTCGCCCGTCCGAACGAAGTAGCTAGCACGGTGGCGTTCCTCGCAAGCGAGGATTCGGGCTTCACCACCGGCCACTACCTTCCGGTCAGTGGCGGCCTTGGCATGGACTGAACCGGGCGAATGCGCCAATCGCTACGAGACGGCGGGCGCGCTGCGCTCGCCGAAGCATCCGATCGACCTGATAGAGGAGTAACTTGCTCATGCTCTCGATTGACTTGACCTATGTGGGAAGTGGTATTCACGAAGAACTGATCGCGCATGTAGCCGATCAGGAGGGCTTTTTCGAAGACGAGGGTGTGCACGTCGCACTCCGTGACGGAGCGGTCTGGCCGACTGAACGCGTGCGCGGCGGCGCGACCATCGGTCTGGGCCGTGCTCTGTTGTCGCGAATGACCAATGGCATCCCGTGGACCGTGCTCGCCGCCAATACTCATCGCCCGCTGTTCTGGTTTCTGGCGCGCGGCGATATCAAGTCCATGGACGAGCTTCGTGGGCGCCGTCTCGCTGTCCATGGCGCCCGCACCGCCCCCGGTTGCTTCGCGCGGATCGTACTCCGCAAGCACGGACTGGATCCCGATCGCGACCTGCAGTGCGTGGAGCGGATCCCTGCCGACTATCAAATGGACTTGCGGCGCCTTCGCGATGGGTCGATCGATGCGGCCTACGTGGGTAGCACGCTGGCGCCCGAGCAAATCGCCGCTGAGGAGGGCCTGACGCTGCTGTCCTGGGTCGGCGACCACCTCCAGATCCCGACCGTGGGCATTGCTGTGGACCGTTCGCGCATTGCGCTCGACGATCCCGCCCTTCAGGCCGTGGTTCGGGCAAACAAGCGTGCTCTTCGGGTCATCGCCGAGCAACCGCGCGTGGCCGTCAAGCACATTGCGTCGCTCCTGAATCGATTGACGATGGAGGAAGCACAGCAGCACTACGAGCGCTACGTTCGCCCCTACTTCACCGGTGACGGCAAGGTGAACCCCGAGGCGGTTCGGGAAGGGGTCGCGGCTGTCGCCACCGAACTCGGTGTCTCTGCGGCAGATGCCGATCAGATGTACCTCCCTGCTCTTTGATCGCGGCGGCTTCGAAATATCGGCCCGCAGGTGCTCGTTTCGGACCCGCGGGACCGACAGCTTCGGAGTTCTAATCTCCGGCAGTGCGATTGCGATGGACGTAGTGCTCGATTCATGAATAACCGGCGACGCCCCAGCGAGATCTAGGCTAATACCTCTTCCTGTCGAACCATTTCGAGCAGGTCAAGAAATTGCATCGTGACCTGGATACCCGGTTCTAAATCCGCGCGCGACGCAAAACAGCGGTGTGACCCGCGCTCGTTCATTATGTTCACGTTTGCCTGCAGCGTCGCGCCGCGCCCTTGACACAGAAGAACCGAATATCGTCCGGCGTGAGGAATACACATCCCCTTCGGCAAGAATAATTCTCCCGCCGGTCCAACTTCGCATACCAGCTCGTGACACCTTCCCAGTAATTGGGCGGAGCGCCGCATATCGCCATCGAGAATCAGCTGGCGAATGACGGTCGACGAAGCGGGTTTTGCGTCCAATGCAACACGCAAGGGGACAGGATGGACGCTGAAATTCGTGGACTTTCCAAGTTGCCTCAAATACTCGACTGTCCCTACACGCCCCTTTCCGCAAACAAAATTCTCCCCAACCACGAGCGCCCGCATCCCCAGCTGCCCGATGAGCGCTTCCCGTACGAAATCGTCCGCCGCCTGTTCCCGCTGATTCCGGTCAAAGGGTATCAAGTACGTACGATCGACACATCCCGTCGATTCGAGGAGCTCCAGCCTTCGCTGCACGCTCACGAGCATGGCCGGCGCCCTCGCCGGCTGCAGCACACTGCGCGGATGCGGGTCGAACGTCACGACCACCGACTGCAATCCACGGTCCCTCGCCGTTTCTCGCAACATCTGCAACACGCGCCGATGACCGTCATGCACGCCGTCGAAGACACCAATCGAAATCACGCATCCTTGCTTCGATAATTTCATGATCTCGCTCCATGACGGGTGATGAAGCGGATCATAGAAGGCAATCGAGGCCAGGGCCACCTACCCCATCGAATGATCTAAATAACCGGCAGTCATAGTCCGGTGGCAATCTTCCTGGGAAAAGAGTTGCTTCATTACGGTTCGGAGCCATTGGTTTCCCAGATCGCGGTGTACACGATCGTGCCAATACTGGGCAATCTCAATTGTTGGGAAATCAAGCGGCGGCTCGATAAGCTGGAGGCCGCAATCGCGAACCAGCCCGATAGCCAGCGAGCGCGGAATCGTAACAATGGCGTCCGTGCGCTGCGCGATCAGCGCGGCGGCCGAAAACGTGGGCACGCGGGACACGATGTTCTCGCGCGGCACGTGGGTCTCGAGCAACCGCTCGACGGACAGATGCTCGTGCCCTGTGCCGACGGCCGAAACGACGACGTGCCTCTCGGCGATGAACGCCTCCAGACTCGGCGTAGCGCCGATACGAAGATGGCCCCTGCGCGCCACACAGGCAAATCGCTCCGACCACAACGGCAAACGGCGGATGCCTGTCGTGAGCGAAGGGAACGAACCAATCGCGATGTCGATCAACCCCGATTCCAGCCATAGATCCAGATGTTGGGCGTCGCAGTGGACGGCCTGCAAATGCGCACGTGGTGCGTGCTCGCGCAAATAGTTGAGCAGCGGCGGGAACATGTTCACCACGCCGGCGTCGACCACATGAATTCTGAACACACGCTCCGTAGTCTCTGGATTGAAAGCAGCATGTGACGAGCGCAACTGCCTGAAGTTATCGAGGATCGACTTGATGGGGTCTGCGAGTTCGAGTGCCTTGGGCGTCGGCTCCATGCGCATGGATACGCGAATGAAGAGCGGGTCGCCGAAATATAGGCGCAGACGCGCGAGCGTCTTGCTCAGCGCCGGCTGTGTGACGTTGAGTACATGCGCGGCTTTCGTGATGCTGTGCTCAGTCATCAACACATCAAAAACCTGCAGGTGATGAAAGTCGAGATCCGCCTCATTCCGCTGCGGAATAGTGTCCATGACGCGTCATCCATAGAGCTGTAGGTTGGGTCGGTGTAATTTAGCTCAAACAAAAAAGCTGCAGGGCACCGGGTAATCCCCAAGGCGCGCGCCGAGAATGCGGCCGATACGCCCAGCCTCGCACGCTTGTTCAACACATGCAAAGCCAGAGCCAACCAGGAGACACCATGACTCAAGCGCAAATTCAATCGGTGCAGGCGGCCACCCCGCCGCTTTATGAAGCCGCCGACGGATTACCGCACATCGACGCCACGGCGTTTCGCGAGGCGCTTGCCCATGCTGCAACCCCGGTTACGGTCATCGCATCGGACGGCGTGGCAGGCAAGGCTGGCGTGACCTGCTCAGCTGTCTGCTCGGTCAGCGATTCGCCGCCTACGATTCTTTTTTGCGTCAACCGGCGCAGCGCCGCGAATAGCATCATCAAGGCGAACGGATTTTTGTCCGTGAACTGGCTGCATGCGCTCCAAACCGACGTTTCTCAGCTTTTTTCCGGCGTCGGCCAGATACCCATGTCAGAACGCTTCAGCGACGAGCGCTGGCAGTTCTCCGAACATGGCATTCCATACCGCGCCGACGCCATTGTCTCGCTCGATTGCCGATTCACCTCGGCAACGGAAGTGGGAACGCACAGCGTTTTCTTCGCACGAGTCCTGAGCGCACGGAAATCACCAGATGCAGCACCGCTGGTTTATTGCCAGCGTACATATGCAACGACACGCCCCACAGAATCCTGACCACGCTGTTTCAAGACCACCAAAGGAGTAGACGTATGATTCGCACCGGCAAGCAATATCTCGAGTCGCTCAACGACGGACGTGACGTCTGGGTCGGCAACGAGAAGATCGACAATATCGCAACGCACCCGAAAACGCGCGGCTATGCAAAGGTTCACGCCGACTTCTACGATCTGCACCACCGGGAAGACCTCCAGGACGTGCTGACCTTCGTCGACGAAGATGGCATTCGACGTTCGATGCAGTGGTTTGGCCATCGCAACAAGGAAGAGCTTCGCCGCAAACGTAAGTACCACGAAACGATCATGCGCGAGCTTGCCGGCGCTTCGTTTCCGCGCACGCCCGACGTGAACAACTATGTGCTGATGACTTACGTCGATGACCCGACGCCGTGGGAAACCCACGCTATCGGTGCAGAAGGAAAGGGTCTCGCGCAAAATATCGTGAATTTCGTGAAGCACGCCAAGGACAACGACTTCAACTGTGCACCGCAATTCGTCGATCCTCAAATGGATCGCTCGGGTCCCGAGGCGCAGGCGAAATCTCCTGGCCTGCGCGTCGTCAAGAGCGATGAGCACGGCATTACCGTCACCGGGGTAAAGGCCATCGGCACCGGCGTGCCATTTGCCGACTGGATCCATATCGGCGTTTTCTTCCGCCCCGGCATTCCAGGCGAGCAGATCATTTTTGCCGCAACGCCGGTCAATACGAAGGGCGTGACGATCGTTTGCCGTGAAAGCACCGTGCGGGAGGACGAAACGGAGCACCCGCTTGCGTCACAAGGCGACGAACTCGATGGCGTAACGGTATTCGACAATGTGTTCATTCCGTGGAGCCATGTGTTCCATATTGGCAACCCGGACCATGCCAAGCTTTATCCGCAACGTGTATTCGACTGGCTCCACTATGCCGCGCTGATTCGTCAGGTGGTGCGAGCCGAACTGATGGCGGGGCTTGCAGTGCTGATCACCGAGCACATCGGCACGAACAAGATTCCGCAGGTGCAGACACGCGTCGCGAAGCTGATCGGCTTCCATCAGGCGACGCTCGCGCACATGATCGCAGCCGAAGAACTCGGGTTTCACACGCCGGGCGGGCACTACAAGCCCAATATCCTGATCTACGATTTCGGCCGCGCGTATTACCTCGAGCATTTCTCGGCGATGATCTACGAACTGGTCGATCTATGCGGCCGCAGCGCGCTGATTTTCCCGACCGACGCACAGTGGAAAGATCCGAAGCTTGGTCCGTGGTTCGAGCGCATGAACAGCGGCCCGATGGGCGAACCGATCGATCGCGTGAAGATTGGTCGCGTCGTGCGCGATCTGTTCCTCTCGGAATGGGGCGGCCGCCTCTTCATGTTCGAGAACTTCAACGGCACGCCGCTGCAGACCATTCGCTCCCTGACGATGCAACGTGCGGAGTTTGCCGGATCGGGGCCCTACGGCGCGCTCGCCTCCAAGGTTTGTGGCATCGAACACCGCACCGAGGCGATGACGGAATATGCCGCTGCCGCTGACTACGCCAAGGCTCAGGACAAGGCGCGTCATCAGGAGCAGATCGCCATGCGCAGTGCGCTGACGGTTTAGTGATGAAGGGTGTGCGGCGCTTGCCGTGCCGCACACCTCGCGATGGTTTGAAGCCATTCCCCGAGCGCCCCGGATTCGGTAATGCCTCGTGCTCAAAGCAGCGCATCAGGACCCAACCGCGAGGTCGTTATCCTGCACGTAAAATAATCAGACGATTTACACGTACCTGTCCCGACACTGCAAATAAACAACACTCCGCAACCAATATCTTTGCCTCAACGAAATGACGCGCTACGCTCCCGTTCACGGTCTTATTGTCGAGCGTGGAAAATCTTCCCCAGTCCGCTCACCAATTACTGTGGATTGCTGATGAAAAAAGTGCTCATTTCCAGTGCAACTGGCGCGCTTTTCGCTGCCGCGGCGTCGTCGGTGTTCGCACAAAGCTCGGTCACGCTGTACGGCATCGTCGATGAAGCCATCCGATATCAGACGAATGCTGGCCCGGGCGGCAACGACCAGGTCGCCATGACGTCCGGCCCGGAAACCCACAGCCGCTGGGGCTTGAGGGGCAGTGAGGATCTGGGGGACGGCTGGTCCGCAATCTTCCGCCTCGAAAACGGCTTCGAAGCCTTCAATGGGCAACTACACGTCCCTGACACGCTGTTCAGTCGGCAAGCTTTTGTGGGTCTTTCGAACAAAACGTGGGGCTCGCTGACCTTTGGCAGGCAATATGCGCCGGCCTACGACACCTTGGGCGATATCTTCGACCCATTGACCGTTGGCAACTATTGGCAAAACAGCTGGATGTATAACGGCATCGGCCCTTACCTGGAAGTCAACAACTCGGTCAAGTACAAGGGCAGCTTCCAGGGCCTGGATGTCAATGCCCTTTACGGCTTTGGCAACCAGCCGGGCGCGGTCGGTCTCGGCGCCACCTATGCCGTGGAACTGACGTACACGTATGGCCCTGCCATGCTTAACGCTGGCTTTCAGCAGGTCTCCGTTCCGACATCTGCGACTGGCTCTTCGGTTGGCAACAATGTCGGCAGCTCGATCAATGGCGCCAAGACCAACTTCCTGCACATCAGCGGCGCATTTCAGCTCACCCACGACATCCGCCTCCTCGCCGGCTGGCTGCGGGCGCAGGACCAGACTGGTTTGACTGACAGCTACATGCAACAAGCTGGCGCGCCGGCACTGAAGGGTGCCAGCCCCAACCGTATCGACGACACCTATTACGTCGGTGCGAACTGGCACGCCATGCCTGCGCTGCTGTTCACGTTCGCCTACTACTACGGGCAGACGCGCAATGCTGAACTACTCGACGGCTCGCTCGGCAATGGGGTGAACCAATCGGCTACCGTTCTCGCCGAATACTCGTTCACCAAGCGCACGGAAGTCTACGGGATCACCGACTTCGCGCGCGGCACAGGCGCCTTCTCCGCCGACTACCCGGGCGGAGTCAACGGCGAGGGCGTTCCGACCAACACCATTGGCCGGACCAACCAGGTGGGCGTGGCAATCGGACTTCGCACGATCTTCTAATGACGCGTTCATAGCATTCGACACGCCCCCGTCGCGTGCACGCGCCCCGATTGCTGCGGCCTTGAATGCAAGGCAGCAAACAATTCCTCCGCATGCCTCGCAGCTGAACGTCGACTGCCTGGCCGCGAAGCGTAGGTGCATCAGCCAGCTCATTGCATCGTCCACGTATACCAACAGCGTGCAGGTCGGCGCACGCGTGGCTGGTAGACCTTCAGCGGTCGTTGCCGGCGCGGCACCCAGTCCGACCTCCGTCATGCGTTTCCCGAACGCTTCGTTCGCGAGCCGGATGCCATGGCAAACGAGCGGTTCTCTCAAGTACGAAGGGGCCTCAGAGGCCCCTTCGTGTTGATGCAGCCGTGGTTCACGTCAGGACGTCGGGCGTCGTTTGCGAGGACGAGCGCTCGCTGGGTCGCCCCGCCCCGCTCAGCGTTCGAGAAAGGACCTCAACTTGTCAGCGTGACCGGGACCCCTGAGCCTGCGCATCGCCTGGCTTTCGATTTGACGGATCCGCTCGCGGGTCACGCCAAACTGCTCGCCGACCTCCCCCAGCGTATGGTCAGAGGTCGTATCGAGCCCGAATCGCATCCGCAGGACTTTGGCCTCGCGTGGCGACAATCCGTCGAGCGCCTCATCAATTGCGGCACGCATGTTCGCGTGAACTGCGGCCTCAGCCGGCGAACTCGCAGAGACATCCTCGATCAAGTCACCGAGCGTCGCGTCGGCATCGTCGCCTGCCGGCGTTTCGAGCGACACAGGTAGCCTGGCGGTCCTGAGAATACTGCGGACTTTATCCTCGGACATCTCCATACGCTCCGCAAGCGCAGCGGGATGCGCTTCCTGTCCCGTCTGTTGCAGGATTTCGCGCGAAATCCGGTTCAACCTGTTGATCGCCTCGATCATGTGCACCGGCACACGAATGGTCCGCGCCTGATCGGCAAGTGCACGCGCGACAGCCTGCCGGACCCACCAGGTAGCGTACGTCGAGAACTTCCAGCCGCGCCGATATTCGAACTTGTCGACCGCCTTCATCAGGCCGATATTGCCTTCCTGGATCAGATCCAGGAACGGCATGCCGCGGTTCACGTATTTCTTGGCAATTGAAATGACAAGGCGAAGATTCGCTTCGATCAGCTCCCGCTTGGCCTGCCGCATTTTCGACTCCGCGGTGCTCATCTTGCGGTTGATCTCCTTGAGCTGCTGGAGCGGCAACGAGACCCTGGCCTCGATGCCAGTGAGTTTCTGCTGCCCGGCCTGAATGGCTGGCAGATGTCGCTCGAGCGCCGCGCCAAACCGCCGCGAAGTCGCCGCCATGCGGTTGGTCCATTCAAGGTCGGTCTCGTGGCCCGGGAACGACTCGACAAAGGACTCCCGTGGCATGCCGCAACGGCCGACGGCGATTTCGAGGATGCCACGCTCGATCGCGCGAACTTCCGCAATTTGTTCGTGCACATTGGCACACAGGCGGTCGACGGTTCTAGCCGTAAAGCGGATCTGTACCAGTTCGCGCTGGATCTCCGAGCGCACTCGCGCAACGGCTGCAGAAGGGGCTGTACCAGTGTCGGTAATATCCTGCAACTGTTCGAACAGTGCACGTACACGCGCGAAAACCGCCAGACACTCGTTCGTGAGTAGTTCACGGCGGGCTGCGTTCGCCGCCTCCGGATCCTCCGCGTCCAGCTCAATATCGTCACTGTCCGCAGTCGAAATCTTCACTTCATTTTCTTCGGAGTCCGGCGTGATTGCGCCTTCGCTTACCTCGTCGCTGATGCCATCGACCAGATCGTCGATACTCAGTTCGCCGGCAACGATGCGGTCCACATCGGCGAGCATCGTGGCCACGATCGACGGACACGCAGCGACCGCCTGAATCATGTCGTGCAGGCCGCACTCGATACGTTTCGCGATCTCAACTTCGCCTGCACGGGTCAGCAACTCTCTGGCGCCCATCTCGCGCATGTACATCCGGACCGGATCAGTCGTGCGTCCGAATTCGGAATCGACGGTCGACAGGGCAGCTTCCGCTTCCTCGTCCGCCTGCTCGTCGGGCGAGACGGTGCGTGCGGTGTCGCTTAGGAGGAGTGTTGCTGCGTCCGGCACCTGCTCGTACACCACCACGCCCATTTCGCTGAACGTGCCGATGATTGCCTCCATCGCGGCAGTTTGCGTAAAGTCGTCTGCAAGGTGATCGTTGATCTCCATGTGCGTGAGATACCCGCGCTCACGGCCAAGCGCGATCAGCGCACGCATCTGGCGTTGACGTTCTTCGTCCTGTCGTGCGATTGACTCGATGTCGAGAGGTGCTTCGACGGCCAGGGGCGTTCCCTTTGCCGCTCGGCGACTGGCCTTTGGCGTAACCGCGATCGCGCGGGATGCTAAATCGTCACGAACTGGATTTGCCAATACGTTCTCCTCGACAGGTTGGCTGACGATCGGCGCAGGCAGGACGGCAGATCAAGTTGACTGTCGGGGTGCAAACGGAATCGCGGAATGACGCACGGACAATCGAGGCTGGGCTGCCTCCATCTGGATCTGGTGTGCGAAGATTGGGGAATCCTAAATCATACCCGACATTGTTGTGCAGCGCAACATGCGATGCCGATCTTCGACCCGCGCACGTGCGGTGCCGCCCTTGCGCCGCCCCTCGGGTGGTGCCTCTATGCCGCCATCGAACTGGCCTCACTGCCGCCCCGTGGGTGGGACTGCCCCTCATTCGCATAGCGGATGAACGCATCTGCGTTCGCACGAACAAGCACGCGACAGCTTTGAACCAGACCGGGATCTCCAGGCGCGCAGGGGGAGGTGTCTGGCATCTGGAAGCGTTGCCTGGAGGCGGGAGATCATGCGTCGTCATAGCGGCATGCCTATCACTCCGGCCATGTCAGTACCTTCTCGCGTACCCTTCGCGCCACAAGGCAGCACCCACGGAAGCCAGCAACATTACGTCGCTCTCGCCCAAACCATCCCATGCGCCGGCCAGCCACTTTGCGAAGCTCGCGCAGGCACGGTCTAGATCGATCGCCGCGCGACCTTCGCGATTCAGCTGCTCGAAGACGGAAATCACATCATCCGGGGTCATCGTCAGTTCCATTTTAGGGGGACTGCAAGCGTGCATCAGCGCTTCAAGGCCGCCGCCCATATCGAACTACGCCATCGCAGCGCCCCATAACAGCGCGCCACATGTCGCGATCAATTTCCAGTTTTCACTGTCCATCGCTGCATATGTATGCACGAGCAGAAAAGCCAGGCTGAACATCGCTGGTTCAGGCTCGACATCACCCCAATGCGCCGCCGATCGGAGCATGAACACACGACATCAGGAGTCACCGTGGTGACTTCCCGAAGGCCTTCTTGCCAGCGCCGCATCAATTCATCGATGCGGCCTCCCGGTACGACTGCCAGGTACGCCAGTCTCGCCACAGACAGGCGCCCGCTGCAGCAATGACATCCTGGCCTGCGTCATCCAGCGCTCCATGGGTGCGCGAGCGTCCGCCTGGCAGATCAAGCATCGTAGCGGCTGACCGCAAGCTCCCGCAATAAACCAGGGGTGGATGACTGCCAGCACAAGACAAGCTGAGGTGCCGCGATATTCTCCGGCAACGTGTCCATGGCTAAAGTCGCCGGATATCAACAGCGACAGGCAGCGAGAACACGCGCTATGCGTTGGGGCCGATGACGGCGTCGACTGCGGCCTGTCCTGCACCCTCGGCAACAAGGTACGCCTCAGCAAGAGCGAATGGGCCACTATGGAGCTGAGTGGGTGCGCCGATGTTGCCCATCACCCTGACGTTACCGCCGCCCCTGATCTGGAAAAACACGTTGTATTTACCCTCGAAAGCCACGGCCACTCTCGCGTGGATTTCGAATCCACGATACGCGAACACCCGGTACATGGACACCCCTGATCTCCGACGACGATGTGAACCCACGAACTAGCTGAATTTATGTAGACCACGGAATTTGATCGCACCCCGGATGGCGTGTCTGCAATCCGAGAACGCTGCATAAAAGGCAGCATCGGCAGTTTCGAAGGCGGTATCCGTGTTCTTCTTGATTACGCAGCATAGCGAAACTTCCGTCGAGAATTCCTTGTATGTGGCGGGCTGGACGATGTAATACTTCAAGCTGCCCCCATTGGTGGGCCGGCTTTCAACGGTTGCCTTCATTTGCCAACCGTTGAAGGTATCAAGACGTGTTTCCATATGGTCTCCGACCGGCAGTGGGGAAGACCGTCGCCAGATCGAAAGTAATTCCCACAATCATCCTGCGCCCGATTTCCGCACAACGCAAGGAAAACCAGGGAACGGAAATGAGCGAGGCCGTCACGCCAATGACCACTAGTTCTGGCAGCAAATTCGCCGCTCTTTCCTAGCCGTTACCTGAAGACCTATGGACGGATGGTCCGCGCGATGGTCTGCATTACAGATCTCGCAATTGACGATGCGCACGAGCCCGCCCTCGGTCAATTCAGTTCTGGTAACAGTCTGTGCGCCACTCCGCGCTGCCCGTTTCCGGGTATAGTGAGGCGTCCCCTACGGAGTGACCAATATGTCGACACACCCGTTTCTACTCTATAAGGGGTACGAACTTCATCCCCTCGTCTTCCCCCGAACGTTCAGTCGCTTTGACGGGCATTCCCGTTACGCTGAAGGTTATGACATTGCAGTACGGATATGTCGTCCGGGAGCAATAGCAACCTCCACGGCAAGCCGTGTCTTCCGGCTGAACCAACCGCATGCATTCTCCGACTTCGGTGTGGCAAGGCGTGCCGCGAGGCAGCAGGGAAAGGACATCGTCGATGGAAAGGTCAGCGGAGCTTCGGTCATCGACATGTGAAAGGGCGGCTGGCGTGTGGCATCAGCTGATTTGCTCGAGCGGCGAGCCGGTCTCTACTTGATGGCCGCTTTGGCCACCGTTGTTTCAGCCGTGCAGCCGTCGCTGCCGGATCAAATAACTTGACTCCTGCCCCGTTCAGGCGTAGGCTGCGAAGCTGAAGTCTTCAAGAAGTGCGATTGCTGCTCATCATTCACCGCGAAGCGCGGTATTCGTTGTCCTCTCCCTCCTTGATTCTTTTCCGTGCGCTCCATGTGGAGCACACCTATATTCGTTCATATTCAGGAGAATTCCATGGACACCGGTACTGTGAAGTGGTTCAACGACAGCAAGGGTTTTGGCTTTATCACGCCCGATGCAGGCGGCGACGACCTGTTTGCGCATTTCTCTGAAGTTCGCGGCGATGGCTTCAAGACGCTCGCAGAAGGCCAGAAGGTCAGCTACGAAACGAAGCGCGGCCCCAAGGGCATGCAGGCATCCAACATCACCCCGCTGTAAGTCATCTGCGGGGCCGGCGCCATAGCTGGCGTCGCCCCCCTCGTGAAACGGGTCCCATCTGAGTTCGCTTGAAGAGCCAGCCCGTAATGCGGCGGCTTTCGCGGTGAAACCCGTTCACCCAGCTCAAGCGGCCTCCCAGAGCGCGAGGCCCGCTCCAGTATTCTTTCTCCAAGGTTATAGTGCAGATTGCTGTCGCCAGGCATTACCGCGGTTACGCGGTCGGCCCCTCGGCTCACCGTCTTTCCGACGGCTGTTTTTCATCCAACCTCACACTCAACCGCCTCAACACTCGCGAGGAACGAGCGTGTTATGACTTTTACTCGCTCGGGTACTTCACTACCGAGACTGAAGCCTTGCGCTTTTCGGACCTGTGGGCACGTGACTGGATCGACAATCGAGGCTAGTTCCGTATTCGCCAAAACTGACGGCGGATGCCATCCGTTTTTCAGCCCGCTTCAAGGCAGGTTGCCAGACGAGCAGCAAACCGGCTCACCCCAACGCTTCCCTAACCAAAGCGTGCATCCAGCCATTGTTGTGCCCAGCCTTTTGCATAGGCAATGGCATCATCACGCAGGTCAAATCCTGCGAGATCACCGCTTAGGTGGACGTCATATTCGCTTCCATCTGCGCGTCTGCTGCTGATACGCGCGTGCGCCATATATTCCCCGTCGGCACAACGTGGTGTCGGGTCTATCCTGAATTGGGTCGAATCGGAGCGCATGCTTACCTCATCAATTACGTGCGACATCTGTTTACCGCTGACGACTTCTCCATCATGAGCCTCAGGTTGCGCATCTGCTCAACCGGGCCATGATCTGCCCCGCTTCGCAGTCCGACTCAACGCTTGGCATACCGTTTTCACGCAACAGCGCACGAACCGAAAGAAACATCCGGAACGCCTCTGCGTGTACCTCGTGGCGATGCGCGCCCATAAGCCCCTTCAACTCCCCATCGGCGCCAGCCGGAAGAAACTCCGCTATTACATCGAGACCGTTGACTCTGATCCGTTGTAGCAGCTCGTCTCTGTTCATTCCAAAGCTCCAGTGATGCTGTACCCCGCTGCTAAAGCGTGTATCGAAAGTTCCGGCACGGCGGTCGAAATAATCAGGATTTCATATCAAGCACGGTTTCTCCTGGTGAGCATGCATCGATCAGGCGCTCTGCGTAGGCAATCGACGCCCGACGTGCATCACCCGCATTGCTGAACGGCGTGTCGACCACGAGTCCAAATACCCGGCTGCGCAAGCTACCAGCAGGCTCCGATGGCTCCTGCGACGCCTGAATTCGAACGGCTGCATCAAACCCTTCGTCGTAGTTGTGACCGAAGCCTGGTTCCGTCGGGCGATGCGGATAAACCAGCGGATAAATTTCCAGCCCACGGTAGAGACGGAAAGCAGTGGTCATGTTGGTTCTCCTGGCGCCGCGCGCTTCGCGGCCGTATACGGTAAGGACGTGCGCGACCGCACCGGCATCGTGCCGCGCGGTCGCCGTCTTGAGGAGGTCTGCACTGGAGGGAGGCAGCTCGATCCCTGTAGAAGAGGCTGCAGGAGAGGCGCTGGGATCGGTCGCAGGTTGACTGACTTCCCCATGCTACGCCTAATCCGCTATTTGTACAGCGAAAGTTTCGCTACACCGGCTGTGGATATGATTTCTTCCGTATACGTCCGGAGGACGCCAATCAATTCTCCTGAGCAGTTAAGGGCGAAGCGTCACTACTGCGACGTCGACGCAAAAGAGGTGTGAGCATCGCGACTGCAATTGGTCACGCGATGCTGGTTGAAAACAGTTTTACTGTCGCGCCGTGTTGCGAGCGAGCGCGTAGTTGCCACGCCAGGAAGCGGTAGGCACTACGAAGAAGGATGGCAATTCAGTTGCGGCCCATGCAACCCGGTCACGCCGACCCCAGCGGTCATCCACGCCCCCCCCCCAGCTAAAGGACGCCTTGTCCGCCGGACAGCGCCGACACGATTGCCGCAGCATTGGATGACTTTATATCCCGACCTTCTTATCGGTTTTTGAACCCGAAAAAATCAGCATCGCTAAAGAACTTCATTTGAATTACTTCGTCGCTCCGTATTTCCGGGATGCCGATTTTTTCTCCTGTTGCATCTACTGTTTCTCGTACAGCACTCCGACCCAGGATAGATACGCTCTCAAGTATGGAGACCATGCTCGCAGCACCCGCGAGGAACTCATCGTCATCTCCCGTGCGCGCTATCGCCACGAAACGGCCCCCAGTGCTCTCGGCTCTATCGCTTTGGCCCTTTCATCCATTCCGACTCCATCGCCGCATTCCGCTCCTCATCAGCCTCGATGGGGTCCATCGCCTCGTCAACCGACGCCGTTGCGCGTTCGGCGGCTGCATTCATTTCGTCTGCCGCCGCGCCAACATCGCCGTTGTCGTAACCCGGCGGCTGCAGCATATCCCTGAGCATCGCACTCAGTTCCGGCGTGTCCCACGGCAACCCGTGCTGCGTACGGACCTTGATATAGTGCCGCACTTCGGCATCCTGCTCCGACGTAAGCGGTAGCCCTCGGAACGTGGTTTGGGGGTCAGAGTCTGTCACGGCCATCTCCTGTTTCCGTCACACTTCCAGTGTAGCCCCGTTGCGGTCAGGATAGTTCTGAGGTGCTATTGGTCTAGCCATGCGAGCGCGTCCTGCAGGAACTCGCGAATCACCTCGATAGGAGACGCTACCGGGTCCGGCTTTCCTGGCAGCGCGTTCCACAGAGAGCCTCCGCCGGCACCGGCCGCACCGCAGCGATCGGCATCACAACTGGACTGCCAGAGGTGGCGTCGGAAATTCGGAGAGGTCGATAAGTGAAACCGCTGGAACCTGAGCTGGTCAGAGATCCAGCGCAGATGGCCGTCTTCGGTTACAATAAGAACTTCATTCGCCCTGTACGTGGCACAACACGATCTCAGTTGGCTCGTAGCGAATCCTCCTCCGACTGATCGCCCTCTGAGGCCGGCGATAACAGTATCCGTTGGACGTATCCCTATCCCGATCGGACCGGCATGGCTGGCTCCCGCGTCTGACTCATCCACTTGTCGCAAGACTCGCCGCCCAAACCGGGCGACGGCCATGACACCCGCGGTGCGAGGCCTCATCCGCCCGCGCGCTGCTCACCATTGCGCGGTGAGCGCCTGTGAACACTCGTAGCTTGCTTCTCGACGAGGCATCGCGCATTGATGTCTGGCAAATTAACCAGGACCCTTGAATGGCAAAAGAAGAACTGCTGGAACTCGACGGTATCGTTGAGGAAGTGCTTCCGGACAGCCGCTACCGCGTCACGCTCGACAATGGCGTCGTCGTGGGTGCGTACGCGTCCGGACGTATCCGCAAGAATCACATCCGCATCCTTGCCGGGGACAGGGTCACGCTGGAACTCTCGGTGTACGACCTCACGAAAGGAAGAATCAATTTTCGGCACAAAGACGAGCGCAGCGGCGGCGCAACGCAAAGGGCCGCGTTTCGCCGTCGTTGACCTGTCGGACGAGGATGTAGGCTGCGGCCCGGCCTCCGGCATCGCGCCAGGCGCATGGCCGTCGTCGACTGGCCTCACGCGCTTCGCGACCGGGATGAGAATCAGAGAGCTTTAGCTGTACAAGGGCGACAATCGGCGTAGCATTAACTCGTCAATCGCTCTACGGCCGTTCCCGGTGCCTCCCCAGTCGCCTTTCCAGCGGGATTCGGGCCGTTTACTTTCTTCGCAGACCGAACAGCGGCGGCCACCCGTGTAGAGACTGGATTCAGTCGCTCGCGCCCCCCCCCAATCCGCCGCGTACTGATGCGGCAGCAAAGGCAATCCATGACAACAGGTTTCCGTCTCTACCGTGGGCTCGAAATTTACCCGCTGGTCTATCCGCATCGCGCCACCGGGGCGAGGGGCGGCCGCAACTACGAAGAAGGTTTCGATGCTGCCGTGCGTATTCAGGAGCCGGAAAGTTCAGAAGGGACGTCGCGCAGCCGCGTATTCAGGCTTGTCGAGAGAACACCCTTCCAGAACGCCGGTGACGCACGCCGGGCGTCGACTGCATATGCAGTACGCCTCATCGACACCTGTCCAGAGAACACGACAGTGCTCGATCTGCAGCCGTGATTCGCGGTCCCTTGAGCACCGCGCCGCACTGGCAAACGTTCACAGTGAGGCATGCGGCAAGACAGGAGGCATACGAGAAAGCAATGCACTTTAATTCAACGCGGTTCCTCATTGACCCCACCCCACGTCGCGCCGACGGCGAGTATATGGCCCATGCCCGTATCAGCTGCAGTCGTGCTGACGGCGGAGAATATGACGTTCATCTGAGTGGCGATCTGGCGAGCTTCGAAGTACGCGACGACGCGATTGCCTACGCGAAGAACTGGGCACGGGAGTGGCTGGACGGGCGATTTGGCTGAGGAAGCCCGCGGCCATACGGCTTCACTCATGTGAAGAAAACACCTCGTGACGTGCCACCGCTGCGCCGGCTTCGACCGAAAGGCGACTCGCGCACTGCCACGACCGTTTGCACGATTTACAGCACAAACTCACATCCAGGAAAAGAAATTGACTACTGTAATCCCCAAGCTGAATGAACCCCTGGAAGTCGCGTTGCGCCGCTTCCGCCGTTCGATTGAGAGCACCGGCCTGATAAAGGAACTGCGCGCCAGGATGGCTTATGAAACACCGACAGCAGAGCGCAAGAGAAAAAAAGCTGCGGCTGTGGCTCGACTGCGCAAACAGATCAAGCGGTCATTGCCGCCCAGAAAGCTGTACTAAACCAGGCTGCCGTGACGCACAGACATGACTGGAAAACGTGCGCACTAATGGATGAGCTTACTGTCCGCAATGGATGCCCAAATTGATGCAGTCAGAGGGCGGACAGTAACCGGAGCTGATGCTCGCTTTCAGCCCCTTGAACTAGTGCGTAGGCCCGCATGTCGATGCGCTCGAGGATCGAAACAGATTCCAGTTCCGAGAAGTCGTTCCACGCGTCGTCCGCGATTGAGGTCGGCGCGCTGCGGGCTCTCGCGAACGATCGCAGGAGAAGGCTTGCCTCGCGGCGCAGGACGTGGCGGTGAGCGTTCAGAACATAGGGCGCACAACCGGCACGTAAAACGAGGTAGTACGGAATCGCGTCGCGATCGCTTTGCATGGAGGCCATACGAGCTCGGAAGAATGGGGGCGCTCAGTTTCGCGCGCCGCTGCCAGGCGGCACGCGTTGCCATGCCGAAGTCGGAGAGCACGTGCGGTTGGTTCGGCCTGGAAACACGGCTTGCGGCGGAGGATGCTATGGCTCCAGGGCAAGATTGGTGTGCCTCAATGTCATACCCTTCGGCGTAATGGAATGTCGGTCAAAACGACTGCACGTGCGGGCGAAGACAAGGGGATAAAGCTCTACCCCTCGTAGAGAAGAAGCGGGTGTGTCGACATTTTACTCACTCCACGCGGGACGACTCACTATACCCTGAAACGATCGGCGTAGGGGACACGCAGACTACCGCCAGAATCGAATTCACTGAGCGGTATCGACCTGCCCCAACGGTTAGTTCGGGCGCTGTGTTGTGTACGTTCAGCAGGCACAAGCGCATCTCCGGCTAGTGAGCGCATACCGACGTCAAGCACGAAGCTTGCTCGCGGGGCCAGCGCATTTTTCAGCGCTCACGAAAGGGCCTTAATTTTGCAGCGTTACCGGGATGATCCCGCAGCACGCAGTTGCCCGAGACGGGCTGCCTTCGCTGCCTCCGGGTTCCCGGCGTCCGCTCCAACGTCGTCACCGTCCGGAACCATCGCCGCACACGAATGGTTCCGCTTCGTTTTCTTCGGATTCCATACGAATTTCCATCTGGCGTGGCGGGCAGCGAAATGGGAAGAACCGACTCGCCGTCACGGTCGCGTGCTCCGCGCGTGTGCGAGCATTCACCCCGCATGCGGACATTGCATACAAGGCGGCCGCACGAAGCGCCTCGGCGGCGGCGTCAAACGGAAATGCCTTGACTTTTATCGCGCTCTCGGGTATCGTGCGCTACTGAAATCTTCAAGAAGCGCGGTTGCTGCTCATCATTCACCGCACACTGCGGTACTCGTTGTCCTCTCCCCTCCTTGATCCTTTTTCCCCGCGTTCTTCGGGAGCGCACCTTTATCTCTGTTCATAATCAGGAGAATTCCATGGACACCGGTACCGTAAAGTGGTTTAACGACAGCAAGGGTTTTGGCTTTATCACGCCTGACGCGGGTGGCGACGATCTGTTCGCGCATTTCTCGGAAATTCGCGGCGATGGCTTCAAGACCCTCGCAGAAGGCCAGAAGGTCAGCTACGAAACGAAGCGCGGCCCCAAGGGCATGCAGGCATCCAACATCACCCCGCTGTAAGTCATCTGTGCATGTGCCGCCACGACGGCGGCACTGCCGACTCTCTCCCGTAACGGGGCCCACTGGTCACCGGTGCCAGGTGGCAAAACCACCTGCTGCCCGCCGACGATCGCCTACATGCCGTTTTGCCGGCCTCTTCAGGCGAGTGACCAGTTCCTTATCCCCGATCTGCAGCAAGCTGGACTCGCCCGAGAGTGGCAGGACTCCCCGCAAAAAAGGGTCAGTCACAAGCGTGCTTCTACTCTACGGCGCGCGTCTCAGTGTAGCCCCCCTGTATATTTGCTCACCGTGAACTCTGCCGAAACCTGGCGGTGCGTTTCGCCTATGGCGATAGCAGCATTGCGTGCTGTACGAGGCTCCCAGTCGATACCGACAGCATCTTCGGCCCGACCATTCCGAGGCAAGAGAAACATGTGCAGACCAGTCGTGTAGCAATCGTGGTCTGGAAGCCGCCTATTGACCTCGTTGACAAACTCCTCAGGGCTTATAACGGGCTTTCGCATAGCACACCTCCTTATGACCTGCCCCATCGTAGCATGTCAGCCTCACGTGAATTTCCAAACCACGTTGAGAGAAAACTCGATCCATGATGGTCCCGAGAGCATGGCAGGGCATCCGGCCAGCTAACCTTCTGCACATGATGCGGAGTTCGACATGCTCGATCGCCTGTCTGCAGATATCAAGCGCAGCGCGCAATGACGCTTTGGCGCCGGCCGGGCAGCCTGTCTCGCAGACGCCCCATCTCACGCACTTCGCCATTTCCTTAAACTTCGCGCTGGGGATGGCCTGGGAGCGCGGCCACCAATGCCATCCGAGCTTGTTCATTCCCGCGGCACCACGCATACCAGCCCGACCAAGAGGATGAAGCGGCATTTCATAGTCCAGCGCCGGATAAGCCGGATCGCCACCCAGACCCGCAACGCCGAGGAATTTGTCGACGCGATTGTAGTAGGGCTCTAGATCGGCGTAGCTGATCGGCCAATCACAACATCTCATTCGTCGTAAGGTGTAGACATCTAACTTTCTCGCACGGGAGGATTCAACTGCCTTTGGTGCTGGCAGTTTCGTGCGAGACAAACGCATATGCAAATACCGAATTAGCGATACTGGTATGCCCGTCCGGCATAGCTCACGAATCCCCTGCGCAAGGGCGATTATCACATCCAACGGCGGTGTGCTGACTAGCGCTCGGCGCAATTGTAATCAGGGAAAACGCTTATGTTACCAAACCAACGGTCGCAGTGTACCGAGGAGCACCACTTGCATTTATCGGGTTTATACCGATTGATACCACAAATACGGAGTTTTTGAACTGACCGCCCGGCGGCAAACTCGAAGCCTTTCCAGACAATATGCCAGCCGCCTCGCCGGCTCGACCTCGACGCCGTTCAGACGTTCGGCCGGCTGCCAACCCCGGCAGCTTCACGCATGCGGCCGAGGTGCGGTATACGGCTCGCCGCTATCCCGCGGCTTATACGAGAGTGCGTACAACGGAAAAATAGGGATATCGAATCGGACTACTTATGATATTCAGCAGTCGTTCGATTAGCGCGCAGGGGTGCCATGATGTCTTAGGCATCAAGACGATGGCGCTGGCAACCCCACCGCGAATGTAAGTTGAATCTGCAACTCAACTGCGTCGATCCAAACAGCATCCCAATCCTCGAAACCTGGCGCCTGCGACATTGTAAACACAGCAGGGGTCCAGGCGGGTAGGATGCGGGTTGTTGTAGTGCTTGCCAGTTCACGCTCCATCTCCGATTTTCTGAAGACGGACGACCTTCACAGTTTTGTGAATTCCAGACAGGGGCTACAGAGCATGGGCACGATGTACTCGATTCCTGACAGTTCCCGATTCTCCCTCGTTCTCATCAAGCCGACCCATTACGACGATGACGGCTACCCGATCCAGTGGCTCCGCTCCGTCATGCCCTCCAATACACTCGCTTGTATGTATGCGCTCGCTGATGACGCGCGAGAGCGAAAGCTGCTGGGCCCTGGCGTGCATTTTGAGGTCGAGACATACGATGAAACCAACCAGCGGGTGTGGCCAGAGCGCATCATTCGTGACCTGAAGACAAAGGGTGGGAGATCGATGATTGGTCTGGTCGGTGTCCAGTCGAACCAGTATCCGCGCGCACTCGACCTCGCCCGCCAGTTCCGTGCCGCAGGCTTGCCGGTTGCGATTGGTGGCTTCCACGTTTCTGGCTGCATCTCCATGCTGCCCGAGATGCCCGCTGAGCTTAAGGAGGCTCAAGCAATGGGTGTGGCGCTCTTCGCTGGGGAGGCCGAGGAACGGCGTCTTGATGAAGTCCTTCTCGATGCGTGGAATGGCGCAATGAAGCCCCTGTACAACTTCATGGACACGTTACCCACGCTCGAAGGCGCTCCCCAGCCCTTCTTGCCGCGCAAGCATATCGAACGCACGGCCGGCACCTATACCTCGGTTGACCTTGGTCGTGGCTGCCCGTATCAGTGCTCGTTTTGTACCATCATCAACGTGCAGGGTCACAAGAGCCGCTTTCGCACCCCCGACGATCTCGAGAAAATCATCCGCGAGAACGCAACGCAGGGCATCGACCGGTTCTTCGTTACGGATGACAATTTCGCCCGCAACCACGACTGGGAGGTCCTTCTCGACCGCGTCATCGAACTTCGGGAAAAGGAAGGCATTCACTGCGGCTTCACGATCCAGGTCGACACGCTCTGTCACAAGATTCCAGGCTTTATCGAAAAAGCAACGCGCGCGGGTGTGCGTCGCGTGTTCATCGGGCTCGAGAATATCAATCCCGAGAATCTGATCGCGGCGAAGAAGCGGCAGAACAAGATTACCGAATACCGCGCCATGCTGCAGAAGTGGCGCACCCACGGCGCGATTACCTACGCTGGCTATATCATCGGCTTCCCGGCGGACACGAAAGAATCGATCCTGCGCGACATCGATATCATCAAGCGTGAATTGCCAATCGACATTCTCGAATTCTTCATGCTCACCCCGCTTCCGGGCTCAGAGGATCATCAGACGATGATAAGGAACGCTGAGTGGATGGATCCGGACATCAACAAATACGACACCAACCACCGGGTCACGCACCACCCGAAAATGTCGGACGCTGAATGGGAAGAAGCGTATCGGTGCGCCTGGAGCACGTTCTATTCGTATGAGCACATCCGCACGATCGTCAAGCGGGCAGCGCAGATCCCGAACGGCCGACCGAAGACGATCATGCGAACAATCGCCTGGTTCAGACTGATGATCGAACACGAGGGTGTGCATCCGCTCGAAGGGGGAGCCCTGCGGATGAAACACCGCCGCGACCGCCGTTGGGGGCTACCGGTCGAATCGCCGCTTCGCTTCTATCCGCGCTACTGGAGTGAGACCGCTGTCAAGGCGATAAAATATCTGCGCTTCTACCTCAGGACAGAGGCTATCCTCAGGGAAGTCATAAAGGCACCGGAGCGATCCGCCTACACGGATATTGCCATCACGCCGCTGCAGGAAGAGGAGTTCGAGCAGCTGGGACTCTTTCACGCCACAAGCGGCGGCGAGGCAGCGCTGGCTGTCCACCACCGGCGTATTGCCATCCGGTCATCGGGCCCGTCTACAGCGTGATATCGTCGACACACATCGGCGGGCGCGGTGTCAAGTGAGCAAGCCATACCCTCGGCTGCGAGCAGCCGACTTCGCTTTTACTGACCGAATGCAGTCGCCGGGCGCACGGTCTCACCATCCCAGTCTGCCAGCACGACCGATGCGCCCGACAAAGCAAACGCCCTGGCCGTCGCGAGACCAAGCCCGGAGCCCGCACCCGTGACGAGTGCGACCTTGTTCTCAAAAGATATATTCACAATCAGCTCTCTCCACGTGTACGGATACGGTCCTGAGCGAGGCTACGCGCCGCTTGCGCGGCGATTGCTCATGGCGCACGGAGAAGCGGCTCCGTGCGCCGGAACCACGCTGATGCGCGTGCTGCCCGATCAACCGTCTACGCGTCGGCCTTCGATGGGATAGTTCGGATCCGTATAACCAGGCGTCGATGCATGGCCTGGAGAAACCAGACTGTCGACAAACTTTTCGTCGTCCGGTCCCAGTTGCAGCGACAGCGCCTCGACGTAACTGTCCCAATGCGCTTGCGTGCGTGGCCCCGCGATGGCGGAACTCACAAGCGTGTTCCTGAGTACCCACGCAATGGCGAACGCAATGGAGGTGGTTCCTCGCTCAGCGGCATACGCCGCGACTTTCTGTGCGATGGCGAGGGATTCCGGGCGCCATTCGGTCTGCTGAATACGTTTGTCACCGCGCGCAACACGGGAGTCGGCAGGCGGTGCGCCGTCGAGTGCATATTTGCCGGTCAGTACACCTCGCGCGAGCGGGCTGTAGGGCACGACGCCAATGCCATAGTGCCCGGCAGCAGGCATCAGTTCGACTTCGGCCGTGCGGTCGACCATGTTGTAAACCGGTTCGATTGCAACGGGACGATCAATGCCGAGCTGATCGCTCAGGCGCACGATCTCCGCAATACGCCAGGCGCGGAAGTTGGACAGGCCGAAGTAACGCACCTTGCCCTGGCGAATGAGGTCGCCGATTGCCCGAACCCCTTCTTCGAGCGGCGCGTCAACAAGGGAGCGGTGAAAGTAGAGAACGTCGATGTAGTCAGTGCCGAGACGCTTCAGGCTGGCGTCGACCGTCTGGAAAATCCACTTGCGTGACTGCCCCTGTTCGTTCGGACGCGCCATTGCCGACGCGGGGTAGCCAAACTTGGTTGCGACGATCCAGTCGTCCCTTCGTTGCGCGATGGCCCGACCGACGATTTCTTCAGACCGGCCTGCGTGATAGACATCGGCGGTGTCGAGAAAATTGACGCCCTGGTCGAAAGCCTTGTCGATGATCCGGCGCGAGGTCGCTTCGTCCGTTTCGCCCCCAAACATCATTGCACCCAGGCAGAGGGACGACACCTTGAGGGCGCTGCGCCCCAGATACCGATAGTCCATTCTCAACATCTCCATGCAGGCTGGGCCCGCGGTTAGCCAGAACATTCACGCCGGAAAGGGCGCGTCAGCCGGCGCTTCGATCGCCGTCCGCATCGAGGATGATAGGTCGATGGTATCTAGTGATAAAGCCAGTAAAACGGCAAACTCCCATGAACTGAATTCATGAATCGCGTGTCAGTCCCTGGACTTTTCTTCACGATAGCGGATCGCATCGATGATCACGGTCATCGCTCGCGAGAATTCGCGTCGGGTCGCATAGCAGGCGTGCAACCCCGGAAAGGTGGGGCACCAGTCTTCCAGAACCTTCACGAGGCGACCTGCTTCGACATGCGGCTGGGCGAGGTCTGCCGGAACGTAAGCCAGGCCATATCCCGACAACGCGGCAGCCAGCATCGGGTAGGTCCCGTTGAAAGCGAGTTGTCCGTCCACGCGCACCTGCACTTCTCGGCGGCCTTTCTTTAACTCCCATGCGTAAAAGCCGCCCAGCGTCGGCAAACGCAGATTGATGCAGTTGTGCGCAGTCAGATCCTGGGGCTTTTTGGGACTCGCACGCGTCTTCATGTACTCCGGCGCCCCGACGATTGCCATGCGCATTTCGGGCGCCAGACGGACTGCGATCATGTCTCTCGCTACCTGGTCGCCGTGGCGAACGCCGATGTCGTATCGATCCGCCACGATATCGGAGAGGCCATAGTCGGTGATGATCTCCACTTTGAGGTCTGGATATTTATGCAAGACGGGCGCTAACCGGGGCCATAGGACCGTCTCGGTCGCGTAATCGGTGGCCGTGATGCGGATCGTGCCCGCCGGCTTGTCCCGAAACTCTGTCACAGCCGCCAGTTCGGAATCGATCTCTTCAAAGCGGGGTGTGATGACCCGAATGAGGCGTTCGCCTGCTTCCGTTGGCGCGACACTGCGCGTGGTTCGGGTCAGTAGCCGCATGCCGAGCCGGGTTTCGAGTGCGCGAATCGTATGGCTCAAGGCCGATTGCGATACGCCAAGTTGAGCGGCAGCACGCGTGAAGCTGCGCTCGCGCGCGACGGCAATCAGAGCAAGCAGGTCGTTGTAGCTTTCGCGACGCATTGATGAGCTCGTTTCATAGGTGTTTGCTGATTCTAGCGCCTAGTCGATGATGAGGGGTACGTTAGATTTCCGATGCGGCGCATCGCCGGGCCACCCTGTGGCCCTGCTGCGATCGGATGTCAAAGCACAGCGCCTATTCTCAGTTCGAAAGGAAAACTGGTGTGGAAAGTCTGGATCACGCGTCCTCCGTCAACCTTCTCGCCGGAATGGACACCGTTTCACCTGCCCTTGAGCGCTATACGAACGATGTGGTGCTGGGCAATCTGTGGAAACGTCCGCAACTCTGCGCACGGGATCGCAGCATCGTCACGCTGTCAGTATTGATTGCGCGCAATCAGAGCACAGAGTTACCGTTCTATCTCGATCTCGCCCTCGACAGCGGCCTCCAGCCAAGCGAGATTTCGGAAATCATCACGCATCTCGCCTTTTACTCCGGGTGGCCCACAGCGACCGCGGCCGTGAAGGTAACGAGCGCCGTTTTCGAGAGACGTGGGATGACGGTGACGCAACTCCCGCCTGCGGCGGTTGAGCTTCTGCCAGTCGACAAGGCGGCAGAGGCCCAGCACGAAAGCACGGGGCCACAACGCCCTGTGCCTCCCTATGCAGGTAGCCAAAGACAACCTGGACGCGGTCATGCACGCCCTGACACTGACCGGAAATGTCGACGGCCTGCTTGTCACAATGCCGCACAAATTCTCGGCATTCAGTTACTGCGCGACCAGCTCGGATACTGCAAGGTTGCAAGATAGATCTCGCCATCGGATGTCAGGCTGAGGCTTCGTGTCGAGCGAGCGAACAGGGAGGATGCGGCATGAATTCCGCCAATGTGTTTGCGAATGGGGAATTCTGCACGTCAAGGTCCCGGTTGGACATGTTGATTGTCTTCGATGAGTGCGCTTTGCGGACGACGGCACTGCGAGGTGATCATCGCGGTGCCTACGACCGAGGGCAAGCAAAGCGCCTAACCACGAGCCCCGCTTACCGCGTAAGTCGATACGAATACAAGTCGCACTGTGTCACCCGGGCGCACATGCTCCATGTCCACGCCCTTTGCAACCTCGACCGTCACGGGCTGGTACGGGCCGCGCAGTTTGAGCCGGCGGTCCTTCAGGTTGACGTCCTGGACCGTCGCCTCGACTTCGACCTGGTGCGCAACTTCATAGCCGTTCGTCTGCGGCACGAGAACGCCGGTGTCGACACGCTTGCGAATCCCGCTCGGCGACCCATCCAGCTTCTGCATGTCTACGGCCACCGCATCCTTGTATTGCATGTCGATCTTGTCACCCGCGGCCACGGGCCTACCGGCCCGCTGCGACATGACGAGCGGCATCTGCACCAGGTTGCCCATTGGCCCCCCCACCGTCATGGTGTTCCCGGCGCGATCGACCGAGAGAACCTCAGCACGGATCGCAATGGCGGGGGACTGCGCAACGACCTGGCGGGTCGAAGCGCTCAGCGTGTCGTGAGCCCCAGCCGTTGCCGCAACGGTCATACCGATCAACAGTGTGGCTGCAAAAGTGGAAATCTTCATTTTGAACTCCTAAAATATATTCGATTGAATGCCCGCCTGTTCTGGCGTGACAATACGCGTCTACCGGCCAGTGAAACCCATCAGTTGGTGGTGGGCGCCTCGCAGCTAAAGGTAATCTCCCGCTTGTCTGCTTCGGGTTTCGAATCGACCGTGGCAGGCTGGAGAGACGACAGCTCGCGCACATTCTGGTCACCGCAGATCTTCTCTGCCTGCTTCATGCACGTCTTGCTACTTTCAAAAAGTCCCTGGCATTGCACTCGATAGATTTGCGTGCCACCTTGCAACTTGATGGTGTCGGTGTTGTGCGTCGGACCCGACGCTGTCGAGCAACCCGCGGCCATCGTCATGCACGCGGCAACAAGAAGGATTCGGATATTCATCATTTTCTCGCTAACATTGTTTGGTGCCGGACCATGCCACGGCATCTCTGATCGTTTGGTATTCGTCGCCTGGCGTTCTCGTTATCCGCCTTGCGCGAATACGAACCGGAACACTGCGTTCAAACATCTGCCTACCACTGATACGACGCACCTACACCCACCGTGGTGCCGCCAGAACTCAATCCCGCGCCCACGCGCACCTTCACGTTCTGCTTCACGCGCGCGGTGGCGCCGATCGCCGTGGCCTGGTATCCCTTGTAGTTCGCCGTTCCAATTCCAACCGCAATCGTCTTGCCGAGATCGACGTCGGGAATCATCGAAAGCGCGGTTGCTGCGGCTACGCCGGAATAAGCATTGCGTGCAACGTCGTTGATCGTCGATCGCATGCCGCCGATTTGCTGGTCCGTGTACTGCTGCGCCTGCGTGGATGCCGCGTTGAGTTGATTCAGGTTCACGGCGTCGGTGCCTTGCGTGCCCGCGGCGACGTTGGTGATCTGCCGTTCACTGCCGACATCACCGACCGACACCGTGTTTGCGCGATTCGCGACCGAGCCCGCGCCGAGTGCGACTGAATTGTCCGCATTGGCCGTAGCGTTCGCGCCCATCGCCGTGGAGTGTGCCCCCCTGGCGCTCGCCGCCTCGGTTTGCCGGTTGCCGTTCGCGGTAAACATCGGGTTCGATGCGCTCACCATCGAATTGTTGATGACGCTTAGCGCGCTGTTCAGCTGGTCCACGTTCACGGCATCCGTGCCGTCACTGCCTGCCGCTACGTTGTGAATTCGTGTGCCGCCCGACCCGCCGTTGAGCGTGACAGTGCTGTAGTCGGTCGAGCCGTCGGGATTTGTGCCGTAAGTGACCGCAGTGTTCGTGGTCCCGTCGCCGTTCACGAGGCCAGCATTCTTCAGTTGCGAGACGTTGACGGCATCGGTGTCCGCCGTACCAGCGGCGACGTTGGTGATTTGCCGTTCGCTTCCCGCCGCGCCAACCGAAACCGTGTTGTCGCGGTTCGCCGTTGACCCGGCGCCTAGCGCGACGGCATTATCCGCACTCGCCGTTGCGTTCGTGCCGAGCGCCATCGAACCCGCGCCGCTCGCGTTCGCCGCGCCACCCACAGCAACCGAATTCGCGCCGATCGCCTGCGAGTCCGGCAGCGATGAGTTCGCATGAAAGTACTTGATTCCGCCGCCCGTATTGATGTTGTTGATCGTACTGTTGATTGCGTACAGCTGTGAGCCGTTCACGGCGTCCTTGCTGTTCTCGCTCACATCGCCGTCCGCAACGTTCGTGATCTTCCGGCCGGCGGCGTCGATACCGCTGGTCGTCATGCCTGGACCACCGTTGATGGCGACGCCGTCGTTGTTGATGACCGTGTTGCCTGTCGTCACCGAGTTGAATGACGGGTCGGAGGAAACGTCGATCTTCAGGCTCTTCGTCTGCGGATCGTAGCTCGCGGTCGTGTTGCTGCCGTCAACCACACTAAGCGTGTCGCCAGGAGCGATGTTGTCTGACGGGCCCCGATTGGCGCGGATGTTCCAGCCCGCGTTCGCCACGGTATTCACCGCGTCCAGTTGCGATTTGTTCACCGCGTCGCTGCCGTCGGTTCCGTCGGCGACGCCGGTGATCTTGCCGGTGCCGCCTTCGTTGATGGTGACCGTGCCGAACTTTGGCGAATCCGCCATCTGCAGTTGCATATCGCCATTGGCATCGACCACGGTATTGAGGTTGCCGCCCGAGTACGTGCCAGCGGTCGATGCCGCTCCGATGATGTTCATGGTTTCGCCGAGCTTGCGCGGCGTCGAGCCGGTATTGCCCGCGAACGTAATCGGCTGGGAGGTCGCTGCGTTCAATTGCTCGACGTTGACCGCGTCGGTCGGGTCGCTGCCATCGGCAACGTTAGTGATCCTGTTGCTGCCCGTCGTGCCATGGCGCGCGCTATAAGCACCTGAGCCATTGTTCGCGGCAGGGTCCCACATCAATGCATCGCTGGCGACATTCTTGATCGAACCGTCGAGCAGTTCGAGCGCCTGGTTGGTTGCGTAGAGTTGTGAGCCGTTCACGGCATCGGTGCTCGTCTGGCTCAATCGTCCAGCGGCCACGTTCGTGACGGTGCGCTCACTGCCCGCAGCGCCCACGCTGACCGTGCTACTGGGGTTGGCACCCGCGAAACTATAGGTGTTACCGGCGATGGTCGCGCCCGGGGTCCTCACAGCTTCGGCTGTGACCGAACCCGCGCCTAGCGCGACACTCTGCGCCTGGCTCGCGCTTGCACCGGCGCCGATCGCGACGGCCGATGCGGCGCTCGCGGTCCCGCCGGTTCCCACCGCGATCGAATCGGTGCCCGACGCCACCGTTGGCACGCTTCCACCGCCAATCGCCAGCGAGCGCGCACCCGAAGTACCGTTCAATGTCGCAGTACTGCCGATGCGCATGCTGTCGGCCACCGCACCGGTTTGACCGCCACCCACGCCGAGATTGCCGCCATTGACGTACAACTCGCCACCGAGCGACAGCGACGTGCTTGCCGCCGTCGCACCGGCAACTGTGTCGCTATAAAACAGTGCGCGATTGGTTTGCGACGCTTTGTCTCCCGAAAGGCAAAGCGCATTCGAAACGATGTTGCGAAGCTTGCTGTTCGTGCCGAACGACGTCGTCGTGCCGTTTACCGTCGTTCCAGTCGGCAGGTTGTATTGTTCATCCGTGATGAGCGTGCAGCCGTTGTCGTTGCCATCGTTGATGAAGATGCCCGCACCGGCGAATGCGTTCTGCGTGAGAAATGGTGAAGCGGCCAGCACGAGCGAAGCGACCACACCGCCGAACGACACGTTTCGAAGGGCGCTTGTCTTGCTGCCGCGTTGTCCGCATCCTTTCCCGTTTGCCTTCGATGATTCGCTCGCCGCCACGAAACCGTTGAGTTTTCTGCTCCATACCAGTCGATAGATCTTGTTCACGACGCTTGCTCCGATGAAATATCTAGCGGCATTGAACATCTAGCTTGTCCGTCCAACACCTTGCGACGACGGAGTGCGATTTGATATGGATTACTAACTACATAATTCAGTACCGGGATCAGGAAGCCCGCTCAACTCGTACGTCCATCACTGCGACCGAACGCCACACTTGCGCAGTGCAAATCGCTCGTTCGATCCTTGAGATAGAGGATCGCACCGCAGGCGTCTAACTGAAATTGGGCGAAGGCTGCAATGGGTCGCAGAAAATGCTTAAGCGCGCGGATCGAGCCGCGCATAGCGATGACGTGGTGATGAGTCGAGACGTGACGCCCTCGTCCCTGCGGGCAAATGCTTTAGCACCAGGGCTGGATCACACGACCGAGCGACAGCGGGGCGCCCGCAGGGGCGCCGGTCGAACTCCTTGGCTTGCGCTACAGTGTCATGCGGCGGGAACTAGCAGGCTCATCGTGACGCGCGGACCACCATGTTTCCAATCGTCCATCGTCAGCGAACCGTGCATGAGTTCAACGTATCGCCGGCAAAGCAGCCACGCGAGCTGGCTTCCCGCCTCGCCGAGCGCCCCGTTATGTTGCGGCACATCACCGCCGGCTGCCTGGCTGATCTCGACAGTCAGACGACGCGTGTCGGGCGACCAGTCCTGCACGTCAATGGCGACATCAATCCTGCCGCCCGTACCCGCGACCACCTGGCGTCCGAGAAGCAGATGAAATACTCTGGAAAATCGCTCCCGATCGAGCAACACGGACTTGTCTGCGTCCGGCGTGGTAGCCAGCTTCAGCACGCAGCCACGTGCGTGAGCGGCAGGCTGCGCGGCGTTTACGACCTCCCGAACGGCGAACTCCGGCGACATCTCGCTGAAAACGAGTACGCGCGAGCCATACTGGAGTGCGAGCAGGTCCTTGACGGCGAGCGCGATCCGCTCCAGCCGTTCGCCAACAAACTCGGCCCGTTTGTCGAGCTCGGGGTTCTTGTGCTTCTCTTCGAGGTCAAGCGCGCTGCGCAATTCCCTCAAAAGCGCACTGGCCGGGGTCAACTCGTCGCAAAGCGCTTCGAGCAGATGTCCTATGCTATTCGCCAATGCCTCCGCGCTATCGCGTTGCAGCGCCAGCAGGCTGACGAGATCTTCGCGCCCGGTCAGGTCGATCGACCCGCATACCATGCCAAGCAACTCGCCCCGCCCGTTCCGATACGGCGTCATCCAGATGTGAGTGGATACCTGCTTGCCGTTCCGCACCCACTTCCGGTCCCCGCTGACGGGTCTGCCCTCAGCGAGATAGGTCCGGTACCGCGCGTCCAGATCGCGCCCCACCACTGCATCGAAACTCGTGAGGTCGGAAAAGTGCGTGCCAATCGCCGTTGCGAGTGTCATGTGATGCATATCCAGGAAAGCCTGGTTGCACGACACAAGGCGCCCCTCCGTGTCGCGCAGGTGAAGCGGAAGCGGCGTCCCGTCCAGCATCTTGCGCAGGAGCGTCGCTTCCCGCTCGGAAAGATCAGGTGGCTGTGCTGCGCCAATGCCGGACGCTTCATTTTCGCCCACAAGACCATAGCGTCGCGCCAGCTGCGCCAGATCGATGATCGAGCGCACATCGAGCTTTCTGCTCAGGCGGCTTCGATGCGCGCTCACGGTCTTGTGGCTCAGCGCGAGCTCCTCGGCAATCTGGCTGTTGCCCATTCCGCGCGCGAGATAAGCCATGACGGTCAGTTCGCGCTCCGTCAATACCGCAAGGGGATTCGAATTCCCCTCAGGCTTACGCCTGCCGCCCACCAGAATTTCACGGCTCGGAAAATAGCGATGGCCGCTGAGAATGGCGGTCACGGCCCTCCGAAGCTCGTCAACGTTCTCATGGCGACCGACGAACCCATCTATGCCGGCGTCATAACATGCTTGAACAAGCAACTTGGCATCCGCATCGCCATAGAGCAGCGTCCGAGTCCTCTTTTTTGGACCAATCGCGCCGAGACGCCGCATGAAGTCGGGCGCATTGAACATGGGTAGATCGGTCGAAATCATGACGAGTTCGGGCATCACGTCACGCACGAAAAGGAGTGCCTTGCGTCCCGTATCCGCCTCGCCCACCACCTCGTGCCCCGCCGCGCGCACGATATCAGCGAGCGCACTCAGCTCGACAGGCCGACCGCTTGCGATAACGACTCTTGCCATGCTTCATCCTCCGTGGACGGTACGGCGCACTTCGGGCATCCTGGAAGCGCCACCTGGCAGAAGTCACGGTGGCGTGTCGACATATTAGCGAAACAATGCTGTCGAGACCGTTTCACCGTACTGATATGACGGAGATTGTCAAAATCACTGTTATTGCGAGTCCGCCAAACGCTGAATTGCCACGTGAAATTCGCAGCGTTCGCGACACGACGCGCCCTATGCATTCTGGTTTTTATGACTGGGCGCTTGCTGATATTGCTTCGCAGCAGATGACAGCTACTGTATTGGTATCTCCCCCGAATCTGCCGGGCAGCCCGTGCGCCCTTCCTTGTGCCCGCACGCCACGCCGGTTCGCCATCTGCGCACCAAAGAAAACGACGATGGCGATCAGAATGTAGGCATAGCGCTGCAGGATGCACCGCAGGCATGGGGCTTGTCCCTCCACATACCGGAAGTACAAGGCGCCACCCAGCGGTGCGAGGCAGATCAGACCGAGGAGGTCACTCCGCAATCCGGAGAGTCGGGCATCCACCGAACTCAGGGTAGAGTGCTTCGTCGCCCAACCAACTCTGGCGAACGCTGCTTCGATGGCGTGCAGAAGAAGGCGTGGCGAAGCGTGTCGAGAGCAATGATTCTCGCATTTTGACTCAACTCGCCCGCTATGAGGATGTGGTTCAGATCGCGCCGAACCGCGCAGACAAAGCCACCTTCGAACGCGCGCTGCGCAGTCTGCCACCAGGCAGGCGGCAAGGGGCAGGACGGATTGGCGCCGCCACTTACGTCCTATCCCGGCCGCTATGTGACCTCCGCGGCGAGTCGCCCTCGTGCTCCGTGCGCGTCGTGATGTCCGAGAGCGACGAGCCAGCCTGAGGCTCGGACAGACACATCGTGCCGCAATAGCGGCCTTCCAGTCCCGGACGCACGAACGTGTCGATCTGCGCGCGCGTGCCGTGAGCGAGCAGCAGATTCGCATTGCCGATGGTGAGAAAAGGAAAGGTCGCCGTGCCGATGTTCGCCGCGTTGATCCACGCGAAGCCCGCCTTCTCGACCACGAGCGGCAACTGCATGCCGCCGAGCGCGTCGTGCCCTTGCGCCTTCAGTTCTTCGACGGCGAGGGTCTTCATGGATGCATTGAACGATTGGGGCTCATTATGCGCGTATACGATCAGTACATTCATCGCCTCGTATTTCCTGTGTTGTCGGTGTTAGGGGACGCGGTGCGCTTACTTGCGCCGCTCGGCGGCGAGGCGAGCTTGCTGCGCGTCGATACGCTGATGATTTTCTTGCGAGCCGATATATGTGTGGAACAGCCACTCCTGCGTGCGCATCGCGCCATCGAGGTCGAGGTTCAGCAGTTGATTCGAGAGGCGTTTCGTTTCGAGCAGGCACATGCGGTCATAACCGGCCATTTCCGTCGCGATGGCCTGCACCGATGCGAGCAGTTCGCCTTCCGGATAAACGCGGCTCACATAGCCCATTCGTTCGGCTTCCTCTGCATTGTAAATTCGGCCTGTGAGCGCGACTTCCTTTGCCCGGCCGAGCCCGATGATGCGCCACAGCGGATCGAGCACCGGCGTCAGCGCCAGCACTACTTTGCGCTGACCGAACTTCGCGCGGCTCGACGCGTAGCGGATGTCACACATCATCGTGAGATCGAAGCCACCGGCGATGGCCGGACCACCGACTGCGGCGATCACGGGCTGGCAGAAGAGGATCGCCCGGTACGCACGGTGAAAAAGTGCGGTGTACGCTTCATTGGAAACGTTCTCGAGCTTGCGGATTTCGTTGAGATCGAAGGCCGCCGAAAAATAGCGCTCGCCGCCTCTGAGAACGACTACGTTGACATCTTCGCGCTCACCGACTCCCGCGAAAACGTCGATGATTTCCTCGAGCACGCCGGGAGCCAGCGCATTGCCCTTGTCTGGACGATTGATGGTCACCGTCGCGACCTTGTCGGCGACGTCGAGCAGCAAGTCCGGAGCGCGTGACCTACGACTGCTAACTGCGCCTGTTGACTGCGCCGCGCACTAAATCAGCGCCGCGTTGTGAAGCCGTTTCCATTGACGTCGAATCCCGACGTACGCGGTCGAGTCTAGGGCGCCACAGTCCGTGCGCCCCTTCCTTTTTTGGACGGGACGGGACGCGCGCTCGGAATCTATGCCGCGCGCGACCGGACATCACCCAGGCGAGCCGGCGTCGACGGGGTCAAGCGTGAAAACCGACACCGCGCCGACGAGGCTGCTCGCTTGATCGCGCAACGCCGTAGCCGCTGCCGAATTCTGCTCGACGAGCGCCGCCTTCTGTTGGGTCGCGCGGTCCATCTGCGCGATGGCCGAACCGATCTGCACGACGCCGGCGCTCTGCTCGCCGCTCGCCGCGCTGATCTCGCCCGCCCATGATTTCGGTCACGCGCTGAATGCTGCGCACGACAGTGCGCCATTGTTTCGCCAGCCAGATCAGCCTGGACACTGCCCTGTTCGACACGTTCAACGTTATCCGATATCAGAGCCTTGATCTCCTTGGCGGGCTCGGCAGTGCGTCCCGCGAGACCGCGCACCTCGCCCGCCACCACCGCGAAGCCGCGGCCCTGCTCGCCGGCCCGCGCAGCCTCGACAGCCGCGTTGAGCGCGAGGATGTTGGTCTGAAACGCGATGCCGTCGATCAGGTTGATGCTGTCGGCGATCCTGCGGCTTGCCTCGGTGATGCCCTTCATCGTACCGACGACCAGACACGATCTCGCCGCCCTGAACCGCAACCCGCGAAGCATCATGCGCAAGCTGGTTGGCGTGGATCGCGTTGTCGGCGTTCCGGGTCACGGTCGAGCCGAGCTCCTCCATCGAAGCAGCGGTCTCTTCGAGCGCACTTGCCTGGCTCTCCGTGCGCCCCGACAAATCGACGTTGCCCGACGCGATCTGAGCGCTTGCCGAAGCTACCGTCTCCGAACTGATGCGCACGCGCCGAACGCCTGGCGATCGGCGGTCCGATAGTAGGCAATGGCGTCCTGTGCGTGGGCCGTCCCCTCTCGGGAGAATGGCAAAAAGCTTTCCACCGTGCCGAAGTACACGTCCATGTCGGACTTGAGGCGATCGAATGCTTGTTGCTCTTGCCCAGCGGTCACCATGCTCGCGTAGGAAGCCATCAACGTTGCGAGTTCGTCGCGTACCTTGGCGATCCTTTCCTCCGCTCCCCCCTATCTTTGACGTTATCGCCCGAGATGAGATGGTCGGCCTCCACCCTTCGTCCCGTGTTCAACGCGCCGCGAATCGACGCCAGCACCTTCACGGATGGCATCCAGTTCGTGGCGATATCCCTGGTATTGGCGTTGATGCTTCGCGTGTCATGGACCCCCGCGGCTCCAACGACAAACAGCAGCACGACGAGCGCGCAGAATGCCAGCACAAGTTTCTTTTTAAGCGTCATTCGCGCCCCGCTTGAATGGATAGCGTTCACGTTGCTTTCGCTCACACGATCCACGACGTCTGTTGAAGCCGCGGCGTGGCCATGCACGGAAGCCTTCTCCGGTAAGGCCGGAAAAATCGGTGATTCTTATATCATCGCCAGCGTCAACCAGCCCATTCCTAAATGGGGGGCGTACGTCGCGCCGCGGGTTCTTAAGCCGGAGCGCCGCTCGCGAATGCCGACTTCAAACGTTCGAGATCCCGCACTTCAATCGCGCGGTAACGGGTCTCGAGCCAACCCTGTTCACGGAAACGCCACAAGGCCGCGGCGACTGCCTCGCGCGTCACGCCGAGGGCATCCGCAATATCCGTTTGTCGAATGTCGACGGACAATCCGCCCCCGCTACGTTCGACCTCCGCAACGATGAACTGCGCGACGCGTTGCGGCACCGACAGCCGCAGCGCGCTATCGAGCCGGTCCGCGGCATGAATGGGCCTTTCTGCCAGTTTGGCGAGCAACCGGTCACGCAGCTCGGGCTTGCGGTTCAGCAGGTCGCGAAAGCGGGCATCGGGAATGTTCAGCAACCGGACGTTGCCCACAGCCGCGGCATCGTGCGTACGCGGACGCCCCGTCAACAACGGCAACTCGCCGAACGACTCCCCGGGGCCGAAAACGGCGACATTCACCTGCCGCCCCTCACTGTCGAGGCGGCTGAAACTGACGCTGCCTTCCAGAATGAAACGGAGCGAGCGATCGCGGTCGCCTTGTCGGTGAATCTGCTGCCCCGGGCGGTACCGAACTTGCGTGCCTATCGCAAACAGCTCCGCGCGCATCGCCTCGCCAAGCACGGCAAAAACGCCGCTCGACACCGTGCCGGACGCAACGACGACGAAAGGTGGAGACAATACGATGACGGAACGCGACAACGCCACGAAGGGCAGCTTTCGTCTCGACGTGAAAGACAGCGCGGGCACTTGCTGGATACGTCCCGGTGAAACCCTGCTCAAAGGCGCTGTGCGGCAGGGCATACGCATTCCACACCTCTGCATGACGGGTGAATGCGGTTCGTGCCGCTGTCGCCTCGTTCGCGGCCGGGTTCGGCTGAAACGCGACATTTCCCACCATGTTGACGCGGCCGCATTGCAGCTTGGCTACCTGCCTGCCAAAGCGAAGCACAAAGCGACATCGTGCTAGCCGTTCCCGGGCTGTCGGGAGCGATCGAAGAAGCGGCGTTGATCACCCCCCCGGCCGCATCACGGCGATCACGCTGTTGAATCACGACATCCCGACATCCGCCTGGTCACGGTCGAACTGGATAATGCGATCCGCTACCGGGCGGGTCAATATGCGCAGTTGAGTGTTGAAGGTCATCCCGAACTCGAAGCAGCACCGCGTTGCTATTCAGTACGTTTTCGGAACTGTAGAGGAACTCGATTGGCTTCCGAAAATTCAACCAAATAACTTCCGGATCTGGTCCATCCGGTAGGCTGGAACCGGTTCAACTGGGGGTTCAATCAACCATATAACTTCCAAGATTCGAGTCTTTAAACCATTTGTCCTCCGCCGTGTGGGCCTTACGCCCGGATGTTGAACCGGTGCACCATTTCGCGCTATCACCTCACCGCGGCGCTGTTCCAAACAAACGTTGAGCAGTAACACTCAAGCCCGTTCGAATCAACATTGTCAATATCAGGCAGTACTTTGCCGAATGCACGCACCCTCGTTCTCTTGCAATCTGCCGGCTGGCGACAATGGTAGATCGAGTTTTGCATAACGGCTCGGCGCGCATTCTTCGCCAGGCCACGATAACGTCGCTTCTCACGGGAAGGACACCCTGCCGCCACGTTGCGCCCCTTCCCGGCCACGCGCCCCATCCCGCCTCGCCGCCGCAGGTGCCCCGGTCCGTGCGGCCGGCGCCCGCCAGCCACCTGCTGCTGCAACTGGCCACAACCAGCGCTCACCGCCGGAGGAAGCCTGCCGTTGGGACGGCCGCATTACTCCGAAACCTGGCGGACGGGCTACGCGCAGAATTCGGCCATTGCCGACGTTCAGGTGTCGCCATTCGTGAGGCAGCTTCAGGTTGCACTCCCGTCATTCGAACCTCCACGACCGCGAATGTCGGGTCTCACTTTCAGCGGATGCGTACTTACGACCCGAACGCGACATTCATCAGCCCTCGGCTGGGACGACCGTCTCCTGAGTACAACGGCCCTTCCCTCACCGACTCGTCAGTAGTCGATCAGGCCGGAGCTGCCGTGAGAATGCGAGGTAACTGCGACTTTCGGCCTCGCCTGCGCCGCGCTCAGCCTACTTTGATTGCCCGGACCTCGGCAGCGCGCTCGTCCACCGGAATCATCGGCGGATCGCCTTTCCGCTTGACGGGCAGACTGCGGAGATGATCCATGATCGCCTGCCATTCCTTGATCTCGCGCACCGCGTCTCTATCAGCCACAGTGGCGACTTCGTTCCTGTCCAGTCTGCCCGGTGGCGGCAACAGATATGGTGTGTCACCGCGGACGTCTTCGAGTGCCTCGATTCTTGACTTGAGGGGTTGACCATCCTTCTTTTTGGGCTCAAGAACGAGTTTTCCCTTCGTGAACCTGGGAATGGCAACGATGATCAAGCCCAGATACAGGGGGCAGGTCAGACTGTACAAGCCTTCATCCTTCTCGCTAAGGTTGATTGCGCGGTAGCCGCGATCCAGGTCTCCCATTTCGATCGCCGTCACGACGTCGAACTTGGGACGAGACGGGTCATAGCGAAATCGCATACCGGAAGCACGGGGAAAATACTCCCCGGGGTGAGCCGGGCTATCTACAAGCAGAAACTCGAGCAGGTTCTTCAGTTCGGGGCCAGTGAACCATGCGGTAACGAGTGCGCTACCGGCCGTGCGATCAACGATACCGGCGCCTAGCGGCGCCACCGAGAACACATCGTACACGGTTTGCACGCCCGATTTGCCCCGCTTCAAACCTGCCCGCATCAGCCCATTCGCGGTGAAACCGATGTCCGCCTTTGT
>NZ_DATJWR010000019.1:0-5625 GCF_035501035.1 Paraburkholderia sp.
AGCCCGCCGCCCGTGATGTGCGCCATGCCCTTCACCGTGATCTGCTCCATGAGCTTCAGGAGCGGCTTCACGTAGATGCGCGTGGGCGCCATCAGCGCGTCGGCGAGCGAGCGGCCGTCGAAGTCGGCGGCGAGGTCCGGCTGCGCGCGCTCGATGATCTTGCGCACGAGCGAGAAGCCGTTCGAGTGGATGCCGCTCGAGGCGAGGCCCAGCACCACGTCGCCCGGGGCGATCGTGCTGCCGTCGATGATCTTGCTCTTCTCGACCGCGCCCACCGCGAAGCCGGCGAGGTCATATTCGCCGTCGGGGTACATGCCCGGCATTTCGGCCGTTTCGCCGCCGATCAGCGCGCAGCCCGCCAGTTCGCAGCCTTGCGCGATGCCCTTCACGACCGTCGCCGCCGTGTCGACATCGAGCTTGCCGCACGCGAAGTAGTCGAGGAAGAACAGCGGCTCGGCGCCCTGCACGAGGATGTCGTTTACGCTCATCGCGACGAGATCCTGGCCGACCGTGTCGTGTTTGTTCAGATGAAACGCGAGGCGCAGCTTGGTGCCCACGCCGTCGGTGCCCGAGACGAGCACGGGCTCCTTGTACTTCTTCGGCACTTCGAAGAGCGCGCCGAATCCGCCGATGCCGCCCATCACGCCGTCGCGCAGGGTCTTCTTCGCAAAGGGCTTGATGCGATCGACGAGCGCGTCGCCCGCGTCGATGTCCACGCCAGCGTCGCGGTAGGAAAGGCCTTGTTGCTCCGCTTGAGCCTGATTAGCGGGGCCGGATTTCGGTTGATTCATGGGGAAGCGCCAGAAGGTCGGTAAAATGCGATTTTAACCGATTGACGGCGCCCCGCCGCCGCGCGCGAAGCGAGTTTTGGCGCGCGCGCCTGCGAGGCGCGGCCCCCGGCAGGCGCCATGCCGGCCGCCGGCGCGCCCGCCAGGACGCGCTGGCGCCCCGCAGCCGCCCCACAACCGGAAACTCAAGTTTTGTCGCAGAACACATCGATTTTCACGCCATACCAGCGTCAGGCCTTCATCTGGACCGGGATCGCGCTTGCCCTCGGCATCGTGCTGTGGCTGCTGCGGCCGGTCCTCACGCCGTTCCTGCTGGGGGGCCTGCTTGCCTACATGCTGCAGCCGGGGGTGGCCTGGCTCGTGCGCCGCCGCGTGCCGCGCGCCCTCGCCGCGCTCGCGATGATGCTGCTCTTCGGGCTCGCCGCCACCATGCTGGTCGTGCTGCTGCTCGTCGTGATCCAGAAGGAAGGGCCGCAGCTCAAGCAGCAGGTGCCGGGCATGATCACGCACCTGCACGACTGGCTGCAGCCGAAGCTCCAGTTCTTCGGCGCCGGCGACTCGCTCGACTACCAGAGCCTCAAAGACATGATCACGAGCCGCGTGGAGGACAGCGCGCAGTCGATCGCGCTCTACGCCTGGGCCTCGATCCGCACGAGCAGCAACGTGGCGATCAGCGTCGTCTCGAACGTCGTGCTCGTGCCGCTCGTGCTGTTCTATCTGCTCTTCGACTGGAATGCGATGCTCGGCCGCCTGCAGACCTTCGTGCCGCGCCGCTGGCTCGATCGCACCGTGGAGCTCGCGCAGGAGATGGACCGCATGCTCGCGCAATATCTGCGCGGCCAGTTGCTCGTGATGGCGATCCTCGCCGCGTACTATGCGATCGCGCTCTCCATCGCGGGTTTCCAGGTCGCGGTGCCGGTGGGTGTATTCACGGGCGTAGCCGTCCTGATTCCCTATCTCGGCTACGCCACGGGCCTCGTGCTCGCGCTCGTCGCCGCGCTGCTGCAGTTCGGCAACTGGTATGGCCTCGGCGCGGTTGCGCTCATCTATGGCGTCGGGCAGGTGCTCGAAGGCTTCTACCTGACGCCGCGCCTCGTGGGCGAGCGCATCGGGCTGCATCCGCTCGCGGTCATCTTCGCGCTGCTCGCGTTCGGGCAGCTGTTCGGGTTCTTCGGCGTGCTGCTCGCGCTGCCGGCGAGCGCCATCGTGTCGATCGCGCTGCGCGAGCTGCGGCACAGTTACCTCGCGAGCGCGCTCTACAAGAACTGATTCCGGCCTGATACCCCGATACACCGTGCAGCGACAGTTAACGCTCGATCTCGGCACCCCGCCGCCATCGACCTTCGACAACTTCCATATCGGCGCCAACGCCGAGCTGGTCGCGCGCCTGCGCGGTCTCGACGCGGCGCTCATGGCGGGCCCGATCGCCGATCGCACGTTCTATGTCTGGGGCGAGCCCGGCAACGGGCGCAGCCATCTGCTGCAAGCGCTCGCCCATGAAGCGCCGCCGGGACACGTGCGCTATATCGGCCCGCAAAGCGCGCTGACGGCGTTCACGTTCGATCCGCGCGTGACGATCTACGCCATCGACGACTGCGATGCGCTCTCCGGCGCCCAGCAGATCGCGCTCTTCAACCTGTTCAACGAGGTGCGCGCGTACCCCGGCTGCGCGCTCGTCGCGACGGGCAACGCACCGCCAATGGGGCTCGCCGTGCGCGAGGACCTGCGCACGCGCCTTGGCTGGGGCCTCGTGTTCCATCTCACGCCGCTCTCCGACGAAGGCAAGGCGGCCATCCTCAAGCTCGCGGCGCGCGAGCGCGGCATCGCGCTCGCCGACGACGTGCCCGCTTACCTGCTCACGCATTTCCGGCGCGACATGCCGAGCCTCATGGGCCTGCTCGACGCGCTGGACCGCTTCTCGCTGGAGCAAAAGCGCGCGGTGACGTTGCCGCTGCTGCGCACGATGCTCGCGAAGGGCGTGGGCGAGTTGGCGAACGCCGCGAGCGCGCCGCTGCTGGACGACGAGCCATGCGGCGAAACAGCGACGGGAGCGGGCGGCGCGCACAGTGCGAACGGCGCAGCAAGCAGCGACGCAAAAAGCGAACCGGCCGGCGAAGTGAACGCCGAGCCGCACAGCGGACGAGGCGGCCAGGCCGGCGGCGAAGCTGCCGCGCAGGCGAATGCGGACGAAGCGCCGTCCGCGCCGTCGGCATCGAATACGAGTGCCAGTGACAGTGCGCGGCAAAGCCCCGCGCCCGAACCCACCGCCGCCGAGCCCTACGAGGCGCCGAAACCGCCCGCCTTGCAGGCGCGCCCCGCGCTGCCGGTGCCGTTCAAGAAGCCGACCGACAACGTCGAGGGCGAATTGGGGGCCAAATACCGTCACGTCGTCCACAAGGAACTGGGCGCCGAGCTCAAGGGCGAAGTCGAAGCCGACGTCAGCAACGAGATGACCGGCGAGTTGCGCGGCGACCTCGATCCGCCGGCCGGTGCGGCTGCGCCCGCCACGGCGGCGGGCGCCCCGTCAGGCAACGCGCCGGATGAGCACGCTGCCCCCGCCGCCGGAACGGCCTCGGAATCGGCCTCGGAATCGGCCTCGGAATCGACCTCGGAATCGGCCAGCGAATCGCTCACCGGATCGGCCAACGCAACGACCACCGAATCGCCCACCGGCACGCCCGCCACGCACGATCAGAACACGAACTCCGCCGGAAACGACCCGCACCACGTGCCTCGAGCCGCTCCCGCGCCGCCTGGCGCGAGCGCGCCGAACGCGTCCGAGGACCCCGCCGCGCCGTCGCCGCCATCCGGTACCAGCAACGGCATCACCCGCTTCAAGTAAAATGAGCGCCCATGGCAAACCTTGCACTTTTTGATCTCGATCACACGCTGATCCCCACCGACAGCGACCACGAATGGGGCCGCTTCATGGTGAAGCTCGGCATTGTCGACGGCGAGCGCTTCGCCGAGCAGAACGACCGCTTCTACGCCGACTACAAGGCCGGCGTGCTCGACATCCACGCTTACCTCGTCGCCATGCTCACGCCGCTCGCGAAATATTCGCGCGCGCAGCTGAAGGCCTGGCACGACCAGTACATGCACGAGGTGATCAAGCCGACCATCCTGCCGGCCGCCGTCGAGCTCGTGAAAGAGCACAAGGAAGCGGGCGACCTGTGCTGCGTGGTGACGGCCACGAACGAATTCATCACGGCGCCCATCGCCGAGGCCTTCGGCGTGGACAAGCTGATCGCCTGCGAAGTCGAAACGGTGGACGGCCATCCGGCATCGGCGTTCACCGGCCGGCCGACGGGCACGCCCAGCTACCGCGAAGGCAAGATCGTGCGCGTGGAAGCGTGGCTCGCCTCGCTCGGCAAGAGCTGGTCGGATTTCGAGCACAGCTACTTCTATAGCGACTCGCACAACGACATTCCGCTGCTCGAAAAGGTCACCGACCCGATCGCCACCAACCCCGACGACACCCTGCGCGCTCACGCGCAACAAGCGGGCTGGCGCATCCTCGATCTGTTCCAAGCCTCGTGATCAAAAAACTCATCCGCAAGCTGTTGGGCCATGGCGACGCCGCAGCGGCGCAAGACACCGAAGCCCCGGCCGCCGCGCATGAAAGCGCGGACGCCGGCTCCGCCAGCACGCGCGCGCGCCGCAAGCCGGCCAGCGCGCAGAAAGCGACGAAGCCGCGCGCCGGCAAGGGCGCAGCCGATCCGGCCACCCCCGTCCTCCTTTCCGCCGACGTCCACGGCATCAACCCCGCGCTCATTTCGCGCAACGCCGTGCGCGTGACCGAAGGCCTGCAGCAGGCGGGCTTCCGTGCGTTCATCGTGGGCGGCGCGGTGCGCGACCTGCTGCTCGGCGTCGCACCCAAGGACTTCGACGTGGCCACCGACGCCACGCCCGACCAGGTCCAGAAGCTGTTCCGGCGCGCGCGCATCATCGGCCGGCGCTTCCAGATCGTGCACGTGCAGTTCGGCCAGGAAATCATCGAAGTCTCGACGTTTCGCGCGCTCGTCGACGCCCCGCCGGAAGCCGAAGCGGCGAGCGCACCGGGCAAGCGCATGCGCCGCGACGAGCTCGATCGCAAGACGCACGCCGTCGACTCGAGCGGCCGCGTGCTGCGCGACAACGTCTGGGGCGAGCAGCACGAGGACGCGACGCGGCGCGACTTCACGATCAACGCGATGTACTACGACCCGGCCACGCAGACCGTGCTCGACTATCACAACGGGATGGCCGACATGCGCGCGCGCCTGTTGCGCATGATCGGCGACCCGGCCACGCGTTATCGCGAAGACCCGGTGCGCATGTTGCGCGTCGTGCGCTTCGCGGCGAAGCTCGGCTTCGAAATCGAGGAGCGCACGCGCGAGCCCATCAAGGAGCTCGCCGATCTCATGAACAACGTGCCGGCCGCGCGGCTCTTCGACGAGATGCTCAAGCTGCTGCTCTCGGGCCACGCGCTGGAGTGCCTGAGGTGGCTGCGCAAGGAGGGGCTCCATCATGGCCTCCTGCCGCTGCTCGACGTGATTCTCGAGCAGCCGCACGGCGAGCGCTTCATCTCGCTCGCGCTGTCGAGCACGGATGCACGCGTGCGCGCGGGCAAGCCGGTGTCGCCGGGCTTCCTGTTCGCCACGCTCCTGTGGCACGACGTGCAGCAGCGCTGGCAGCAGTACACGGCCGCGGACGAATACCCGGTTCCGGCGCTGCACCGCGCGATGGACGACGTGATCGACGCGCAAACAGAGAAGCTCGCGATCCATCGCCGCTACTCGTCGGACATGCGCGAGATCTGGGGCCTGCAACAGCGCCTCGAAAAGCGCGGGCGCGG